>DHXK01000254.1:4545-8799 GCA_002413665.1 Legionellales bacterium UBA5158 | reverse complement strand
AATTAAGAGCAGTGCTTGAATATCAATTGCGATTAAATGATACCTTGGATGATTTAATAACTCTGCGGGTGCTTTTTTTAGGTTGATGCTGGATAATTCTTCAAAGTTAATTGCATTTAATAAATTGTCTGCTAAAGCGTTATGTCCACCTGCCTTTAATTCTAAATAGAAATAAAGTTTATCATGAATAGAAAGCAAGCTTGGATCAGCCTCTAATAATTTAAAAAAATTGTGACTGAATTGGCATGCGGGGTTATTTAATTGACGATGATAACCTTCTACTAAATCTTGGACTTGCTCTTTTAAGCTATAATTTCTAGGGCCAGCTTGTGAATCTATCACATAAAGTGGTAAATCTTTTCCAAGCTCATATTTCATAAAAAGCTTGGTATTTAACGCATTTAATCGATCAGTCACCATATCTTTGACCGCAAATAAAAAGCCTACGCCTTGCTTTTTTGGGCGTGCATATATTTCATTATGACTGGGTACACTACCTTGTTGTGCGACTTCGCGTTGATGACGAATGATATCTTCTAGAGGAACTGACTGAGTTAGCACTGCTCCAGGGCGTCCTGGAATCCAGGGTCTACTATCTGTCACAGCGTTTTTTCTAAAAATATATTTTTCGCTGATTTTTGTTTTTGTTAAATCAAAGCCTATACCTACAGTGCGATCATTATTGTAATAAATCATGCGACCATTTTCAGGAAGCAGACTAAGAGAAGTCGATTTAATATTGTCAGTATTCTTAGACCGCCCTCGTGGACCTTTTATAATTCTTGATTCTTTAATTAACCTTTTAGGATTAAAAATGATGCTGCGATTTTGTATCTGCTCAGGGTGCAGTGGTTTAATAGGACGATTGTGCTCAGGATTATTTAATTGATCTGTCAAAAATTTTAAATTGCTAGTCACTCCAACGTTAGATGTAATAACTTTAATTAATACTTGTGATTTTTTTATTTTCTGTAGCCAATCCACTTCTTCCTCTTCAGGGACTTCATAACTAAAACTTTCCACAGCATATCGTCTGATGAGCTCTCGGGTTAGAGGTATATCTTTATTATCTAAGGTGCAAAGTGAATAATTATTTGCGAGGGCTGCATCCATCACATGAGTCACAAAGTCTTCTATTTCTGGATAGTCTGCTACTTTCCCTTGAAAGGCCGCTATGAATTCATCAAAGTTAACTGTCTTGCTGGTTAATGTTGTCATTAACCAAATCAATGCAGGTCCAGTGCGAGCGTCCATGCACCCGGTATCTGCACCACCAAAATCTAGTTTGGAGGCAAATGCAAGGCGCTTCTCTTTTGGGAGCTCGGTAAAGGCTTTTTCAAATTGATCGGTTAAGTTACGAAAGGATGTTTCTGCTTCCTCTACGGTTTTAAATGCATCTATATGAAAAGAAGTATCAAAATCATCCCTTAATACTCCTTTTGTTTTGTCGCTGGATAATTGTTTAATTGGATCAGCAGGAAATTTATAATCAGCGTCGGTATCTGTTTTTTCTAATCGTTTTTCAACAACTGCTAAAATAGTTTTTAAATGTGTTTTTATATACTCCACACACTGTATCACTTTAATTGCATCGGCTTTACTGGACTCCGTCATCTCAAGCGCATTAGCTGATTTCACTTCTTGTAAGAAATCACTAAATAATTTATGGCCTGGCTCATCTTTCTCATCCGGAACAGGTCTTGCTACGCTCATTGCTAATCCTCACAATGTGAATTTGCTACTTGTACAAATTATAGCAGTTAGTTGCGGATTCGCTCGAAAAGGAGCATGCCTCTAGAAAATATTAAAAGATTCAATATGATGTAGGTTAATAACTAGTATAGGAGCGGCTTGGGCAAATGGCTGGCAGAGTGCAGAATTTCAATAACAATGAATGTGACCATATTCATACCGAGACAGTTATTGAAAATGTTTTGCACTGTTTAAGTTTAACCAAAAAAGATGTTGCCATTTTTGCCTCCTGGCATGAAATTGAATTAGCTGATGAAAGTATATTAGGTAGTGTTTATGACAATACAGGCAACAAAGCTAGCCACTTCATTAAGTCCAGCTGCTTTTTCAAGTTTTTTAATATCCATTAAGCTTACTCCTATATCCTTTATCGGCTCTGGTGGAGAATTTTATTTAACTTTAGCACAGCAACAATTAACAATTTAGGTTCTATCTTTATTTATCATACCCGAAATTTTTCTATCGGCAAATTTACGATTTATTGAAAGATTACAAAGTGAATGAGGAGCAGGTTTTTTGATGAAATTTAAAAAATAGCAAGTTAAATAAACCCTGCTATTTTGATGATATCTAGTTAGTTTAAAAAAATAAAGTACCTATTCCAGGTTGATTTTACCGCATCCCCAGGCTGCTAAATTTCTTATACATTAAAGCATAAACACTTTTTCTGTTACATCCCCTAGTTCATTTTCTTTCAACAAAGGNNGGGTAGGTGTCTTAAAAAATGCAAGTGCGGGCGAAGATGGCACATAATATTTTTTTCTTCCATTGATGAATTTATAAAATGCAGTCAAATCAAATACGTTATTATTTTTTTCGTCTAAACAGAATTTTTTTATTTTATAAATCAATTCGCGTATAGGAAGATTTATTTTTTTTTCATCATTAGGTGCAATATTACTGTTTAGTAATATTTCAAAACCAAGAAACCCAACAATTCTGGATAGTTGATCAACCTCATTTTTATTGTCGGGTGATATTTTAACTGTATGTAGCTCTTTCGTTTCGTTAAACAAGTGTAGCAATTTTATTTTTTCAACAAATTCTTTACTTTGAGTCGTGGCAATGACAATGCATTTATTTCCTGAATTAGAAAACTCTTTTAATTTAGAAATAAACTCAAGTCGTAAGCGATTATTATAATTATAAAATTGCGCATCAGCTTCTAATAAATTTTCAATTTCATCTAAAATAATAACACTGAGTTTAATCTCAGGTTTTAATGCATTATCAAATTCTTCTTCGATTAAATTTAATTGCAAGGGTAGTGACAATTTTAGTAACGAATCCGATGTTATCATTCTAATATATTTCGCCCCTGATATAAGGGCTAAGTATTTAGCTAAATCAGTTTTCCCAACACCGCTATCGCCCGTAATGAGATACTGTAGACGACTAGAGTCTTTGTCTTTTTTTAATGAATCTAATGCTATATTAAAATCAGCAATAATATCCGTCACTTCTTCACTATAGGCAATAAATTTTTCTTTATCGAATTTAAAGTTTTCTTGATCCACACCAAACATAGGAGTAATTTCAGAAAAAGCTTTATCTAGATGTTCTTTATTCACCTTCTCTAACTGATCTTTACTCTTGATTTCTTTTTTGACTTTTAGCTCTTTTTGATTGAGATCAAAATTATTACCCATTGCATATTGAGCAGACTTTTTAATGAGCTCTTCTATTTCAGCGCCGGTATAATTTTCCGTTTTCTTAGCCCAATGGGCTAAATCTACGCTTTTATCCAGTACGCCTGATTCATGCATAGATCGAGTTTGGATAGTTAAAATTTCTAATCTACCTTTTTCATCCGCTAAACTAATCTCAATATGGACAGACATGCGTCCTGGTCTTAAAAGTGCCGGATCCATTAAATCTTTTCTATTTGTCGTTCCTATGATTAAAATATTTTTAAGTGATTCATCTACACCATCAAGTATAGGAAGAATTTGTGACACCATGTCATCTTCAACATTAGCGCCGCTACCGGGACGAGAACCTCTTTTAGGAAATACAGAATCAATTTCATCAAAAATAATGATATGCAGTTTATCGGGATCTGCTTTTGCAGCTTCAAACAGTTTTCGTAAATTTTCTTGGGATTGACCTACAAATTTGCTTTTTAATTCGGGGCCATTGACGACTTGAACTTGTTTTTTAGAGTCTTCCTTACCTGAATCACCTTTGGCAAATTGCGCAGCAATTTCTCGTGCAATTAAGGTTTTTCCGGTTCCAGGAGGACCATAGAGTAAAATTCCTTTAGTGTCTTTGATACCGTACGCGGATGCAAACTCTGCACCTAAAGCTCGCGAGTTAAATGCTTCCCTGACTAATTTATTTAATTCATCATGATGACCGCCAATATTTTGTGTGAAATCTAGCGTGATATTAACCGGATTGGCGGTAACGGATAATTTCATAAATTTTTCAGCGTGAGCGGATAGACACAACTTGAGATTTAAATTCTCATCTAAATGATAAATGATAGGCTGTCTAGATTTG
>DHXK01000254.1:0-4499 GCA_002413665.1 Legionellales bacterium UBA5158 | reverse complement strand
CATAGGCTGTCTAGATTCAGTTAATAAATTTTTTGTTATTCCATTAATACTTGTCACAATAAATTCAACATGTGATTTTCTCAAATATGGCACTAGTAATGATAAACCAATACTTAAAGGATAATTTTTTAGAGTTTCAATTATCGAACGTGTTAAATATTCTTGATCAATGTCTAAATTTTTTATATTAGGAAAAGTACGTTGGATTTCTATCTCTATTTCTTGAATGACAATTGCTGGGGATTTTACAATTGCAATGATTTCTACTGTAGGTAGAAAGCTTTTCTTCATCTCGTCATCCAACAAAATATATTTTAGATAATCTCTTAAAGTGCTATTCATTTGTAAAACAGACTCTGGTATCCCATTATCAAAATTAACACGATAATACATTTCATTTTTTGTTTTTGTCAGCGACGTTAGCTTTATGATGTAGTCTTTTGTAGGATCAATATTATATTTGGATGAAAGGCGAACTGCATTATCGAATGAATATTTTTGGCTGCTTAAACTTGCCAGTGTAAAATTTGATGGCTCAGAAACGTCAACTAACAGGCTGCTACTTTCGCTAACTTCTTTTTCTTCTTTAATTTGAGTGGAAATCTTCTCTTTAGGTTTAAGCAAAAGAGGAAGCGATTGTTTTTTAAAAAGTTCCTGTCTTAGTTCGTCATCTGATGATAGTTTCACTGCTTTTTCGGTACTTGATAAACCGAATGTTGAACTCATAAATCCACTAAACATTTAGGCCACCATAGAAAAATAATTGACTTAAGTGATCAAATGTTACGCTCAACTACCTTATGTTGCAATTTTTTTGCATTTATACGTCAATACATAAAAAATTACATGAGCAACTATGCTTAATTTGATTAACTTAATTACACCAGAAGATTTCCAAACACACAACATAGAGCTTATGATCACACATTGCATAGTCTGAATTTGTGTTAAAATTAATGCTCAGCTTTCGAAAATGGTTAGTCACTCAGGAGTAACAATATGAAGTTCGCTTTCACTTGTTTAATTGCTGGCATGATAACTATAGTTTCAGGTTGCGGACCTATTTACCCACGAGAAGGCGCTTATTACCCCGCTCATCAAGAAGCCGGCATGTGTTCCAGTGGATGCTCTTAAGCCACAAATAGTTGTCAGTAAATTTGATCAATACTAGCAAGGAATTACATCCTTGCTAGTCTAAATTGTGACAGCCGTGAATGCAAAAAATTTTAGAACTACACCCCGATGATGATCACCTAGATAAATCCTCTAAAACTATTCTTATTGTCCAAGCAAGCATTAATCAATTTCCCAAGGCGGCGGAAAGCAATAAAAGCAGAGAAGTGGATCCTGAACATAAAATCATGTCCCTACAGCTTGAGCAATTAATCAATACAGTCAACAAAAACGTGAGTCAATTGCGATTAAATAATTCACTTTATAATCCACAGCAACTTCCCTCTCTTAAATAATTTTTTTTGATCAGAAGTAGCTAACTATTCATAGGAAGAATTACTAATTAAGTATAGTAATAACCAGCGAGGAATTCTTTCGCGAAAACATTTAGATTCATTATGTTGGGGCGAAGTATAAAGGTTTAATGAAATGACTTCTAGAGAATGACTCTCAATATAATCTTTAGTGATTAACAAAACGTTTATTTATTTCGGTAAGTGGTTATAATAAAGTTTTTAGATATTCAATGAGATTCCTTATGTCAGCCCCAAGACTATTTAAACAATCAGAGCAAAAATCCTCAAAACCAGAATCGCATTATGCGATAGTAGCAAATGGTAATTTTTTAGTGCGTGAAATTATTCTTGAAGCAATAGCTAATAAAATTGTTGTTGCACTTGATGGAGCTGCTGACAAACTGGCACGCATTGATATTATGCCATCCATTATTTTAGGTGATTTTGATTCAATCACACCTAATAATATCTGGGGAATAAAAAAAACCTTCGATGATATAGATGAAAACTCTGAACCTTACATCGGAATTCTTGGCACGACTATTGTGCCTGCAAAAGACCAAAACCTTACGGATCTGATTAAAGCCATTCGCTATTGTGATAAACAAGGTGCCACCAGCATTGATATTCTCTGTGCTACAGGTGGTAGGCTTGATCATCATGAAGGTGCCATGCGATGCTTGCGTTCTGAATACCAAAAAGATCGACCTATTTTATTGCATACGGAACAACAGACCTTAAAATTTGCAAAAGATGAAGCAGTAGAATTAATAGGGGAAATCAAAGATAAATGTGGCATCGTTGCCTTTCCTTCAGCTCATTTTTCTTCGACTGGATTACTCTATAATGGCAATGATTATTTATTAGAATTTGGTATTTCTGAAAGTTATTGCAATTCATTAACAGAAAAAACAGCACACGTCACTATTGAAGGAGAAGCATTATTGATGATGCCCCCTCAATTTATTTCACAACGCGTGTTTTATCAAAAAAATGACGTAGAACGCCTTGAACTTCAATTACGTGACGCCAAGCAAAAAGGTATGAAATTATCAACGCAGATAACGCCCCCAGGCTCGCAGCGGCCTTAAAGCTTAACACCCCTATCGCGCGGACTCTGCGAGCGGTAACTACCGAGCCGCGACCGTTAGGGAGTGGTAACAGCAATATACAGTGACGCTTCCTGACGGTCGCGGCTCGGTAGTTACCGCTCTCAGTCGCAATAACGATTACAGATATGAGCTTAACTATATGCTTTTTTTAGTGAAACTGCATATACACCTAAAAAACTCCACTATAAACCAACAAAAAAAATCCCAACGCACGGTATATACAGTTAAATTAATTTAGCCTTGATTTATAAGTAAATTTTAATTGTAAGCGCAAGCTCAGAAATGGTTTATTTGAACTATAATTAATATCTACTTAACATCATTTCTCTTATACCACTAAAGGTATGCACATATATGGAAACTGCAACATTCCAATTTAAAAATAATCAATGGTCAGTCAGTAGATTCCCAGAGCTAGACTCTCCACAAACTTTAATTCATATTTTTGCATCGCCTAAATTTATAAATAATCCTGAGCCCATCGATGAGCTTTGCAAACATTATCCTAATTCAAAAATTATCGGTTGCTCAACAGCAGGAGAAATTGCAGGAGAGTTTATTTATGACAATAGTATTTCCGTTTCGGTCACTCGTTTTAAGCATACTACAATTGAAATAACTTCCACCGAAATCTCTTCTGCAGAAGAATCGTTCACAGCAGGACAAAAAATTGTAAGCGCATTAGAAAAAAATAATTTGAAGCATATTTTTGTTTTATCAGACGGCTTAAATGTAAATGGTACAGCTCTGACTGACGGTTTAAATTCAATGAAAATGAAAGAGGTCATTGTAACAGGTGGCTTAGCAGGTGATGGCAGTGAATTTAAGCGTACCTGGGTAATATACCAAGGAAAGATTCTAAGAAAAACAATTGTAGCAATTGGATTATACGGAGACAAAATTAAAGTAGGACATGCATCACAAGGTGGGTGGAGTATTTTTGGACCAGAACGTGTCATTACTCGCTCACAAGATAATATATTATTTGAGTTGGATGGAAAGCCAGCACTAGCTCTTTACAAAGAATATTTAGGAGATAAAATCTCAGGTTTACCGGCAACTGGATTATTGTTTCCCCTCGCCATTCGTTCCACAGAAAGGGACTCAAAACAATTAGTCAGAACTATATTAGCTATCGATGAAAAAAATCAGTCTTTAATTTTTGCAGGAAATATGCCTAATGGATATTTAGCTCAATTAATGCGTGCTAACTTTGATCGCTTAATTACAGCGTCTAGCGATGCTGGACAGCTAGCCAGCCAACACATAGACAATAAGAAAAATTTACAAGGTTCGGTGCTAGCTATTGCAATCAGTTGCGTAGGACGACGGCTTTTATTAGGTGAAAGAACAGATGAAGAAACACAAGCGACTCTAGAAACACTACCCTCTGGCACACATCAACTAGGTTTTTATTCTTATGGTGAATTATCACCTTATACACAAGAAAATAATTGTGACTTACATAATCAAACAATGACGATGACAATTTATCATGAAGAATAACCCGGTAGTCAAAAAACATTCTTTATTAATTCGTCAACTAAAGCGCTTGGGCATCTCTGAAGATCTTCAAAATATAAATAATGAGCAATGGCAAACCTTATTACTGCAGGTGTCTAGAAGTTATGATGATAGTGATCAAGAAAGATATTTACTTGAACGTTCTATGGAAATTTCTGCTAAAGAAATGACTGAACTTAATAAGCAATTAACTCATAAACAAAGCAAAGAAATAGATGAATTAAATAATACATTGGCTGTAGCTCAGCGAACTGCCCATATGGGATATTGGTCTCTGGATAAGATGACTGACAAGACTGTGTGGTCACCGAAATTATTTGAAATTTTTGGTTACGATAGCAACAATGGGTCACCAGATCTTAACCAGTTTATGGAGAATGTACATATCGACGAT
>DHXK01000224.1:6113-8680 GCA_002413665.1 Legionellales bacterium UBA5158 | reverse complement strand
ATTAAAGCTAGCTCTCCAAAATAATCGTGTTCTTTTAGAATGTTTAGCACTTTCCCTTGACGCTCTATTCTTACTTCACCCGAACTCACACAATACAAACCATTAGGCGGATCATTTTCTAAAAATACACTTTCGCCTTCTTCGTATGAAAGCCTTTCTGTCTCTTCAGCAATGGCGATTAATATTTCGGCAGGAAGATCTTTAAAAATTTCCACGCCCCTTAAATCAAAAACTTTAGATAATAAATCCATATCCTCACCTTTATTAAGTTCAGCATTTATGATCCTCGTTAGCCACGCATCATTACATTCAGCTGGAGCTATTGAAACAGATTTATCATCAGGTTCAAAAATATTAATAACTCGCGTTAAAAGAGCTTTATCTTTAATATAAATTTCAAGTAACTCCATTGCTTTAGCTTGAGCTTGCGCAAAAGAAACATCCTGAGTCGAATGCATTAAAGAAGGAATCAATTGATTAATTTTTATGGGATCTGTTGCTACAGCCAACCAATACAATATATTCTTTTTAGCAAGTTGTTGTCTTGATTGTATTTCAGCCAATAGAAAAATGGAGGTATGATGCAGTGACATGTTTGTTAATGAGGCCAAATAAAAAGTTTCTTCTAATGCTAATTCACTCGCACACTTCCTTAAAGCTTTACTAGGTGGCGTTAAGCATGCCTTAGCATTGACATCTTTCGCAATTATATTACGAAGAAATACTTTATCTGTTTTCATAATAGCTAAAATAGCGGCATCTTTTTCGTCACCCGGAATACTATTAAGAGCTTTAATCAATAAAGTCGGATTATTCGCCACTGCTATTTCAGAAATTAAATAAGGTATGGTTTGCACCCCAAGTTTAGCAATAGCTTTATAGATCGTAGATGCTCTAGACCTATGACGAAGTTGACTTAAAATCTGAGGCGTAAGGGAAACAAGATTACACTTTGCCGCAGCACTTATTGCCTCACAACTCACGTCATGATCTTCATCAGCTATCAATTGATTTAATTCTGCTTGGTAATCAATTAAAGATAATCTTCCAATTATTCTGACAGCTTCTTTTCTTGCTAATGCATTTTCGTGATGAATGAGAGTATGTAATACATTATTAGCATAAGTTTTTTCTGATAAATTTCCGCATTCTATTAAAACATTGATTGCGGCTGGATAGAGAAGATCTAATGGATTTTTAATAATTTCTCTTGCAATATTTAAAGTAATTTCTGGGTTCAAGATACTTAAAGTATTTAAGATTAAAAATTTAACTTCTATATCACTCTCCACTGCAAATTGATTAGTTAATAAATCTAAGCTCTCTGTCGCTTTAAAGACCCTTATCAAATTAATGATAGACTTGCGCACTAAAATATTAGGATGATTCAATTGTGTGTAGATAGTATTAGGCAATTTACTTGTATTTGAGCTATCGATTAAAGACAATCCAAGCAATACTATATTACTATCGTTTGAGGCAAGTGAGTTCTCTATAATCTGTTGTAAAAGAGCTATATTAGCATCCCCGAACTGATCTAATACATTGAAACGTTTAAATTCAGTCGCAGCTTGCAGTGTAGTTTTATAGGAATGTGTGACTTTCTTTACGAGAAATAGGCAAAAAAGAGAAATAGCTGCAATAACTACAGTTTTCGAAAATATTCCAACTTTCTTTGCCAATATCATCAGGAGAAATAAAACTATTAAAGTAGCAAAAGGAGAAAAAATTGTTTTAAGCTGAAATTTAGCTTTTGCTCGAACTATAGAAGGTAGAATATTTAAAGCAATTTCCGTACTTAGCGTTGTATAATTAAAATAAAACAATGCTCGTATACTTGCTAACAAACAAATAGTCCATAAAGATGGCATCATAATGACACCTAAACATGCTATGAAGGTAAAAAGTGGCGTGGCATATAATATACCATCTAAAGAAAAATACTTAATAATATATTTGAGACTCGTCATTCCCAATATTAGTCCTATTACACTGGTAATCCCTGAGAACATTCCAAAAAATGATCCTAACTCTCCCCCTGAATAATGCTTAGCAGCTTCAAATTTAAAAATATAATCAATAAGACATTGGGTTGCTATGATACAAATTAGAAAAAACAATACCGTTTGAAAAAGTGGGTATCTAAACGGATTTTTTTGTTCAGACACTTTATAAGAAATCTTTTCTTTTAATAAAGGTAATAAATAAATATTTAATCCCATGGTAAGGCTTAATAGACCTAACAAATATAATAACGAATCTAAAGGTAAAAACCTTAGTTGCAAAGGAATCAAAAAACTTCCGACTATGCTCCCTGCTGAGGAAGAAAAGCCTGCTAATCGTGCTACTTTTTTATACTCGCGTATGTTAAATGCTAACGGGATAATACTCCAAGCTATGACGGAGATAAGAGCGCTCATGGTACCCAATACAATCGAAATAACAAATGGCAGCCAATAATAATTTAAGCTTCTGAGTGCAACAAGCATTAGCATAATGAAAAGAAAAATCTTCACCAAGAACAAACAATTTTCTTTGATATTTTTTGTAAATAAAGGTGTTAAGAC
>DHXK01000224.1:0-6041 GCA_002413665.1 Legionellales bacterium UBA5158 | reverse complement strand
TGTAAAGGTGTTAAGACAAGGCCAAAAAATGCTGTAAAAAAAGCTAATGTTACTAAGAAATAAATCAACCATGAAAGTGGATATGAGGTTAAAAATAAAGTATTGAGATAAATGCCAGATATTATTGCATAAGCGCTAGTCATGAAAATAAGTAATGTTGCTAAGATAACAGAAGGATTAGGAATCTGGATGAGAAATCTTTCAACTAACTGCATATCTATTCCTATAGTTAAAATCAAGTCCCTGAAGTCTATTTAAACTCTAGTAAGCAATCACCGCAAACGACAGTTTAAGTTCATAAGTTATTTTATACTTAACTTTGCTGTTATTGCTAAGGTTGTGGTTTTTATTTCTTACGATTATAGCTTTCAAGCACAACCTTGCTTATTTAGGTTAGATAATAACCATCATCGCTGGGCACTATATCAGCTAGTTTTGTCAAACAAGGGTTTATTAACCTTATATATTAATTCAGCAAACTATAAAATTACTTTAGAAAAATCCGCTTTCGATTTAAGTCAGGTATTAAAAAAATATGCTCATCAAATAGAATTGTTTCGCGCTGAATTTGCTATTCATGATCAAGATATTAATTACCTGCTAGAGCTAGCCAAACATGCTGACTGTTGTTGCGATGCGTATTTACAGTTAGCTAAAGTTAATAAGGGATATAATACTTAAAAGGCTTTCTGTCAGGCCATCCATACTTACAAATATCTTGATCAACAAAAAATCGTACCAAGAATTTAAAAAATCTATTCGAATCTCTTTCATTCCTGCACAAAATAATTAATGACTTTTACTATCGGTTGAAAGACCACTACTAGCGGTGAACTCTTCCAGGCAGATTGCTGGCCTATAGGTGTTAGTTGAGTAAGAAATATAATATACGTAGTAATCAAAAATCCGCGTATCCCACCAAGAACAGCTCCTAACAAATGATGCACTAGGGTTACATTTCTGTTTTCAACGACAGGAGTAAGACTACGCATGAGAAAAGAACTTAGTAGCAACATAGCAAAAAATAAGCAAACAAAGGTGACACCTGTAGATAACAAAGTAAATGATGGTGCTGCATTAATAGGAGTAGCGGTTGTTGGCGAGGTCACCAGAGCTAAGCTTTGGGATGGGCCAAACACATTTGCGCTATCGGATGCCGCACCGCTAAATGATGCTGCCAATTTAGCAGTACATAAGGTAGAAACGATACTTGCAGCAATCCATTTGCTAAGAGATAAAATTTCTATCCATAGACCACGTAGCAAGCCACCCATAATGGAAAAAGCAAAAATAGCTAAAATTGCTAAAATCAAAAAGTCAGCAGAATTCAAATTTCCCATATATATATTGCCCCTATAATAATGAAAACATTATAACCGTTCATAGTGATGAGTAATATATAAACATTTCTTTTCTATTTACTTAGCTAAAAATTATTTTTAAGTTAGCATCAATTTTTTCTTTTACCATCAATTTGATTATTGATAGCCTGACCGCCCGTCGTTCCCTCTTTTATATCAATAGCTTCATCATCTACGGTTGCAATATCATTGTTACGAATAATATTTCGATCGCAGGTGTCAGGTTTACACTTAGAATACATGCACCAATTGCTTTTAGCTGAGCCTACATAAAAACCTTCAGCACCTGAATGACGTAAGGTTAAACCATCAAAAACATTGTCAGAAGAAAAAGTATTAATATGAACTGATGCGCCATCTGTATCATGAATCGAGAGTGCAATAATTTTATTATGATTCGAATTCGTTAAACCCAATCCTTTGTTACCATTTGTTAATTGAAAGCCACTTAAATTCCACCAATTAGCACCGTTAAGATGAAAAATACTTGATTTACCTCGACCATCAATAATCGCATTTGCTGGACCGCACAAGGTAATAGGGGCTGATTGATTTCCTGAAACAGTCACTGTAAAAGGACCAGTATAAGTTGTGTTAACTAGATTAATAATTTTTCCCGGCTTTGCTGCAGCTAATGCCGCCGTTAACTGAGCAGTTGTAGTAACTACTTGACCAACAGGGCACGTAGGTGCTGTTATCTGTGCAATGACAATTGATGGACTAAAAATAATGGCCGATACAAATAGGAAATTTTAATCAATTTCTAACTCCTTGAGTAGATATTATAAAAAAGGATTTGAAAATAACTAATATCTGTAAAACGTTTTATTTTAACATATAAAAATATCTTGGGGCGTATTTCGCTTCAAATCTTCGAAGAACAAAAAGAGCAAAATAGAACTCAATGTCTGTAAGTATTTATTTGCTCTTCCATCGATATGTTTTAAGCTTTAGAAAAAAAGGCGCATAATTTTCTTTGTAACATCTTTTTTAACTTGTTTTATTTCACTTCTCAGTTGCTTATAAGTTGAAGGACGAGGGCCTGGCACTGGCGCTTTTAAAATGGAATATTCAAGTATAGGCGTGGACCTTGTATCAGAAAAAATATCGCTATTCCTAATATTAGCAGGAAGATTACTAGATTTAATTTCATGATGCCTAACATGATCTACACTAAAAAATTGTAAGTCAACATCTCTAAAAGTAGATAGATTCTCCCTCGAGATTCTTTCCACGGAATCTGATACTGTGTGATCTAAAGCTATCTCTTGGCCCACACCTAGAGCTTCTCTCATCTCTATTTTATAGAGAATCTCGTCTAAAACAATCCTCACTGCAGCATCATCAACTATTTGTTTGACTGCTAATAATTTTTGACGCTTTACAAATTCATTGCGTTGTAATTGTTCTGGATCTTGTAATGCATGATTCACTAATTTGGCAATGATAGGCAATCCTTGTTTAACAGTATTAAGATAAATGACTCTCTTAAAAAAAATAAGCTCTTCTTTTGATACCCCTGATGGTAAAAGATATGTTGGCAGTAACTTCGTGATTTTTTCTATTGCTGAGATAAAATATGGATGATTTTGCGCAACTTGAATTGTATCTAGCAAGACGATTAAGTTATTTTTTTTTAGTTGAATTAATAAACGTATTTCATTAGTGCGTACTAATGAATTTAAGTGTGAGTAGTCTTCGCCGATTAATTTGGCAATGATGTAAGATAATTTCTGTTTAAGATCATGGTATGACTGGTTTGCCATAGCATCATTCTCAATGAGCAACGTTTTTTTCCCGTGTGCTGCTTGGATAGTCTTTAATTTTTTATAGATACTATTGGTACTGTCTTGCAAACATTTTTTTGTTGCATACCGAAGATAGTACGTAGAATCGAAAGAATATTCATTGCCTGGCAAAGGCTCTTCGCGTAATGCAGTTGTTAACATACCGAGTTTCATGATGAAAACTCGGATAGCCAGTGTTGAAAATTGACTTTGAATACCAAGCGCTCCTCGGATAGCCCAAATTGCAAATTGAGTTGAGGCACCGACACCGATCAAGAAAAAATTGTTACTTGCAACCTGTTGATAACGATGCGCGTCACACATGTTAAGTCGATAATCTAAAAATGTTTGCCCTAAAAACCACGGTGTTACGAAACAATTTATAATAGGACCTACATATTTTTGATTTGATAGTAATTCCAGCAAAATGCTATGAGTCAGGTAATGTATATTTGTATTAAAATCACCTAATCGTTTTTCGGGTGGTGAGCAGTCGCAGTGAAAGTGTCGCAAATGTTGAGGAATACGTTCTATCATGGCATCAGAAAATGAAGCTGTATTTACTGTATCTTGCACTGTGAACCGTGGAATCATTTTAACGAGATATAGAGTAACAGCAATATCCATTGTACCTATCTCATAGGAGTCTTCACTGGCAAAGGTCAGCATTGCTGGTCTTACAAAACGATAATATGAAAAAGAAATAAGTAACATGGGTGCAGTTGAGTGCGCGGTTTGTATTAAAACTTTACGAAGTTTATCTGACTTTTTTATAATTAGTAACGCTTCAGGAAGATGCGTAACGGGTTGTAAAAAACCATTAATAAAGTTTCGTGCATTATGCGTGCTCCTAATCCACACAATCGCCGAGTTGATGGCCTTTAAAGACGAATGATTTTTAATGATGTATAGGCTTTCAATAGTTTTATGTTCAAGGGATATAAAAGTTTTCCCTATAGCTGAAATATTTGCGGATACATATTGCTTAGCTCTTGCGAACATGCAAGAAACTCCTAAAAAATAAGATGATTAATACTAAAGGCTAACATAACTAACCTTAAGAAATTCTTAAAAGTTTGTTTAGGTTTTTAATAATAGATGCTCATACATTACGATCTAGTCAACTAATTACACTATTCTTCCAATGGGTAGTAAACACTTCGATTGTATATAAAATTTGTCCAGGCCTCTGACTTTACTATGAGATCTGAATGGATGGAAACCGGCAATGAAGTGACCCCTTTAATACTTGAATTGCAATAACAAAAGGAGACTTACAAAAGTTACTAAGGGTTGGACCTACATATGCCTAAAATATTTTATCTTAAATATTTTGATAGTAAAAATTGTAATATAAAATATTAACTGAAAATTTAAATAGTGAAATGATGTATTTTTTTATCCCATGCTAGAACATAAAGGTTAACATGTTTTATGAAAGACAGAGTCCAAGAAATATCTATTAACAATTTCATCCAAGATGAAAGATTGCAAAAGATTCATGGCGCTCTTTACCAAAAACTTGAAGCAAGATCAACTTAACGTTATACAAGAAGGTGCGTCAAATGTTACGCATTCGATATAGCAAACAATCCTAAAATGCCAATACTATAAATTAACAGGACAGCTATTGAATCTATTCCTAAGCACAAGAATTGGCGTTTAGAACGAAAGATCAAACCACAAATATACACTGCCGTCAGGAGAGCACCTAAGCTGGCAAGGTAAATATCAGTTTTTTGGGCTTGTGGAAGTATAGATTGTCCTGAAATAAGAGTAGCTGGCAAGAAGAGAACCGGTAAAAAAGCATTCCCACCAAATATATCACTGAACGCAAGGGTATATCGTCTATTTTCCATAGCGGCAAGCCCTGTTGAAATTTCTGGAAGTGCTGTGGCTGCTGCCAATATCGTTGAACCGAAAAGAACACCACTCCAACCTATATGAAAAGCAATTGCGCTTCCACTCTCTTCCATAACAACACCAGCCGCTAGCGTGATCAATGCTGCAAGTGTAAAAATAAATAATATAGATACATTGTTGTGCTTAACCGTTTTTGTTTGGCCGCTACTCTTGGTAGGATGCATGGTTTTATGTTTTTTAGTCCATGGCAGCTCCGTACGAGCCTTCTGGACGAGCCAAAGACCTATAAGCCATGTTGCAGCTATCAACAAGTCTCCAGGCGCTAGACGTGCAAAAATGATGGATTTAGGAAGTTGAGTGCCCATAATAGAAATGACAAGGATGCTCATGACAAGAACTCCCTCAAGCACTAGCTGTAGAGAGGCAGCCTGATAGGTTAACGATGATTTACGCCCTAAACCAAATCCATCAAAGATAGCAAGTACAACTGTCTGAATTGCAATGCCTCCCAATATATTACCAATAGCAATGCCCATATTATGCATTAGAGAAGCAGTCACTACGATTGCGATTTCAGGAAGATTCGTTGTAATGGCGAGAAAAATGAGCCCCCCAAGTGCTTGGCCAAGCCCAAAGCGAGTATCGATAATATCCGTGGTATTGGCTAGTTGAATACCGGCAAACCACACAGCCGTTGAGGCTACGAGAAAGATAGAAATTAAAATAGGTAAAGAGAGTGCTGCAAACATAGTCTCGTCCTTGTACTACGTATTTTAGTTGAGGATACCATTAGAAAAGAATGTGAGAAAGCTTAGCTCTGGCGCACCAGTTTGTAGTTCTGTATAAATCAAGGAGTTGCAAGATCGACAAAAATTTATCGGCGAGCTAAAATGTAGTATAACCCGCAGCACTTAAGTACCGTCAAACTGACAAGGAATTGTCCATGTTGAGCCAAAATACTAAGTCGCCAGTGACCCACCTTATTCACCGAAAAGAGCTTAACAAAAAGGTAAGCGTTCAGGTACTTTTT
>DHXK01000146.1:383-4862 GCA_002413665.1 Legionellales bacterium UBA5158 | reverse complement strand
TTAAAGCCTGGGTTGCCGCGCTCGCGCTCGCAATGACAGGCAAAAAGATTTTATCTTTAAAATTTAAATTTTAAAATTTAACTTCTTAATACAATCCATCTCTTCATTGTTTAATACAATGTCATGCAATTTCACGCAACCAAATTCATATCGCTCATCAAAATTCTTACGCAACATATCAAATGTTTCCTGACTATCCCCCAGTAAAACATCTTTCATATGTTGAGAAATATTCCGAGGATCAAACAACGCTAATACTACATCTTGCCAAGTACATTGCTTATTGTTAAACGAATAAACTTTTGTTGGAAATTCCACAGAAGAAATATTTTGCGCAGGAATGATATTTTTTTCACAGGCCAAACGGTAAATCATCTCAATCCCACGTAACTTGCTTTGCACAGAATACCCTGCAATATGAGGGGTTGTAATCAAAGCAGTTTCTAACATTTCGAGACTGATGTAAGGTTCATGCTCCCACACATCCAAACACCAATATAACAATTGTCCGTATTCCAATAGATCTGAAGAGTCAATCAATTCACCGCGACTTGCATTCACTAATACACAATTTTTCTTTTGCTGTAATAAAAAATATTTTTCTATCATGTGATAAGTGGGATGCGAACCTTCACGAGTGAAAGGGGCATGTAACGTGACTATATCTAAATCTAGAAATTTTTCTAACGGTGTTGAGATAAAATCTTTTTCATTCATCGCCCGAATTGGATCATACTGAATAACTGAAAAACCTAACATTTTTAATATCTCAACGACTTGACTGCCTATCTCTCCAACCCCTATTACCCCCGTGCGCAATTTTTCATTCGGTAAAATTTCCATTTTTTGCAAAGCTGCAATGATAGTCACAACATATTCAACAACCGCAGTTGCATTACAACCTTTTGCAACAGCCCACTGTATCCCAGCCTCATCCATCCATGCAGTATCAAGATGATCTGTACCTGTTGTCACGCTGCCTACAAATCTAACAGATGAATCTTGCAATAAGTCTTGATTGACTTTAGTGACTGATCGTACTATTAACATATCAGCAGTCAATAAATCCTCGCTATTTATTTCTCGTCCGGGCTTTAAAATTAACTCATTAGCAAAGCCAAAATAGTTTTGTAAGTTTGGAATGTCTTCATCAGCTACAATTTTCATCTGCTATAACTCGCAACAATGCCTAAAAAAATAAATAACCCTACCCAGTGATTATTGATGAATGCGCGAAAACAATTTTCAGGTAGGCGCTTTTGAATTAACATTTGTTGATACACAAAAAACATGGCGACCAAACTTAAGCTAAAGAAATAATATGCATTCAAATTAAATAAAAAACCAATTAAAACGAGCAACAATAAAAATTGCATTTGCAATAGACCAATAATAACAGTGTCCCATTGCCCAAATAAAATTGCCGTAGATTGAAGGCCCAATTTAATATCATCTCGTCTATCAGTCATCGCATATAGCGTATCGTAAATCACAGGCCAAAGCAGTGCCGTAAAAAATAAAATACCTGCTTTTGCCGGAACCGTATTTAAAACCGCTGCAAATGCCATTATGACACTCCATGAAAATGCAGCCCCTAATCCAACTTGTGGTAAATGCGTAAAACGTTTCAAAAAGGGATAAATAATTGCAAGCGCTGCACCTACGAATGCTAATTCTATTGTGAGACGATTGAGACTAAGCACTAACAAAAATGCAACACACAAAAGAATAAAAAATAACAACAGAGCTTCTTTTACTTTTACCTGACCTGTAGCTAAAGGTCGATTGCGTGTTCGCTCTACATACTGATCAAAATGTCGATCTGCGTAATCGTTAATAATACAGCCTGCAGAACGCATGACTAACACGCCTGCAATAAAAATAAAAAGAATTTTCAATGATGGAACGCCTGAGCTGGCTAACCATAACGCCCAGAGTGTAGGCCAGAGCAATAAAAAAAATCCTATGGGCTTTTGTAAGCGCATTAACGTGGCGTAATTTTTTAGTTTAGTCAGCATAGAATCCTTTAGATCCTTTGGTCATGCCTATAAATTAGATTATAGACACTCTATCTTAGTCAAAAAAATCTCGGTTAATAGCAGCGGCTTATTTTTAATATAAAATAAAGATCGCCTTGCCCAATACTCTGATGCTTTGTCATCAACAGCTTTCTCAATTCTCACATATTCTTTGGTACTAGGCTTGATGCATGCATACTCAAATTCCGTACGCTCCACAGAAACATCTTTAAATAAAATCGAGCCCAATGAGCGTGTTTTTAAATAAGCTAATTGCTGTTCTTTACCTGTTAAAGTTGTTCTTGGAATGACGGTACGTGCAACCATCAATGGTCCTTGGTCACTATAAATTAGCACTTCTCGTACTCGCGCATAAAGTCTAGGCTTGATATCCAACAATCGTGCTTCCTCTAGCTCAGGGCACTTCCAGCATTCATTCAACACACTAATTTTTGGCTGAGTAATACCGTGCTCTTTCAATCGTTTAATGAAAGAGCCAGGGTAAGACAACCAGTCCTTTAACTGGGGTGATATTCCTTTAGTCGCCAATAACGAAACAGGCTGCCAGCGTAGCTTTTGCATTGCATTTACCTTAAACCATTTTTTCATGTACTATACCACCGCATCTTATGAGCGAGCGAATATCTATGCAACATCCTATTATTATTGTTGGAACCGGTTTAGCAGGCTATCAACTTGCGCGTGAATTTCGTCGCACTGATAAAACCACACCCTTAACATTAATCACCCAGGATAATGGTTATTTTTATTCTAAACCTATGTTATCCAATGCCTTAACCAGCCGCAAGACATCAGAAATGCTCGCCACGGCAACCGTTGAGAGCATGGCAGCCCAGTTAGATGCAACCATACGGACACATTGTGAGGCCACTCAAGTAGACCCCGCCACTAAAACGTTGTGGCTGAGCAATGAGGCACTTTCTTATTCTAAGCTCGTACTGGCTTGCGGCGCTGATGTTATTAAGCCACCTTTACAAGGCGATGCAAAAGACGACATTATGTTCGTCAATCATCTACATCATTACGCCTTATTTCAAGAACGTATCAAAAATAAAAAACATATTACTATTTTAGGCGCAGGTTTGATTGGTTGTGAATTTGCAAATGACTTAAGTAATGCGGGCTACGAAGTTCACGTTATTGCGCCAGCAAAAACACCGTTAGATTTATTAATTCCTGAGAGTATAGGCGCTTTATTACAAGCCGCTCTGTCTCAACAAAATGTACATTGGCACTTGCAATGTGTAGCAAACACCGTAAATAAAGCTGAAAATGGTTACTTTCTAGAATTGTCAGATGGCAGCTCACTGAAAACAGAATTAGTCTTGTCTGCTATTGGTTTAGCGCCCCATATTACGCTTGCAAAATCAGCAGGGGTTCAAACTCAACGTGGAATTATCGTTAATCGCTATCTTGAAACCAGCGTCGAAGACATTTTTGCATTAGGTGATTGCGCTGAAGTGGAAGGCCATGTTCTACCTTATATCACTCCCCTGCTCAATTGCACTCGCGCACTAGCTAAAACCTTGCTAGGGGAACGTACAGCTGTTGAGTATCCTGCAATGCCAGTGGTAGTAAAAACCCCGGCACATCCTCTCGTTATTTGCCCACCACCCAAAGGGTTAGCGGGAGAATGGGTTATTGAAAACCAAGATAATAACGTTAGAGCTTTGTTTTATAATTCTGAAAAACAATTATGCGGATTTGTATTAACGAATGCTGCTGTTAAAGAACGCTCTCAATTAGTCGCTCAATTGCCTAGATTATTCTGAGAATGTCTAGCTATACTGTGATCCTATGAACACTAAACAGAGGAACTGTTTTTTGTTTATAGGCAGTTAAAAACATTCCTCAAACTAGTTCTTATCGCATGCTCTGTTGAATAGGAGCATTCATTGCCTTATCAGGTGCTATTAAACTTACTTCAACTTCCTTACTTCTATAATCCAAAATAGAGTCATATGGAGAAGTAAATTTCCAAAGATCTAGATAGCTGGGCTGTTGAGTAGGTTCAGTAGGCCGAAGTTGTGGTTCAGTAGGCTGCATTCGAAGACAAAAATTCACTTTAAATAGAAAAGACTGGAATCAATAATAAGTATCTCTTTCCCTTATTGTTGATTCCAATATTAGATTAGATTTTTAACGCCCGTTACTTGGAAATGCAACATCAAAGCCTTCCATTACACCAAGAGCTGCTAATAAATTCGCGTCAGCTTGCTGAACTTGATCCATAATATCTTCATCATCAGAACTATCCTTGAAATCCTCACCATCGTCAGAGCTATAATCACAATGATCACGATGTCTCATGACATACTGCAGCGGATTACTTGCTGCTCTTACTTCAAACTCATGCGGCGCATCCAATTCAACAACTTGGGGTACAAAAGCTAGAGGTTTAGCGACAGTTGGCGGAAAGAATTTAGGATGATATTGAGAA
>DHXK01000146.1:0-314 GCA_002413665.1 Legionellales bacterium UBA5158 | reverse complement strand
ATTTGGAGCGTATAGCATCACCATTGCTGAATCACGTACAACTGCTTTTTCAATCCTTTCAGGGATACGATGTGAAATAACATCATCCATCGCTTTAGAGCATATGAAAAATCGAATTTGTTTAGGAAAATCAACAAAACTTTTTGCATGTTGCTTTATCCAAGGGTTTTGCAATGCATCATCCGTAAAGTAAATAGCGTTACAGACAGCTAATGTAGTGTATTTTTTTAAAATATCTGCGGGTGTTAGAGCCGTTATAATTAAGGCAACATATCCATTAGTTAACTTAAAAGTAAGCGTTCAGGTACTTTTTT
>DHXK01000052.1:4587-7044 GCA_002413665.1 Legionellales bacterium UBA5158 | reverse complement strand
TTTTACATCCTGTACCTGTTGATGCTGTTGCTCCACATCTTTCTTTACTTCATTAACCTGTTTACTGTCGGCTGCAAATTTTCCTATCAATGCAATTGCGGCGGAACCTAAAATATATCCCCAATGTGTTGGTCCTTCTTTTAAAAACATTTCCCAAACGAATGTTGCAACAAATTGCAAGTATCCTATCAGTGTTGTTCGCCAGTTTTCTCCTAATATTGTTTTCAAACCTTAAAAAATTTTTATAAGTAATAATGTTATAATTACTCCTGAAATAATACCGCCTATAAACCACTCTTTACAAACGGCTATTCTTATTTTCATTGCCTTACATTTTTGAGATAAAATGTCTTGCGATAAGAGTAAGCACTGTTCCAACCAATGTTCCGCCAAGCGTCCAGATTATTTTTATATACAATGAACTTTGATCTTCTTTTTTCTCAACCTCTTCCAGGCGGTCGCACATTTCATCTACACTATTTTCAATTTTTGTAACTCTCTTTACCAATCCGCCATCCTGCCCGATTCTATTACCTATTAAAGCCTCATGTACTTCTTTAAGTAAATACATATCAACTTCCCAGCGTTGCAACTTGTTTTTTATGTCGTGCACTTCCTGTTCTAATGGTGTCCTGTCCATGCGGATACATCTTTTTTATTTTTTTCTTTTTACAGATTTGCGCTTTGCAGATTTTCTGCGAACAGTTTTTTTTAAAGAAGATTGAAACTTTTTAAGACTGCTGCTTTTACGTTTTGCGGGCTTATGTTTTTTTGTGCCGCAAACTTTGCGGCCCTTCTTACCGCCTTTACGGTTGGGCTTTACAGCATACACACTGCCACCTTTAACGAAATAGAATTCTCCCTTCTTGGGATTTTTTACAGCATTCTTTGCTATGAGAGTTGCCATTATTTTTAAATTTTATTTTATTTTATTTTTTATGTTTTGATGCCATAAGAACAACTACCAAAACAGCGATAAGGACCAGCGCCATTATTAAAAATGAATTTGGCTTTGCAGGTTGCGGCGCTAACAATGCAGCGTCTCCGTAAATGCTTGCCTGATTTTTTTGTATAGCAGCACTGCGTGATCCTGCATACGCTCCTAAACCTTGTGCAACGGTTGAAAGAATATTTAGCAGGCCGCTTGTTGCTTTTTTTGCTGTAGGTGTAACAGTAACCGGCTTTGTAACTGCAGGCGCATATTGCTGCTCATCCGCCGCACTGCTATAGTCTATCCAGTTATAGTCGCTGGAACTTCCGCCACCTGCACCGGCGCTGCCATCGGGAGAAGGCCCGTCACCAAAGCCACTGTATCCATTTTCATCAATGCTAATTTGATGCTGTAATGCATTTATAAAAACATCTCCGTACAGCAACGCAATCAGTGTAACATCTTTTGTTGTTACCGGGGACGCAATGCCCATTTTTTTAAAAACAAAGGCAACACTCTGTCCGTGTTGCCTTATGAGTTCGTTTAACTCCATGAGCTAAATATTTTTATTGTGATACGTTTGATAAGGCTATCATCGATTTATCATTCAGCGCCTTTGCAGTGTTTAAAATTGCACCCATATAGAACGTGAATGTTGTTGTTGCACCCGCCGGAATATCTACGCTTATTTCGGTTTGGTTATCAAACTGAATGGCTTGCTTCAATGTTAAAATCTTATCATTAAAAGCATATTCATTTCTGAATGCACCCAAAGGAATTAACTGATTTTGAAGATTGCTGTATGGAGAGCGGGGAACGATATTCATGATAACTCCCATTTGTGCGGCGCTGGTACTTGATACCTGGAAGCCTACCGAACGGCTGGGATTATTTTGCATAAATGCTAACCATGATCCAATTGTATCGGGTGAACCGGAACCGATTAAGGTTGCAATTGCGGCCCCTGTTGGGATTGCACCGTCCCTTATAACCCTGGTTGCATCGGTAGGAATGAATGAAGGGTTAGGGGTTACAAAATAAACTTTTTGTTGATCAGCGGAACCGTTAGCAATCGTAATAGCAAATACACGGCCTGTAGCCATTTCCTGACTAAAGTCCTGTGCCTTGTTTCCTAAATCCACAAGTGGGTCGTTAAAGCCTACGTATTTTGGCCCACGTTGGTCGCCTTCGTAATTACTGTAACCAACTTGTCTTGCAGCGCTGTTTATTCTTGCTATGTTAATAGCTGCAACGCCGGAAGGTGTAGGAATAAATGAGGCTAGCGTTAGCACTATACCAACAATAAATGGATTCCATCCAAATGCTGTTGAGAACAATACGGTAGTTGCAAGTATAAAAAGAAACGATGTGGCTGATTTAAATAATTTCATAATATAGAAATTTTATTTTTAAGATTTTTTTTGAGGAAGTAATTATTTTTTGAAAGGAACTTTTAATTTAAAGTCGCCGGTTATTTCGTCCTGCTTTATAAATGTTGTTGCGATTACAACAGCAACAAGTAAAGC
>DHXK01000052.1:3666-4540 GCA_002413665.1 Legionellales bacterium UBA5158 | reverse complement strand
ACAAGTTTGCCTTTGTGTGAAGTGTTATGAAACATCTCTAAATTTTTTGAGTGAAGTAATTGTTTGCGAGAACAAATATTACTTATTAAAAACAGTGGTGAAGGTGCAGGCGGTAGTTATCGGTAGAAATGTATATGTTATCGTTATAAATAGATAGAAAAGTAGTGTGTAAAAGAAAGGAGGCAAGATTCAGCATGGGTAAGGTTATGTTATTTTTTAACACCTTATTAACAAATGATCATATATGTTTGGATTGTCAATTAACAATTAACCCCCCGGAACCGCAACCGAAAATTTGAGTTTATTAACCTGGATGGGGTTTTGGAAATATGGACACTCTCTATTTACCACCTTTTTACCACAGATTTTTTAGAAACCCCTGAAGATAGAGCTCCGAAATTGCTCAATCGTGCCTGGCGGTGGTATCGCAGTTACCTGGAATGGGAAGATAAAAGAATTGATGAATTATAACTTACAGTACGATAAATAGTGTTGTGCGTCACCTTTGGACACAGCGTTCTGTTCATTATTTCCGCCTATCCCATCTTGCCTTTTTTTGTCGGCAATCAAGGTGAGTAAACCCATTGTATCTTCCAAGCCCTTTGAAATTTACTTTGCCTTCTGATATTAATTTTTCAACTAAATCAGCAAAATCATTTGGACTATAATTAATGGTTGTGCAATCTGCCGCAAGTGCAAGCATGTGTTGAGAATGTATTGCAGAACCTTCTAACGTTGCATTATATTCAGGTGTTCTGTAACCCGAATTTATGTGAATTGGGCAACCAATAATATCTCTTAGCTTCTGCAATTCAATTGCAAGTTTTGTAACATTAGGTATCAGCTCTTTTGGCACAGGCGTATTATTTTTATC
>DHXK01000052.1:1681-3614 GCA_002413665.1 Legionellales bacterium UBA5158 | reverse complement strand
GGCGTATTATTTTTATCCTTACATGCAAACTCAGACAAGGAGAAATTTTCTGTTAATTGTATTGTTTTCATTTTTTAATTTTAAAGATGTGATAGGTGTATCATGATGCAGGCCGGCAAACAAATGTGAATGTTGTAGATGTTGCCGGTGGCACTGTAATATTTATTTCAGTAAGATTATCTAATGGAATTATTTGATCGTTGATATTTATTACATTTTGATTGGGTGCGTTTTCGTTGGCATATTTAGAAAGTGGAATAATTTTATTTTCTAAATTTTTGTATGGCTCTTTTGGAATAATATTTAGCATTTGATGTAGCTGTAAATTATTGTCAGTTGCAATTTGCAGCGCTGTACATTCGGTTGCATATTTATCGATGTAAGATAAAAATTCATCAATACTTTTTTCCATGCCGGAAGCGCCGCTAACATTAGTTGCCGGTGATGCAGCTACAACAGTAATAAAAAAACCGTTGTAGCCTGCTCCGAAGAATGCAGCCGGAGCAACAGTTAAAATATCTCCGGTTAAATATCCCTGTCCTGGATCACTTATAACAACAGCGGTTACATCGCCAGCTGTTACCGTTATATTTACTTTTGCGCCTGTACCTGTGCCACCGGGAGGAGATACATTATTATTTGTTCCGCTACCGAAGCCGCCACCATTAGAAAAACTAATTGTCGCCAATTGTCCGCCACCGTTAAACGCAGGAACATTGCCCGACCTCACAACTTTACCTGGGTCGGAAGGATTGTAAGACGGGAATAAAATCACTTTTGCAGGTGCTGCAGTTGTGTTGCCTACGGTAAACGCAAAAAAATCTTTACCGTTATTAAATTGTAAAAAATTGTTTGGTTGTTGCATAAAATATATTTTATTCTTCTGGGTTGCCGAGTGTGTCAGTAATTTTTTTTATAACTTTTGGAGGCAACGATTTTTTATTATTCTCCCGGTATGGTTTTAATTCTTTCCATACATCGGGGTACAATTGCAACCATCCAATAAAAACAGGGTAGCGCTCCTGGTAATAGGTTGCCAGCTTTGAAAGGTTGTTGGGTACTATTGTTTTTTTGTTACTCATTAACTATACATGTAAGAAAAAGTATTACAATATTTTTTTTGCAAAAATATGTCCAGTCAACAGGTACTAATAATCCATCGTGCAAGATTGTTAGCACACTTTTTTCTCCAATAAATAATTTAATTTCTGTAATTAAATTTTCTCCCAAAGAATCGCTTTCAATAATTATGTCTTCGTGTTGACAGCCTTTTGGTAGAATATCTATATAGGCTGTAGCGTAGTATGTTTTATTTGTACTCATTTACATTTCTATTGCTTCACAATAATTAAATTCCGGGTTCTGTTTTACTCTTAGTGCAACCCGTGAAATATTATGCCAGTTGCTAAACTTTGGTTGCTTTACGGTTAGATCATCTTCGGTTTTAAATAATAAAATCTGGTTGTACATTTTGCATAAACGGGGTGGCACATCACCGAGATAATGAAACATAAAGGCAACATCAAAATTTCCTTTGCGATAATTAATTACAAACCGTTTTACGGCATTGGTAAGATTGGGCTCGATGTACTTGCTGGCATCTTCAAAAATTATAAAAGCATCCCGCTGGTACTTCATTACACGCCTGCAAAATGCATCTACATCACCGTGTACAACCTTACCTATGCTGCCTTTCCACGTTTTTAATTTTGTGAATGAAATATCTTTTACTGCTGTGTACGATGGATGATAATCGGTATCAAATATTATTATTTTACGGCCTGTTTCCTGCTGCAATGCTTTTGCAATCTCTAATGTAATAGTTGTTTTCCCTGTGCCTGGCTTGCCTATTACAAGGGTTAAAAAATTTAATCGTGGTTCGCTCATTTAAAAATTTCTTGTATCATTTGCAGGGATAAGAAGATCATTAACG
>DHXK01000052.1:1275-1445 GCA_002413665.1 Legionellales bacterium UBA5158 | reverse complement strand
TCATTAACGTTATCGACAAAAAAAGTATTACCATCAAAAAATCAAGATCAATAAAAATCCGTGGACAAAATATTTTCCATATCCCGAATGAAATAATGATTGTAATAATTATGTTGATAAAATTTTTCATTTACAGCATTGCTAATTGCCCGAACCGGCTACCAAATACC
>DHXK01000052.1:604-1076 GCA_002413665.1 Legionellales bacterium UBA5158 | reverse complement strand
GCCCGAACCGGCTACCAAATACCTGCACAAGTGCAAACGATAACAGCACACCTGGAGGGATTGAACCGCCGTTTACTTTCATTAATTGTATCAACGGAATTTTGATGCTTTGCTTTTCAGTATCGCTCATTGGCAGGTCTTTCATAAATTCCCTTGCAGCTTTTTCTAACCGCAACATTCCCCACTCTTCAACTGATAAATCACGTTTTGTTTTTACAGAATTTTCTTCATTAACGTCTGCTTCATCAATTAAATCCTGTGCTCTGTCAACTGCATCGGGGCCGTACCGCTTTTTAAGTTTACGTTTCTTTTTTGCATTGCCAGCCGCCGAAAAAACTTTGTCCTGTGTAATATCAGTTAAGCCGATAATTATGTCTGCTGATGATTCTAACGCCTCTTTACTAAGCGGATCGTATTTAGATTTTTGCTTTCCCTTATCATCGCCGCCTTTATCATCATCATCATCATCATC
>DHXK01000052.1:0-528 GCA_002413665.1 Legionellales bacterium UBA5158 | reverse complement strand
CATCATCGTCATCGTCATCGTCGGGATCATCCAAAATAACATCATCGTCATCGTCAATAGGTGGCGGCGGCGGCGCTTGCGATTGTGTTTGTGTTGGCCGCCTAAAATCTGACATTAATTTTGTTACGCTTTCGTGCCTGTTATTCTCCATTATTATGAGTTGATTGTGTTAAGTTGTTTTTCTTTATAGAAGAAAATATTTTTAAGAAAAGAGAGAAATTTTTGCAACCGTGATGTTTGATATTTGTTTAATAGATCGGGGTTGCGATGCGGATATTTTTTAAAATCTTCGCTTTGTTTTCTGTGTGCTCGTTCTACCCAGGCAACATATTTTGACAACCCTTCCTCTCCCTGTAATTCGTAAATTTTAAAAACTCTTTTTACATGATCTTCTTTTACGCTTACCTCAATATCTACTTTGTATGATCGCAATGGTTGTACTTTGCCTGGTATAAACTCACGTTGCCTTTTTGTAAGTTGTTTACCCAATACCATTGTAGGAACCATTTTTACAATCCATACAACAGG
>DHXK01000023.1:830-8075 GCA_002413665.1 Legionellales bacterium UBA5158 | reverse complement strand
TATAGCTAAGGTTTTAAAAATACCTTTTGTTGGGGTAATTGCAATGTCACTTAATGGAATAATGGCTGGTTTTTTAGAATCAACAGGAATAATTAAATGGCCTTCGCCTGATAATGCTGGGATTTTAATCGCGTAAGGAATAGAAACTCTATCGCCTGTTTTCGGTAATTTATTCATCTCTGCAATAAAATGAATAATAAACATTTTGCCATCATCTGTTTTAATAAAAAAACGGGTTTGCGCAGAATCTTCACCTAAAGCACACAGTGATTCAAACGTACCTACCAAATTATAAACTTCTTCTTCAATATATTTTTGTGCGATAGGCGCAATCGACTGATAAACTTTATTAGTAAAGGAAACTCGCAATATTGCAGATGGATTTTTATCAATGAGAGCCAATAAAGCTGAGAGTCGTTGCTTTGCTTTTGTTTGCGCTAGAACTGCATTATTACTATTATTTTTTGAAAAACGATTAGCTTCTAGAAGTTCTTTCGTGAGTTGGTTTAGAACGACTGCATTCTGCATTTCTGGCAGTACTTTTATCGCCAAACTATTAGAAGCAATAACACTTGAATTTCCTAAACAAAACAAAAGTAAAGTAAATAGTATAAAATTAACTAATGATAGTCTCTTTAGCATTTTTTTTTCCTAATTTATTTGTTTGTTTGTAAAAAAGAAGTTTGATTAATCCGCATCTCACTCTAAGGTGAGTTTGAAGATATAGCAATAAGTTTGATTTTTTTAAAAAATTATAAACAGATGTAGGCTAAAGAACAGACAGTATAGATTGAGATTACTATTCATTGAACAAAAAAAATGATTCGACTAATCGGGTGTAGCTCGACGTTGCGAGCGACACCCTTTGCTAAATTAGTTACTAAAAATTACATAATAGTACAACAGCCTGTTGCTACCTTGTCTTGACTAGATGTGTCTGGCTCTAACAAAGGTGTAGTGGTTGTTGCTTTAGAACTAGATATGCCTAACAATCCAAATTGACTAAGATTTTTGGCTGATGCTTCATCTTTATTGACTTCGACAGGCTTGGGCAATAATGCGTATTGCTCGGTCAGTAACGTTATAATAGATACGTTACCTTTAGTTTTTGCAAAATCCAAATCCTGTTGAGTCAGTTGTGCGCCTGCTTTAAGTAATATTGGAATTACATCAGAATGATCATTTTTAATAGCAAGTCGCAAGATTGTCATGCCATCTTTTCTTACCTGATTAATATTAATATTTTTTGGTAACAATAAATTAATAATATCTACATTTCCGTTACGCACTGCAGGATAAAGAGGCGTAGCAAGATCTTTTGTTAACATGTTGGGATTTGCATTTGCTTCTAATAACGCATGAACAATATCAGCATGATTATTGATGACCGCAATATAAAGGGCTGTAGCACCATCTTCGGAGATTAAATTGGGATTGGCGCCTGCAGCAAGTAATGCTATCGCTGTACTTGTATGACCACATTGTGCAGCAGGTAATAACCAAAAATCAGTTTCAATAGCGCGGCGTCGTATGTTGGCAATAAACCTTGCTTTAAATTCAGTAACAGTGTGCATGACTTGCATAGCAGGCGTTTGATGCCATCGAGTTAAATAATTTTTGAAGGTATTTACTTGGTCCCCAGTAACAGAAACTTCGGTTGTAAACGCAATCCTCTCGTTCGCAGCCCAAAAATTGTTAAGCATTGTTCTTGCCATTTCGAGATCTGTTTTAATGATTATTGTTATGGGTAGATGCTGTTTATCTTCATACTTAGTATTAGCATCAATAAAAATCCAAGCTTTTTGTTTTGGACAATAACCAACATGAGTGGTGTGATGAAAACCCCGCATAATTAGCGATACCGGGTGTGTGAAAGGAATGGGGGCCTCTAGTGTTTGACGTAAAGATTCAAAATAATCTTTTAATTCTTGTAAGTTATAAATTCCTGAAAAACTGTCTACGCATACTATTTTTCTACTTTCTAATTGTACCGGCAATGTCAATGAAAGAGCTAGCTCAGGATTTCTATGAAATGGAATTTTTTTATCAAATAATTCTGGATGCATGAATAAAAAATTATAGATTTCTATCCCATCAAAAAAAGCACGGAGATCAACATCGGATTTAAAAGCGGCATCTGGCTTGATAGTAATTTGTTGAGCCAAGAGTTCATAATAGTCATCTTCTTTCTTATTTAAAAGGGCGACTTTGTCAGCACCTAATTTTGCATCTATTTGCGCAAAGGTTCTTAAACGCCCTTGATCGTACAACCTACTCATTTCTTTATCTAATAATCGTGCCTCTTTTAATCTGAACGTAGCAACATTAGATCCCGTTTCATAGCCCAGTTGTTCTATTTCTTCATTTGACATAATTGCGTCATACATACGATCAAAACGATCATTAAAAGTTTGAATATCGTCTGCCAGCATAGCTTGCTTGCCCATATGGGCGACACCGAAGCAAATCCCTTTGTCTATATGCATAGGAGATGGATAATTTAATTGTGTCATAGCCTCCATGAGTCGACCTTGACTGGAGAAAAATGAACTTCGGGGCATAATATTTTCCATTAATAATTAATGAGTAATTGTGATTGAAAACTAGGTTTGAATTAATATTTTTGTAAGGTTAACTAAATTAACTCTGCTAGGCAAGCGATGCATCTTTTGGGTTCTTGAAGAACTTATACAGCTTCAATTGGTTTTGCAAGTAACTAATACTACATGAATCGTGATTAATCACATGATAAGCAAGAGAGAATACTTGACGTAGAATCAGCTAGACAACCTAGCAAAACTTTAGATGTCCCTGCTTCCTGTTAGCCACTACTTCCTTTGCCTCATTAGTAAGCCATCCATCCATTAATTCTGGCTTAAATTCAGCCTTGCATAATTGATCAAATAGTTCTGGAAATTCAATTGCCACTTTGCTAAATGACTTCTTTATTAACTTTCTATCTTCATCATTTGTCCATTGATCGTCAGTGAAATCTTTATATATCATGGCAACATGAAAAATGGCATACGGTTTCATGGCTGGATTTTTCCACTTTTCCATCATCGATAAAAACATAAAATATTTAGTGGATTCATCTTGAGACTCTTCTGACATTTTTCTAAAGAGCAATATTGTTTTTTCATCGTTACCCAAGAGTTTGAAAATATTTTTCGCGTTAAGATTGATGCTATCTTGCAACTGTAATAAACATTTATATATCTGAAGATATTTATCTGAAGGATATCGATTAGAGAAAGTTAATTGATTGCCCATATATAAACAGTTAATGATATTTGTCAGAATTTCACGTGCAGAAGAATATCCAAAATTGTCAACGTTCCAACTTTTCTTTGTTTCAATATGTTCAGCTAAAAGATTAATAATAAGCTGCGCTATTTCTGTTGAATTTAACAAAAAATTATTTTCAACTGCAAGCATAATTTTTTCTGAAATTTTATATAGATAGACCTTATCAGAAAATGATTTTATAAATATTTTATCTACTGCTTTGAGACGATCAACGTAATCAGCCTCATCCTCATATTGATTGACATAGTCGTGGAAAGCTAATCTAACTTGATTAAGAGAAATATGTATTTCGGGTTTTATATTTTCATGTATCGATTGTTGCCGTTTCAGCGCCATAACTTACTCCAGACCAACCTCATGATTACAGTATAGACTGTAAAAAAAAATTTGCCTGAGCGCACCAAGGTTATAACTGTATGAAAATTCTAACGTTATATACACACTATCTTACCGCTGCGCTGCATGCGAGCTACGAAGTGACAACTCTAATCGACAGGCAAGGATTTTATTTACTAAGACCCAACCATACCAAAATAACGATTATCAATAATACTAAGCCAATACGCCCTAGCAATCCCAAAGGCGTGTTACGCGTAAAAACAAACTTATTTCCCACATCAACACTTGCATTAAAATAGTTACCTTAGCGTTACGATTATTAAAAAACAGCTCTGTTAAAGACAATCAACAAGCTAGTAGCTTGCTGATAAGTAAACTAATGGGTAGTGATCTTGATACTGAAATATGCAGATCAGACACAGGAGACTTCTTGGGCTGTGACAGTGGGCTTTGCCATAAGCTATTACAGTTTGAGCATGAAAGAAATAAAATCTTTTAATATTTTGTTAATATTTACGGTGCATTCTATGTTTAATTTCTTAATCTACAAAAGGAGTCAATATATGCAAAGAAAATCACTTCTAATATTTCAACCTGTTGCTGCTGAAGAGCGTGTTTTTTCTGAAAATTTTATACAGCATCAATTGGTTATTTTAACGTTAGCTAGCCAAGCTATCCTGTTATCGGAATTATTAGAAGAGCGAAAAATTTCAGCTATTATAAATTACATGCGAGATTTATGGATTAATGTAGAAAGCGGTATGATTAATGGAAAATCTGATAATACACGTAGTCTCGGTGAGCTACTCTCCTTAATTGATATAACAGTACAAAAGTTAGTGAAACATTATCAATTGTCAGGCACGCATCCGTTGTTACCTGCAATGTCTCAAATAGGAAAAAATATTATTGGTTATTTGAGCCTTACTCATCCGCAATTTATTACATCTTTTTTACAAAGACCAGAAGACTCTCAAATAGAAGGTGACACGAATGATATCTATGACGTCAAACCTGTTGCGACTATTCCAGGTAGTGAACGTGTTTTTTCAAATATTTTTATTTTTCAGCAGATATCACTTATTGTTGCTGCTAGCGAAAAAGTAACAGAAGAAGGGATTTTAGAACAAGAAAGTGTAAAAGCTTTATTAGACTACATGCAAGACTTGGAGACTGATACAAAAGACGTTTTAATTTCTGGGAATAAAATAAAAGAACGAAATTACGATGGCCTATTAACAATGATTAATGATTTCCATGCTAAATTACAAAATACACACTGGGCTAAAAAACATCCTTTATTATCAGTCTTAGAGACTATCAAAAATAATATAAATGTGTGGATTCATTTAACGCAGCCTAGGTTCTCCCAAAACTTACAATGTGATCAAGGACAAAATAAAGCTAGTATTTCAGGAGCCAGATGTGACATTGTCAAAGATACATGTGGAATATTAGCCTGCTTAGCTTGGGTTATTCCTGAAAAAATAATTACGCTGGATAATGGTTGTGAAACTCTCTGTGGTCCAACCGAAGCTTGTTGTCCTGAAAAAGTTCTTCCTCAACAAAACCTTTACTGTAATCTTTGGGCACCTAAAGCTAGCATACGAGCTTTATATCAAGATGCCAAACTTCAATCTGAAGAAGTAGATAGCCTTAAATCGGCACCTATAAGGCAAACCATGACTTAATTTAAGTAAATATTAAAGGGGTATATTTATGTCTAGTTCAAGAATTTATCGGTGTTTAGAAATGTCAGCTTGTAATATGACAGCACGTGGGAAAACGGTATTGTGTAGCAGTGTGAGTGGGCTGCTAATAGGTGCACTTTCAGGTGCTGCGTTAGGTGGAGTTAGCGTAGGTTTTCATGATGTTAAATTGCGTGATGACGGAGTTCGTAATTTCAAATCAGATCACGAAAGTGAATACCCTCAAGCATGCTCCAAAGATCGAGACGGTCATCAAACTTGCTCTCGACCTGGGCTTGATAGTGCAGCGGATGCTTATGGCCTGAGTTATGCTAAAGATGAAATCGCAAACGTGGGCCCTTGGATTGCAGTTGGTTGCACAATTGGTGGGGCGTCAATAGGATTGTTTGTGGGTGCTGTGCGTGGATGGAATAAATCTTTGCCTCCTGCTGGAGACATTGAATCACAACCTTCTAACTATAGGCAGATTTAAGATGACACGCTTTGTGCTTCTCACCTAGCGGTGAGACGAAAAGCAAAAAATTCAAAAATTAATTGTTTCAAGCAAATTTTTTGAAATCAAAATCTGGTTCTCTTGCCACCATATTGTTAAATACTTTATTCAAGAGATTTGGCAGCGTGTTATCACCATTCACTCTGCGTGATATAAAAAGTGGAGTGTAATGACAATCTTTATCGCTAATTTTAAATGAGGGATTGATGCGTCCATAATTATCTTTCCCTGTGAATATTTCTTCAGGTATTTTTGCAAACAAACAGTGATGAGTCTGACTCATGCGCTTAAGAGTACAGCTATAGCCGTCATGATTCAGTTTAGCAAATTTTTCTGAAAATAAATGAATAGATTTATTCGCTTTTTTATCATTAATCCCAGTCACCGTAAACGTAGAAAATAATCTGTTGCGCTCAAGAGATGCGATATTTGAAACATTTAGCACTGTTACATGTTTTGATATCAAAATTATTTCTTCATCCTGATAGCCTAAGCTTTGCATACAAAACAAAAATGCATTTTCAATTTCTAGAGAGATGACACTACCACGACTACGACCAGATAAAGTGATTTCCGAAAAAGTGGATTCCAATTCACTAACCGATTTTTTCTTAAAATTTGGATTGACTTGTATAGACCATTTCGCTTCTTGCTTTTCAATTTTAATGTCTTTTGAAACGCGGGACATGAATAAATTCTTCACCACTAGCATGGCGTCATCACTAAAGTAAGACCAGGGTCTCTTCTCTAGCCTTGTAATATGATACTCCGTAGCTTTACCATCTTCCTTATATCCCAACAAATAATAATCTAAATTCTCTGTATTTGAAGGTAGCTTATTTTTAAGGGTCAACAATATCTTGCGCGCTCTATCAAATTCACAGGGAGTTCTGCCTGGCAAGCAAATTATCATTTTATGAGTGCTAGAAATAGGTTTTGTAATTTTCTTGTCCAGAAAAAAAGAGGAATCATATTTCCAGATTTCTCCTGCTCCGTTATGTCCAAAATAAGGCAAAGCTGCTAGGTAATCTTTTGCAAGCCTACTATTTTTAATTTGGGTTTTCCAAAATAAAGCAGAAACATTTTGAATATCTACACCATAGCTATCGGCTATACGCTGATAAGATTGTTTATTTCTGATATCTGAAGAACAAAGTGCTTTGTCTTCGTCCCCTCTGTTAATCGCTATAATCGGAACTTTTAGACGAAAACAAACATCTAAGATATCGTAGAAATGACTATACTGATCTTCACCACCCCAAATAGCCAAAGAGCCATCTGAAGAATATTCTTTAATAGCACGCTTTAATTCCGGTATATGTTTGCGTGTCATCCTTCGTACAATCACATGACTTCTTATGTTTGCTTCAGACGCATTAAGTGCGTAAGTCGCAA
>DHXK01000023.1:0-665 GCA_002413665.1 Legionellales bacterium UBA5158 | reverse complement strand
CGCATTAAGTGCGTAAGTCGCAACATTGGAAATGCGCTCGCTGACACTATCACTGAGCGAAACATAAGATTCTTCTTTTTTCTTGTTATCTTTATTGTAGACATACACTACGAGCTGTTTAGCTATTGGTAATGAATGACGAAGAAGACGCTGATGTAATTCATGAAATAAATCAAATGTACCAAAAGTAATAACCGTATCTACTTTCTCTTTTGGTGTATCAAAACCATAGACACGGACATTGTTCAGCCTGCGCAGGCATCTTGTTATAGCTGCAGAAAACATATCTTCACATGAAACAGCGCCATTAGAAAAATGATGATAAGGATCAATTCCATTATTGATTAAACTGCAAATATCACTTTTTTGATTTTCCAGAGTATGCTCTAAATCGTACTGACTGATTAGAAAAGGTTGGGTATAGCTAATATAAGTAAAATTCAAACCGTTTTTATAAATCGTAGCAGCAACTACACCAAGATAATACACGTGATTGTTAGGATATTCTTTTTTGAATAAAATCGATATTTCAGCGCCTGTTACTATGCTATCGATTAAAGAGACAGCGAAAGTTATTTTATTTTCATCTATATCATGCAAACAATTATGCAAGTTTTCTAAAGCATTCTTTTTGGCTTCTTCTAAACTTAATGTCAGGCTATTTA
>DHXK01000190.1:11380-11733 GCA_002413665.1 Legionellales bacterium UBA5158 | reverse complement strand
GGTTATGAAGATCGCTATGAAACAAGAGTTGAAGCTGAAGAAGTTGATTACAAAGTTCCGGTACTAACCGACTGGGCTTTAACAAGTCATTATCTTGTTAATTCAACTCACCGTTCCGATTTTGATTTGTGGTCAAATTGGTTAAATGATAAGAAAATCCTCTATGTTCTGAGTAATGATGAATTAGTGAAAGTTGAATCTGTTGCACAATTACGATCGCATATACGTTTCATTAATACTCCTACCTCACCAGAAGCCATTAAAACAAGAATGGCTGAGTTTGGTATCTCAGCTGACAAAGTTGAAGTAATCGATTATTTTAAATCTCAGCAAGTTTTAGCAAAATTAAACAG
>DHXK01000190.1:8293-11171 GCA_002413665.1 Legionellales bacterium UBA5158 | reverse complement strand
ACATCTTCGAGGATAATTATGAATTAGCAGATTTCAATACTGTTAAACTATCTCACTTAATTCTTTTGTCAGAAAAAAAATTAGATGATTATATTATTTCTCTTAAAAATCGAGCTATCACTTTAGATTTTGACACATTTAAAATAGAGCATGAAAGTATTCTTCATCTATTCATACAGCATGATATTCAAATCACTGGATTAAAAGTAGATGATAATTCAACGAAGTTTATAGTCAGTATATTTTCTAAAAAATCAGAACTATTAAAAAATGTAAAAAAAGTCTATGTAGATCATGAAAATACGAATGATTATTTAGATTTATTAGAAAATTGTTTGCAATTGTCGAAATTAGAAATTAGATCAAGAAATGAGAAGATAACAGAACTTGGTGCTGAAGACGATTCAGAAGATCAGATTAATGAGAGATTAGGTGTCATTATTTCGAAATTAAAATCATTAAGAGTTAGTGCGCGAAGTTATTCATTTATACAAACTATAGTTAAATATGTACCAGATGATCTAGAAGAACTTGAGTATCAAGATAGAACCGATGATTATCATGATGATCTAATAAGTAAGTTAACCAGTAAAGTAAGACCTTCAATCAAAAAGCTGTCTTTGATAGGTGTTTATTTGAGTGAGAATGTTCTTAAAAATATTCCTAAAGTAACCCATTTTGAATTTTCCAGCGCTGATGAAAGGCTAGATTTTAAAGTAACATTTACAGGTGAGTTGAATTTTCTAAAGGTTCTTAAGCTCACTTCACTTGAGTTTCATTCTGATGAATACGTTAATCTTATTAAACAAGCTCCTGCTTTAGAAGAATTTCATGTCAAGGATTGCATTTTTGAAAGACTAGATGATAGTCAGCAAATGGTTTTGCCAAAGACTAGATTGCGAAAACTCTATAGTGATGATAATGGGGGGGCGACTATTTTTATTAATGGATTAGTTGATTCTTGTGCTGACACTTTGGAATATCTAAGTCTAACAAACTTGTATTACTTATACAGTTGCAAGACAGAATATCCTAAATTGAAATATCTTAAATTGTCTATGTCTGAGGAAGCATCGCAAGATGAAGAACCAAGTGATGCTATTATTGCTTTGTTGCAGTCATCGCCTAACTTAAACCATTTAGAAATTATAAATTTTGCTAATATTACAGATGCGGATTATTCAGATTTTAGCGATATAAAGTTAAATCATTTAAGAACTTTCATTGTTGACTCTTTTGTAATTCCTTGTATTGTTCACACGCTTTTACGGGCTACACCTCACCTCGAGAATTTTTCATATACTGAGAACAGCACTGATAATCAAGATGAATGTGATTATAATGATACGATTAAAAATATATTTAGAAATAATCCTGCTTTAACTCATATAAAGCAAGCTAGTTTTATACGTGACCATACAGATAGTGATAGTGATTTATTTCATCAATTAATATCAAAGATGAATCCTCAATGCTTGACATATACTGATCAAATGAATCTATCGCCTGCTGATAGAGTTTCTTTGAGAGCAAACACTTTAAAATTTAAAAATCCATCAAGCTATGAACTCACACATATACCTCCTACTGCTAGCTTACAGCATTTGATATTGGAGGCTGGCCGGTGTGTCGTAGAAACAAAGTATCTCTGTAAATGATTTACAGGAATACTTTCAAGCTATAGAAAAGATGGCGGTAGGCCCGCCGAAGTCGGTTACCAGAAACAGGCTTCAAACTACCTTCAGCGGCTTTTGTTAAGAGCAAAGGTCGTGAGCATGAAGGAAAAGTTAAGCATGACTTAGCAAGTGCGAATCAGAAAGACGAATGCAAATGAATCACTGTTGACGCGTCGTGAGCCAATACATGACATCAAAACTGAGAACTCGACCAGATCTTAGGATAAGTTTACGGGCAGCCTGGAAGCTGCGTAAGTGATGTTCGGCGTGGAGGTGGCGTGATTCTGATTCAGGCTTTTCTATGGAACTACGAGAACCAGTTGTCTTGATGTTAAGGGAGAAATTCAAGTGGCTAAATCACGAGAATGAGAGTACCGAAGCAAGACGCTGGGACGGAGCAGCGTGTAGTAGTGTTGAAGTGGCTGTAATGGTCATGGAGCGAAGACGCTGCATTAGGTGGTTATATTAATATTCAACTGAAGATTGTTTTCAGGAGGAAGTATTGAAAGAAACCAAAGCATTTAACATTTCCAAACACTTGGTGATGCAAGCCTATAAACTTGTTAAATCAAATGCTGGGGCTGCAGGTGTTGATAGGCAATCGCTAGAAGATTTTGAAATAAATCTTCATGACAATTTGTATAAGTTATGGAATCGTATGTCATCTGGCACGTATTTTCCGTTGCCAGTAAAAGCAGTACCGATTCCAAAGAAATCAGGTGGCACACGTATTCTTGGTATTCCCACTGTTACTGATCGAATAGCACAAATGGTTGTAAAACTTACTTTTGAACCTTTAGTAGAACCACATTTTCTTCCAGATTCATATGGGTATAGACCCGGTAAATCTGCGTTAGATGCTGTTGGCATAACGCGTCAACGATGCTGGAAAAGCGACTGGGTTTTAGAGTTTGACATTAAAGGGCTGTTTGACAATATCCCGCGAGATTTATTAATGAAAGCGGTAAGAAAGCACACTCAATGTAAATGGACGTTGCTCTATATTGAAAGATGGTTAGAAGCAATGATTCAACTGCCAGACGGTAGTAATATTTCTCGTAGTACAGGTACTCCCCAAGGTTCGGTGATCAGTCCAGTATTAAGTAATTTATTTTTGCATTATGTGTTTGATAAGTGGATGCAACAAAATTATTCTTCTCTGCAATGGTGTCGTTATGCAGACGATGGATTAATACATTGCA
>DHXK01000190.1:7631-8228 GCA_002413665.1 Legionellales bacterium UBA5158 | reverse complement strand
TAAGAGACAGGATTAATACATTGCAAAACAGAATCTCAAGCAAAAATGATGCTTTCAGTTTTAAGCAAACGCTTTCGAGAATGTGGTTTAGAACTTAACCCTGATAAAACAAAAATTGTTTATTGCAAAGATGAGATGCGCAAAGGGAATTATTCCAACACTTCATTTGATTTTTTGGGATACACTTTTAAGCCTCGTTCGTGCATGAATAAAAACAAAAATAAAATGTTTTTAGGATTCACGCCAGGGGTTAGCAAATCAGCTATTAATTCAATGCGAGCGAAAACCAAAAATTGTAATTGGCGTAATTGCTCAAGCATAAGTTTGAACGATCTTGCGGAGCAATATAATCCAATGCTTCGTGGTTGGATAAATTATTATGGACGATTTAATCGGTCAGCAATGTATCCAGTATTACGACATTTCAATAATAACCTAGCTGCTTGGGCAATGAAGAAATATAAACATTTATATGGGCGTAAAAAGAAAACGACTCAGTTCTTTGAAAGGATTATTAAAGTTCAGCCGAATCTCTTTGCACACTGGAAAATTGGAATGATAGGTGCCTTCGCCTAATGGGAGCCGTATGAATCGAGA
>DHXK01000190.1:7170-7444 GCA_002413665.1 Legionellales bacterium UBA5158 | reverse complement strand
CGAGAGGTTCACGTACGGTTCTGCGAGAGGCTTGCGGGGAAGTTCCGCGGGTCTACTCACCACCTTTAAATAATATAAAAGATGTGAATCCAGCATGTTTTACAGCGTTAGAATCTCTACACCTTGAAAACATTGTATTTGTGGATGCGCAAGATTTAATAACTTTTCTAAATATGTTAAAGAGTTTGAAATATTTAACATTTACTTCAGTTAAAATAACAAAATTAGAAGAAAATGATTTTAAGTGTTTACATTTGCCAAGTTTGGAATCTGT
>DHXK01000190.1:6188-6974 GCA_002413665.1 Legionellales bacterium UBA5158 | reverse complement strand
ATTTAGAAATGGTTTCTAATTTAAGAGCGATTTCTCATTTGGAATTATTAGATTGTCAATATTATCCTTCTCAATTAAAAAAAACGATACAGCATTTGTCTAATTTAAAACGTTTAGGTATCACTAGTTCTGCGTCTGAACTTAATACAAATAAAAATTATGATGATGCAGTCAGTACACTTAAGAAAAAATTTCCTCATTTATCGGTATCAATAAAACAGTCTGACAAAAAAACAACTACGGAGAAAGTATCTAAAGCTAAAAATGATTTAAATGGGCAGACAAGCGAGGAAGATAAAATATTTCGTCCTGTGCAATATTTTATACCTAAAGATAAAAATCCGATTAGTACTGCACATTATCGTCTTATGGTTCATCATAAACCTGCATCCATTACAGCAAAAGATCAAATAAACTTTGATTATATGGATTGCATCGTCACAAAAATGACTGATGATGAAATGGAAATCATTAGATCATCTGATAACTTAAAGAAACTGTATTTAGACATTTATCATCAAACGGAAGATATACATTATGGGTTATGTCCATTGTTGATTGCTAGTGACAAATGGACCGCTATCCCATCTCTTTCTCCTAATGAAACTCTTTTAAAAATTAAGTGTAAAGCTAAATTTATAGTAGGATACTGCAAAGAAAAAAATCTCTTCATGATAAAATTGCAGGAGAATCAACCGACTGATGAATATAATGTTGAAATTATAATAGATGCTAGATTTTATCATCTTGAACCTATCAGTAATTGGCAAAAGCATACTTATTCAC
>DHXK01000190.1:0-6122 GCA_002413665.1 Legionellales bacterium UBA5158 | reverse complement strand
GCAAAAGCATACTTATTCACAGATTGGCAATTCTATACTAAATCATATTGAATTTAGTCTTACGCAAAATCGAAAAATAGAGATAAATCGTGCTTCAGTTCAGAAAGCCTTTAATGACAGTTATGGTGATTATGATCATTTTCTCAGATGCATGAAGAGAATGGCCGAAAATTCTCTCTTAAACGTAAATACTGATGACATGGAAATTTCAAACCATTCCTTTGAAATTATAGTGTATGGGTTTACGGAAATATTTAATCAATTTGGCAAAGGTGAATTATTAGGTCCAAAAGATAAGGCTGTGGATCTATTATCCACATTAATTAAAGAGCGTAAAGGTGCATGTCGCCATCGTGCAGCCCTATTTAAAATATTAGTTGATATCTTATTAGCAGAAAGCAAAACGTGCTTAACGTATAGCACACCCCATGCATTTATAGAAATCACACGCGGAGGAATGTCACCTTGGTACAGGATTGATTTAGGAGGCTATCCAGCTAAGGTGGAAAATCAGCCTACATTTAAGCAACGACATTCTGGACCACAAAATCAATCTAGGTCTTCCAAGCGTATTTCAACAACCATGGATGGTGATACCACGTATATTGAGCCAGCGATGCAAGCTAATGCTGATATAGGTGCTGATCAAGACGCATTAATGTCACATTTACAAAATGGTGATGAGGAAGACAAAAAGGAAAAAGGCTTATCTAAAGAATTCTTTTTTGATTCAGACTCTGATTCTGATGATGATTTGGCAGAAGAAAAAGTCTCGTAACTTATCGTAAAACAAGTCATACCTGTTGTAGATTTGGTAAATAACCCATTTGTGACATGGAAAAATCAAACATCCAATCAACCTTTTTTAGATTTTTATGAATCGTTATTACAAAATATAAGTGGATTTTCTGCTACACAACAAAATATTTTACTCACGTTTGATACAGATAAAACATTAGATCATTTTAATGAATCAGTTATGGCTTATCAAAAAAACAAAAATTCAAAGCATTATTATTTGCATTCATTAAATGATATAAAATTTAATGCAAATCAAGTGACAGACGACGGTGATTTTTCTGAAGTGAAAAGCGAGCTTTCTTTATTTTTAGAAGCGGCAAAGTCAGGAGATGTTTTCATCATCAATTGGTCGCAATACAAACCTAAGCATATTGGTTATAACACAGTAGTCAATACACAAGAAAGACAGTTGGGAGATATTCTGATTCCATCGGGTGTTGTTGTCATTGTCATCATGGAAAAAAGTAAAATATCCGGATTACGTGAAGACTTTTATTCCCGTTTTCGAGTCAAAATGCACATCCCTGTAGAAATGGAATTTCCAAATCCACGTTATAATATAGATCTTCCTGAAGATATTGATGATTATAGTTATATGTCTTGGGAAAATGACAATTGGGAAAGTGATTTGTTAATGGAAGTTATTCCTATTGAAAATAATAAAGTGGCAATGGGTAAAGGTCATTTAATCTTAGCGTTAGAGTTTAACAAAAAAGGATTGGTAATTATCAATCCTCCCTGCGATTGTGAAGGGTTAAAATTATTTATTGCTGCAGCTATGATTAAGCGATCATTTTATCTTAACGGCAAAGAAATATCTTTACCTGAAGATTTTACGATAAAATTAAAACGTAATGAATATGATTGGACAGGAAGCTACACCGTTGACAAACAAAATGATGCTAATTATCTATTATGTACTGATATTTTGACTGCAGATAGTTACAACAACTATTTTAATACCTATCATTTTGAAGAAGATGGTTTAGTTAAAAAACCAGGCTGGCTAACTTATTCAGAGGACGTTATTAATGTTTTAGTAACGGGAGTTCTAACAGAAGGTCAATGGGCTAAGCTGCTGCATCTAGTGAGAGAAAAACAATTAAAAATACATTTTATTTTTGAACCACATCTTATTATTCCAGCTATGATGGCAACGAAGAAAAGTGATGTAGTAATTGCTGCTTTACCTTCTATATCTGCAGGTAATGCTGCTGAAGAAAAGACTCAACAAAGTGAAGTAGGCGAGGCTAATCTGGATGCTGCTATGCCTGGTGTTCTATTGCAAGTAGATGAAGCTGTCTCTATTGAAATTGATGACCATGCGTCATCTCCTTTAGTAGAAGAAGCATTAAATGAACGTGTACTTGATCTTGCAGCTCCAGTAAATATGGATGCTGAAGAAATCCTACCCCCAGCTTCTGCTAGCAAACTGAATATTCAGTCTTTAGAAAAAGTATCTTTCATTGTTTCTAAAGATCCCCAAGTTATCATTGATGAATTAGAAGAAAAATCATTTGATCTTATCATTACAGCAAATCAGGACATGGGATATGAAATTGTTGAAACACTTGAGAAAGATAAAAGCAGTGCATCTGCATTAAAGTTAAAATACTCTATAGGCTCCCTAGCAGAATATTTATGTGCTGGTAAAACGATTGTTTTAAAAGTATATGACGACGCACTTTCTGATGGCTTAGCGCTAGGGTTAGAAAGTGTTTTCTTGCCCAACCCTTATTTGATAATGAATGGATTGAAAGTTCATTTTTCTGGTAAATTAATTCTCATTAGCAATAATGATAATTATTTTTCTTTTTACCAAAAGAAAATCAAACATACGTATACTTCAGAAGCTACTAGTACGTTATTGGAGAAAAAATTTAATAAAGACAACATCGTAAAATTGCTCCAATATAATAATGTTTTAGATAACCCTCTTAGTTACATACAACTAAAAACCATACTCATGCGAGATGAAACTATTACGCTAGAAAGTATTAGGCCTTTTATTTTATGTGAAAATAATTATGATGATTTAGTTAAGCGTTTAAGTGCGTTAGAGCCCGAATTGCTACCTAATTCTGTTGTTGTTGCGCAAAGTGCTGCAGAAGAATATCAACAACGTGCGGCAGGAATTGCTGCTATGGCACATAAAAACCAATGCATATTTTTGATTGGTGCTACAGGTAGTGGTAAAAGTACTATTATACTAGAGACTTTGCCAAATCACTTCGCATTGTTAGGACTATCTGTGAAATTATTTGTAGGCTTAGAAAAAGTACTTGAATGGACTCAAGCAGAAAACGATGATGCAAATGCTAAGTATATTTTATTTGTAGATGAGGCTAATCTATTGCCAAAAGGTAGTATTGAAATTTTTGAAGATATTTATAATGAAAAGCGTGGCATTATTATCAAAGGAAAATTTGTACCACTAACAAAAAATCATGTAGTGATTTTTGCCGGAAATAATAGCAATTACGTTGGTCGTATTGTTCATTTATTAAATGTTCGACACGGATGTTTTTATGAAGTACCAACATTGCCTACGCCATTGCTAACCGAGTTATATATTAGACCCTACTTAAGAGATAGTGAAGTAGCTACCAAAGCTTCTGAGGTTTTTTTAAGCGCTTATAAATTAGTAAATGAAGATACAACGCAGTCAGTATTAACTCCCAGAAATTTGAAAAATATGAGTTATCGTTTAAATCTTTTATTAACTAATTTTACACGCGAGCAACTGACTATTTTACAAGCCATCTGGATAAGTTGCTATGATGAGATACGTTATTTGTTATCGAAAGAAAGTAAGAAATGCTTTAAGGATGTCATGTTGAAAAATACAAATTTACCTGACTATAAAACGTTAAAAGCTGCATTATCTAAATTTGAAAGTGACAGAGTTATATTGTCTCATTATGCATCTACTCATTTAAATGCACGTCGGTTGTTGCAACAACATTTAGATTTGCGTGAATATTTAATTAAGAATTTACCTACCGAAAAATTTAGCATGAGTGAGCTTTTCTTTATGGGGATGCCGGGAGTTGGTAAAAGTAGTATGGTAGAACATTACTTAACACACCTGAAGATTCAATTTATTATCATGCGTGCAACGAATCAGGATGAAGCAGAAAAGATTTTGCATGATGCGTTCCATAAAGGTTTAGTCGTCATTATTGATGAAATGAATACTATGCAATTTTTAGAATATTCTTTAAATGCATTTACAATGGGTGTAGATCTTGAAGGTAAGCCACCACAGAAAAAAGGATTTTTAGTAATAGGTACAGGTAATCCAATTTCATTTGGTGGACGTTACGCATTATCATCTGCGTTAGATAATCGCTTTCTTGTAGTTAATTTAAAAAATTATCAACTTAATGATTTAATACTCATAGGCGCTGCTATGGGCTTGCCTCCGGAATTTGTTAAGGAAAATGCTCAGCTATATTTGGCGACGAAAGCGTATGCAGAAATACATGGTTGCTCACCCATGCCTTCAGCGAGAGACATTATTAATTTCTATCAAACTGCTAAAATGAAAATAAAACAAAATGTAGCTGTTGAAAAGAAGCCTGGACGCCAACTCGAAAAAAGTGATGAGCAATCTTCATCAAAGAAAGCTAGATGTGTATCTCCTGCTGCTGCAGCCGCTGTAGCTGTAGCTCATCACAGTGGCTTCGATGATAATAGACCGAGAATTGCATATGCTGCCAATCTTTCATTGTTTGCTATTCAACATAATGCCTCCGCTAACAATCCTGAAACACGTAAGGATGTCTCTATTGGATTGCACATGGTGGGATAGAGTAAAATAAAGGTCTCATCGACTCATTAGGACACCTAGGAATTATTTACATACAATTTAATAATTTCTACTGCAGGCATTAAAGGATAAAGATAATCCCCCTGTGCTTCGCAGCAGTTTATCCCTTTTAAAATTTCAATTTGTTTTTTATCTTTAATATTTTTATCTAATAATGAATTTAAAATAATATTAGTTTCTTTGGTCTCATTCATGATAATTTTTTCAGTTGTTTGAAAATATAAATTATCACGCCATTTAAATAACAAATCATAAGGATGTTGACTAAAATCAATTGCATTAACATGGATTTTTTCAATAGGCATATTTAGATTTATGATTGGAAGGGCATAGCCATCACTTTGCCAGGCTTCTAATTGTTTGTTGATCGAAATCAGGATCCCTTGAATCAAGGGCAGCATAGTTTGGCTTTGAGCGGCTATAGCAAATATTTCATTAGTTGAGGACATGCCTTGACACATTCGGAATAAGTAATGCAATTATTGGTCTGAGATATGCTTGTTATTTATCAAAACAAAGAGGATTCTTTTTTGAAAAGTTATAGCCACTAATCTCACAGGTTAGTCTTATAAAATAGTACACGGTAAAAAAGGTTTAGGTTCTGGCTCATGGTTCACTTCTTTTAAAGCTTTATATTTGTTGTCGTATTCCCAGGTGTGAGAAGCATTATTTTGGGTGACTGTGATTTTGCTATTTTCAATTTGTAGTAAGTTAGGGTCAGGATAGAAAGAGGGAAAGGTATCATTGTAGTTGTATATAGGATTAGATTGAGTTAGGAAAGTATGTATATATTTATTAGCAGCATCTCTACTAATTTTCCAAACTTCTAATTTAAAAAAATATTGTGGTGAAAAAAAGTTTAGCAAGCTAGATGCGGTGGATTGATGTGCAATTAAAAGGATTAATGTTTTAGGATCCAAAAACTTCATACTTGCTATACGGCCGTTGCCATTATTTTTAATTGGGAATGAAAGTATATTTTCTTCCTTTCGATTAAAAATTTTCACTATCTCTTGATATGGATTAGCCAAAGATAATCTATAACTTCTAACGCCAGTGATTAAGCCAGCAGGATGATTTTCATGACGTATGTCATCATGACGAGCATAAGCTTCATGAAAGCTGGTAGCTACTTCTGGAGCGTCTTCTATACTAACTCTATCGTAGTTGTCATCAAATTGACTGCGCATTTCTTCTATATAAAAATCATCTCGGCTAGTTCTATGTCGCATTTTGTTTTCCTTAGATGTGAATGTGTCGTTCTTGCTTGTTAGCGTAGCTGCCAGGAAATGTGATGCATAAAATTACGATTATTTCTTTTTTTATAGCGATTATTATCGCCGAATCTTTCCATTTTTGTCATATTATGATACGGTTCTTTGTGATTGAATTTATAAAATCTGAATCTACTATAATCAATGAAAATAATTTAGCAAGAGGATTTGCGGGATAAATTCGGCCTAGCCTGGGTCATGCATCAAGATGGTCT
>DHXK01000053.1 GCA_002413665.1 Legionellales bacterium UBA5158 | reverse complement strand
ACACACTTTAGCTGACACGCCCACGCAGGTGCTGTTTTGGGGGAAGTCAGTGTTTTAGATCACTCACCACGCTCTGCTTCTATCGTTGCTCTTACTGAGTGTGTTACTTTGCAGCTCTCTATTCCTCAGCTGCGTGTTTTATCTGATAACGAACAATATTCATTTTCAAATAAATTAAATCGTTTTCTTACGAATGCTACTACTTCTCAATCAATTTTTTCTACAATTTTTAAAAACTTAACTAAATCAGTCACGGCACGCATCGTTAAAAGAATCATTTTATTTTACGGGAATATTGGCAATATTGTGTGTTTTATATAAATGGATGTTAATTCACTATTCCCCAATGTTTTCACACCGATCATTGTTTGATATGCAAATATCTACACTAGTTTTTATTTCGTTATATCTATTATTTGTGCCTCTACAAGAATTCATAGTTAGAGGTGTGTTGCAGGGCTCTTTTCAAGAGTTTATGCAAGGTCGATATAAAATTTTTTGGTCTATCGTTCTTTCAAATCTTTTATTTAGTATTACTCACTTACATATATCATTGTTGACTACATTTATTGTTTTTATACCAGGATTGTTTTGGGGATGGTTATACTCACGCCATCGTACTTTAGTTGGCGTTATTGCATCTCATCTTATTATTGGAATATGGGCATTATGTATCGTTGGTATTCTTTAGGAGCTTGATTTTTACATCTTCCTGATGCAAGGAATAGCTTAATGAGTGAGTAATAAAGTTATATTTGATCGATTAAAGAATGAATTAGAGTTAATAAAAGAACGTAATGCAATGGGTAGACTGATTATTAATACGGTTGCTTCATTGTGCATCTACATGTTGATTCTTCAGCTCTCACAACAATTTTCTACAAAGTTACCTTCTAGTTCTTTTTTAACAATACCGTTATAGGCAAACCACTTTTCCAAGTGGGAATGAATGACAAGCTCCAGCATGTTTCTTCTTTCTGCGTGAAGAGAAATGCGTCTAAAATCCATACGTTCCCACATCATCTATTATCTATTATGTGTAATATTATTTACCAATCCACTAAGAACTTTTCCTGGCCCAACTTCTTCAAAGCTCATGGCCTTATTATTTAATTTTTGAATAGAGGTGATCCAGCGTACAGTAGTTGAGATCTGATCTGTAAGATTTTTTTTGATATTAGCAGGATGATAAGATTGCGCGTTCACATTAGCTAAAACAGGAATTGAAGGTGTAGAAAATTCAAATGGATGTAAAAATTCTATAAATTTTTCTTGAGCGGGTTTCATGTAATGTGAGTGAAACGCGCCGCTCACTTTTAGTGGTATCACTCTGATGGTAGTCATTTTCTGACATTTCAAAACGATTGCATCGATATCATGTTTAAGCCCAGAAATGACAGTTTGTAAATTAGAATTATGGTTTGCAATTGCGATTGAGGAAGAATTATTTTCCTGTAAAAAATTTTCTACCTCTTCAATTGTCATTCCAATAACAGCTGCCATTGCACCATCTTTTTCTTTGCTCATCAGCTCGCCACGTTTTTGAACTAGGCGCAAGCCTGTTGCAAAATCAAAAACACCCGCAGCAAAAAGCGCATCGTATTCTCCTAAGCTATGACCTAAACAAAAATCTGGTTGTAGTGGAGCATCTTTCATTTTTTTTAAATAGGAGAGAGCGTTTACTGTGTAAAGTGCAGGTTGAGTGAATTGCGTTTGATTGAGTTGTTCATGTGGATCATGAAGACACAGTGTTGAGATCGAGTAACCTAAAATGTCATCTGCAAGCTGTATGAGATCAGGAAATTCAGAAAATAAATTTTCTCCCATGCCTTTAAATTGTGAACCTTGGCCTGGGAAAAGATACGTTAGCATTAGTTGATCTCTGTGTAAGTTAAATTAAATACTCATTCATATTTTTATATCAATTCTTTTTCTAATAATGCAGTCACGCGCATTAACTCATCAGACATAGGTCTGCAATGATGTATTCGTGGAGAATGTTCACGAATAGTTTTGTAGATGGCTTGACTTTTGAGTGAAGCCTTTTCTATTCCACGAAATTCTAATGCTTGAGCAGATGCTAAAAACATAATAGCTGTTAAGCGTTCTAAATTAGCCACCGATTCTTGTAAATCTTGAGCCGCATGCGTACCTAAGCTATTCACATCCTGGTTATCGCCTTCAGTTGGAATAGTGTAAGCTTGATGAGACTGTGCAAGTTTTCTATTTTGAACGGCTAATGCTGCGCTTAATAATTGTAAAGAACGAAAGCCATTATTAATACCTGGATGATCAACCAAATTAGCAGGTAAAAGATGGTTCTTGCGTGGATGTACCATATTTGCTAGCAATGCGTGTAACCAGGTTGAGGCTTGTGAAATGTTCATTTTTAAAATGTCACAACTATCTGTGACATAATATCCCATGAAATTTGCACCATGATGAATCTCTTCATTATCAGCATCTACGATAGGATTATCATTCACAGAATTCATTTCATTTTCTATCCAAATAACAGCATGTTCTAAATTTTCATGAAATGGACCAAAGCCTTGCGCAACAGAACGTACAGAATAATAATCTTGTACAGGTTTAACTGTTTTTTTGGAATCTGGGTTGATTGAGGCGCTGCGTAATTCATCTAAGTCTGATAATAAATGACTTCCTACCCAGAAATTTAACAAAAATTGATTAACAGTCTTTTCACCAGATTGATTTTTCAATTGATGCACCAGAGGATGATAAGCACTGCTGATGACTAACATCGATTCCAGCGACATAGCAATGGCGCTGAGCATCTGTTTGTATAAACGTTTAAGATTGTATATTGCTAAACTTGCAATCCCTGTCATAAATGAAGTGCCATTAATCATCGCTAAACCATCGCGTAATTTGGGGCGCAGTTTTTCTATGCCTGCTAGTTTCATTGCGACTGGTGCCTTCATCATTTCCCCACGATAAAGCACATCAACATCCTCTCCTATGATACAAGCAGCAATAGAAGAAAGCGGTATGAGGTCACCGCTCGCACCGATAGATCCATATTGACGCACAATGGGAACAATGCCTGCATTCAGGTACGCTAATATAGCTTCAACCGTTGCAGGATTAACGCCAGAGTATCCTTGAGCTAAGCAATGAGCTCTTAACATCATCGTAATGCGTATTATATCAGGGGACATAATATTTCCGGCACTACACGCCATTGAACGAATTAAATTTTCTTGACGATAACTAATTGATTCATAACTTGGAAGTTGGTCATGATTTTTTAAATGTGCATCTAAGAAACCGACTTGATCACCAAAGTTGGTATTGACACCATAAATTGGCATGCGTTCATCCACGCAGCGCTGCAGAAAATTAAATGATTTTGTCATATTAACAAAAGATAGTGAATTTAGGCTTACAGGAACTGATTGATGGGCTAGTAATTTTGCATCACCCAGTGTTAATTTTTGTCCGACACCAATAATAATTTGTTTTTTTGGCGAAGAATTATTTTGTATATTTTCAATTTTACATTCCATTGCAATATCTGACATTAATCATCCTTTAATAACATTTTGGTACAAAACGTTACTTATATTGTAGGGAGAATTTATTATAGCTTAAAGCATTCTATAACAGCGAACAAATTTTCCAACTCGACCCTAAAACTTTCATAGACTATTATTAATTTAGCTTGTATTTTAAAGAACCTAAGAGGACTAGTGGTTGTATTATGCAAATTAATTGTAAGTTTTTCATTGCGAGCGACAATTAATTTACATCATGCAAGCCCAAGAGCCTCAACAATAAATGGATGTTAGATATGCTTAGTTTTATTAACAAACCTTCCTCATTAGTTTCATCATTGCAAAGAAAATCTATTGTATCTCCACATTCAACAGCATTTAAGTTTTTAGCGGATGGGTTGGATGTTACAAATAAAATAACCTATCAAGAATTAGATAAAAAAGCGCGAAGCATAGCAGCCTACTTACAAAATAAAAAATTATACGGTGAGCGAGTATTGATTCTTTACCCAGCAGGTATTGAATTTATCAGTGCTTTTATGGGATGTTTATATGCGGGCGTGATTGCTGTTCCTGTGCAAGTACCTCGCGAGGGAGAGGATGAAAAAACACAAGAAAGTATTCTCAGTATTGCTAATGATGCAGATATTGCAGGGGTTCTAACTGAAAATAATTTTATAAAGTACGCTAAAAATATTTTTATCAATTTTAATTCATCCATCCCATTATTTATTGCAGATACAACAGAGTTTGATATTGATAGTTCTGTGATGTATCAAAAACCAATACTAGAAGATGATACCATTTGTTATTTACAATATACTTCAGGATCTACCTCTAATCCTAAAGCGGCAATTATACGTCATAAAAATTTATCGCATAGTTTAAAATCAACAATTAAAGTTTGGCAGTATTCTAAAAAAAGCGTCACGTTAACATGGGCGCCACATACCCATGTTTATGGTTTAATTTGTGGATTATTAGTGCCTCTTTACCATGGCACTATGGCAATAATAATGAGGACTGACAGCTTTATATTGAATCCTCTGCAATGGTTGAAAGCAATTACACACTTTGGTGTCAGTCACAGCGGTTGTCCTAATTTTGGTTATGATTTATGTGTTAAAGAAATTAATGAGAAAGATATAAATGATTTAGATCTAAGTCATTGGAAAGTTGCGGTGAATGGTGGAGATCAAGTGCAACATGAAACCCTACTAAAATTTACTGAGAAATTTGGCGTATGCGGTTTTAAGTTAGAGGCTTTTAATTCCGCTTATGGGATGTCTGAAGTGACAGGGGCAATTACCGTTGGTACATATAGAACAAAACCTAAGACCTGTTATTTATCTAGCGAATCTCTTAAAAATAATAGAGTTGAAATAGATGAGAATGTATCGGCTAACACACGCAAAGTAGTTAGCAGTGGCAAGTTCCTGCCAGGTATACAAGGAGAAATTGTAGATCCTGAAAAATTAATTTCATTGAGTAACGGTGAAATTGGTGAAATTTGGTTAGCTGGAGACTCTGTCGTTAGGGAATATTGGCAGAGACCAGATGAATCTCAGAAAATATTTAATCTTAGCTTGGAAGGCTCCAACAAAAAATATTTTCGAACAGGCGACTTAGGTTTCTTGAAAAGTGAAGAATTGTGGATTACAGGTAGGTTAAAAGAAATCATAGTCATCTATGGAAAAAAATATTACCCATTAGATTTAGAGAAATCTGTTTCAAATGCTTTGGAGGATTACAAGCAATTAAAAAATCGTATTTGTTTCTCAGTTAACATTGAAAATAAAAATGAAGTGATATTCGTACAAGAGATCAAAGCTACATTACCACTAGACATTCAAAATGAGTTGATAGAACTTATACAAAGAACAATTAACCGGGATTTTAGTATTGATGTGTATAGTGTCATTTTAACAAAAGAAAATACAATACCAAAGACTGCTAGCGGCAAAATGCAAAGAAAAAAATGCGAGCAGCTTTATTCAAGCGGTTTAATTA
>DHXK01000268.1:17546-18856 GCA_002413665.1 Legionellales bacterium UBA5158 | reverse complement strand
GTTCTAACTGCAGATTCTAGGATTATACCTGTTATAGATTTTCCAGAACTGATAATGACCATTATCAGAACTGATTAACTAGATGATTGTACTAAATATAATTTATATAGAGCGTAGTTAGTGAACAATTTGAGTCTTCTAAATAGATGGAGTTTTTATTTAATTTTAGCGAGGAAACGATGCTCTAATTTATAGGAAACAGTCAATTATTTAACTAAATTTAATGTTTAATATTCAAGGTAAATAACTGACTTATTTTTGAAAAAATAAGTACAATAAATGATTCAATATTAAAATGAATTAACCTCAAGGAGGAGGATTGGATATGGATACAACATCCCTATGGGAAGCTATAAGCACTCGAACCTCTTCTTATCCTGAACTATCCAAAAACATTGAAGTGGATGTTGCTATCATTGGCGGGGGGATTACGGGAATCACCGCGGCTTTGCATTTGATTAAAGCGGGGAAAAAAGTCGCGATCATAGAAGCGGATAAAGTTGGTGGAGTTACTACGGGTTATTCCACCGGAAATCTATATATTGCGGTTCAACCATTTTATCAAAATATTTATTCAAAATTTGATTTTGAAACAGCAAAATCGATTGCTCATTCACGTAAATTTGCAATCGATTACATCGAAAAAAATGTACATGAAAAAAATATACCTTGTAATTTTTCTCGCAGACCTTGGTATGGATATACTGCAGATCATGAAAGAATATCGCTTGATAAAGAAGTCGAATTATTTAAAAAAATGGAAATACCCATCGAGTACGTCAATGAACTACCGTTAAAATTCAAATTTACAAAAGCAGTCTTAATTCCGAACCAAGCTCGATTCAACCCTTTACAATATGTTATTTCTATGGCGGATGATTTAGCAAAACAAGGCTGTTTAATATTTGAAAATACAAGAGTAACTAATATAGATGAAAAAGATGTATGTGTATTAGATACAGCAAACGGTAAAGTGATAGCCAAAAAAGTTTTGATGGCAACTCACACGCCGATCGGAATCAATTTAACGCAACTGTTTACCGCACCTTATAGAAGTTATGTTGTGTCAGTCCGTTTAAAAGACAACTTATATCCTGAGGGGCATTTTTGGGATTTAGATCGTCCTCCTCATGCCACCTGCACACATGCTGTATCAACTAATGATCCTGAACTATTAATGGTTGCTGGCAGTCATCATAAAGTCGGTCAGGGTAAAGATACACTGACTCATTATAAAGAACTTGAAAAATTTCTACGAGATCATTTTTCAGTTGCTGAAGTGGCATACCAATGGTCTGCTCAACACTACC
>DHXK01000268.1:16538-17377 GCA_002413665.1 Legionellales bacterium UBA5158 | reverse complement strand
AGTCTGCTCAACACTACCAATCAGCTGATAATGTTCCTTATATTGGTTTAGCAAGCCGATCTGCTAAACATACGTATATTGCTACGGGTTACTTTGCAGATGGATTAGTATATGGAACATTAGCAGGCATTATTATTGGCGATTTAATATTAGGAAATAAAAATCCTTTAACCGACACTTATCAATCTAATCGATTTGATCCAATCGCATCAGCAAATTTTGTTATAAAAGAAAATTCAAATGTTCTTATCCAATATCTTAAAGATTATCCTTTAATTTCTACAACAAATTATTCTGATATAAAAATAGGAGAAGGAAAAATATTAGAAATTAATCGAGAAAAATGTGGTGTTTCTCGTGATGCAAATAATCAATTACATATTGTATCGGCAGTCTGCACTCATATGAAATGTATTGTAGATTGGAATAATGCTGAAAAAACTTGGGATTGCCCGTGTCATGGAAGTCGATTTACTACGCATGGGAAAGTGATCGAGGGGCCTGCTAAAACGGATCTCAAAAAAATTAATATAAAGGAGATTTAAAAATGTTGCTTACAGCAATAGGATTTTTTTCTTTGGCTGCTATTCTTGGAATGATATTAATTTCCTATGTATTAACAAATAAAAATACACCAAAAGGCATTGCATTTACACATGGATCGATTGCGGCGATAGGAATAATACTTTTAATTGTTTATGCCTTTTTTCATCATCCTTCACCTGTGATTAGCATTACTCTTTTTATTTTGGCAGCTTTTGGCGGTTTTGTACTTATTTATCGAGATATTACTGGAAAATCTGTTCCAAAATGGTTGGCAATTTTACACGGTCTTACAG
>DHXK01000268.1:16236-16402 GCA_002413665.1 Legionellales bacterium UBA5158 | reverse complement strand
GTCTTACAGCGATTGCTGGGTTTGTATTTTTACTTATATTTACATTTTTTACGGTGTGAATAATTATGCATTAGTTTAAAGGAATTTTATGGCGACTGTTGCAGATGCTCTAATCGATACGCTTAGTGAGTTTGGCATTAAACATATTTATGGAATAGTAGGTGAT
>DHXK01000268.1:1363-16114 GCA_002413665.1 Legionellales bacterium UBA5158 | reverse complement strand
CTTAAATTCAATAACTGATGCAGCGTGTAGAAAGAATTCAAATTTACATCTGTATTAAATTAACTTTGAATTAATAATAATTTTTGATGTCAGTGTAAGATGGACTGGACATTTGTTTGCAATGTTTAACAATTTAATACGTTGTTCTTGAGTAAGATTTCCTTGTAGGTCAATTTGTCGATCAATAAGATCAATTTTAGAATTAGTATTTTCACAATTGGCACAATCGCTTTCATGAATTTTTTCATGCTTTAATTTTACTGTAATTTTTTCAAGCGGAATTTTTTTTAAATCGGCATACATGCGTAATGTCATAGAAGTACATGTTCCTAATGCTATAAGAAGAAAATCATATGGTGAAGGACCGGTATCATTACCTCCGGATGCGATAGGTTCATCGGCTATTAGAATATGATTTCCAGTTATAATTTCTTGTGCAAATTTATTTTTCCCCGATTCTCTAACAATTATTTCATTCATTATAATAATCCTACTTGTTATTCATTCCATTGAATAAAAAATTGTATTTTATTTTTAAATAGATCCAATACAACTCGGCTAAGATATTCAAGAATTATCTTATAGATGAGGTTCGGCCCCGATTCGAGTAAAAAAGTATCAAATCTTTTTTGAGTGCATGTAATAAAAGTAGAATATCTATTTTTGTTTATTAAGAAAGCAGATTTTTTTCATTTTTAAAGTAAAAATATATTTTAAGGCTTATCGTTGAAATTTTATTTTTCATCAATATCAGGTAGTTAAATGATTTAACACTTTTTTACTAGAATCGGGGCCGCACCTCAAAGTGTATTTTACCAGAGAGCAGGCTAAAGCTGATGTGATTGACTACATCGAAATGTTTTACAATAGTCAACGATTGCACTCTACATTGGGATATCGAAGCCCAATGCAGTTTGAAAAAGAGAATAATGTCTCTTAATAATAGTGTCTACTTTCACTTGACCAGAACAATCACCTATGGATTACACTTAGGCATCAATTGAAAAGCAGAGAATAAAATTAGAAAGATAAATGTCACTCTTAATTGACAGTTATGCCCAGAAGTATATTATTAAAGATGAATTTGAGCCGCAAATTAAAGCAATGTGACAAAATTTAAAGATAATTCAAGATCAGCAAAATAAATTAACCGCGCAAAAAAAATCAACGAAAGAAATGGAGTTAATTGTCACTAATTTAGAAAATTTTTCATGTGGAATCGGTTCAGAGCTTGATAGCTTAAAGTGGAGTGGCAAGCGTTATATTATTAGACGGGTAGTTAAAAGAATTGAAATCAGTGGAGAGGAAATAAACATCGTGTACAAAATAAACGAGTTGCCCGACTATGAGAATGATACTAGTGCGCAACATTGTTGTAACCGTACGCTTCGTTCTTAGAGGATGGGATTGCGGTAACGCAGCCTTGTTACCCAACTATTTAACATCCCTGGATACATCATGACTTTAACCATCATACTTTTACTCGTCTCAGCTATGACTATTTACTTTTCATGTGAGTTTTTTGTCAATGGTGTGGAGTGGGTTGGACATAAATTCAACGTCTCAAAAAATGCTACAGGAACTATATTAGCCGCATTTGGCACTGCACTGCCCGAAAGTGTGGTGACGTTTATCGCAGTAGTTTTTGGAGAGGGCTCCGCTGAAAAAGATATCGGCGTGGGTGCTGCCCTTGGTGGTCCACTCGTCTTAGCCACCGTAGCTTATGCTGTTGTAGGATGGACATTCCTTTTTGTTAAAAAGAATAGAGATAAACAACTACTCTCTAGCAAAACCGAAGCCCGTCTTGCGCGTGATCAAAAATGGTTTATGTGCATGTTTATTCTTAAAGTTGGGCTGGGACTGATAGTTTTTGCTTCTAAACCTTGGTTCGCAGTAGTGTTTTTATTGGCTTACGCCGCCTATGTTAGGCGGGAAATGAAGGCTGCTGATGATCCAGACGATGTTGATAGTTTAGAGCCACTGAAAATCAGACCCCATGACCAAAATCCAAAACAAAGATGGGCCTTATTACAAACCGGACTGGCTCTAATAGTTATTTTTATCAGCTCACGTCTATTTGTACATCAATTAGGGGTTATTGGACCTTGGCTTGGGCTCTCGCCGCAAATGGTTGCGTTGCTTTTAAGTCCGATTGCTACAGAACTACCCGAAATCATGAATGCTGTTATCTGGGTGCGCCAAGGCAAACAGATCTTAGCTTTGGCTAATATCAGCGGCGCGATGATGATTCAAGCGACTATACCGAGCGCATTAGGTATCATGTTTACTCCCTGGATGCTGGATAAAGCTTTGATTTGGGGAGCATGTGTCACCTTGCTATCTATTATAGGTTTATACCTTTTATTAGAAAAAAACGCTTTAAATGCCGGTCGTTTATCATGTTTCGGATTATTCTATATCCTATTTCTTGCGGGACTTTATTTTGTCTAAGTCGCTTGTAACTTTAACATAAAAAAAATTAAAAGATTGAAGTCAGACAGCTTGACTTGTGTTCAAAAAGAGCACGGAAATTCGGGGGTTTTGCGCTTACTACCCCTTTAAGCTCTTTGAAATGCACTTATGAAATAAGCAATAAAAAAACGTTACATTTTTCAATGAACGCGGTGAAATCGACTAATGAAACTGACAGTTATTGCCATAAAATATTGGGATACTCAGATGCTTAACGATGAGGAAAATTTAAATAAAGAACTAACCCATTTTACAACACATATCGTTACGCAAAATGATGCTCCTTTGGTTAGCTGGGTTGCCAATCCCTACATTGCTGCTGCCACTAGCCACAATACACGCAAGGCCTATCGTAGTGATATACGACATTTCGAACAAGCTGGCGGCAAGCTACTCGCAACACCTGAAGCTATCGTGATTTACTTACAAAAATTTGCCACGTCATTAAATTCACGCACCTTGAGGCGACGAATCATTGCGTTGAAACATTGGCATACTTATCAAGGTTTCACCGATCCCACCGTGCATCCACTGGTGAATAAAACCATGATCGGGATTACACGCACCCATGGTAAACCCAAAGATAAGGCACCGGCACTGACACCTAAAGACTTACAGCTCATTGTCGAGTCGTTAAGGCTAGATACATCGCTTACTGCACTACGCGATAATGCAATTTTACAAATTGGATTTTTTGGGGCTTTGCGTCGCAGCGAGCTGGTCAATATTCATTACGAACATATTACTTGGAAAGATGAAGGCATTGAGATACTTCTACCCTCTTCTAAAACAGATCAGACTCATGAGGGTCAGTACTGCGCCATTCCCTATGGCAATTCTTTACTGTGCCCTGTTAAAGCATTAGAAGATTGGGTCAACAAATCTTGCATAAGCGAAGGTGCTATTTTTCGTCGCATCATTCGTAACGAGATCACTGGGAGTGCACCTCTCATACCTTTATCTGTTAACCATATCATTCAACGCTGCGCAGCAATGGCCAACCTCTCTAATTCACAACAGCTGAGCCCGCACAGCCTACGTAGAGGGCTTGCAACAAGTGCTGCACGAGCTAATACACCTCTTCACGTGATCATGCGTGCTGGCCGCTGGAAACAAGTCAATACCGTTATGGAATATATTGAAGCAAATGAACGTTTTCAAGAAAACGCTGCAGCAACAGTGCTACAAAAAATAAATGATCAAGCATAACGATAACTAATAATAACCATTAGCAGCTATAAACCGGAGAATGCGGAAGTCGCAAATAATACAGGTGTGAGCATGAGGTAGCACTATTTGTATTCCGTACCCCATTATATCTGATCAAATATGCAACATTTGTTGTATTTTGTGGTATATTTAAGCCTTCCTGCCGTGAACGTAGGCATAACACAGAATTAAGATAATTATAATATGCATGGTCGTCCGTTAATAAAGAAATCCAACTCTACATGATTAACTTTGGGATTCTTCAGCAAGAACCGTATATGAGACAAATTCTTTCATTTTCTTTTTGAGATATTCTAGACAATTTTTTATTTGTACTATGGAGCCTCCGTGGAAAACATTACTTTATTAATCGTTAAAATTTACCTCTTAGGATGCGCACTTGTGGCACTGCATTCTATTTATTTATGGGTGCAGATGACAGGTTGGAAAAAACAAGGCTTAAACGACATCATAGATTCACATACCGGCATGAAACCATGGTTAATTAGTCGTGTCATAAGGTGGCCCTATATCCTTTTTTGCAAAACGAATCCAATTGAACTTTTTTCTCAATTATTTTTTAGTCGATATGGAGATGAGGGACATATATATTTTGGTTCGCGGGGGTTGAAGAATTTTTTAAATGATATATTCAGAGGTGTTAACCGCTATAAAAAATATCGGGTAAATAGTGCAGTTATCCACTTAGATCCTGAATGTTTACACAAACTCAAAGAAAACTATCCAAGTAAATTTCTACCTAAATATTCACAGGTCATCATTGCTAAATATAAAAAAACGTATCTATTTAAATCTGTCTTTACTTCTAATAATACATTTGATATTTCAACGAGCCGATTTGAATTAGATGATTGCCAACGTTTAACTAAAGAAGAAATTATAACGTCTCTTAATCAGTTAAATCTAAATGTCTCTATAACCTTGATAGAACGAATTGAAAAATTTTCCATTCTCAAATAAGAGATATATTATTTTTTATGCATTAGAACAAAAAATAAATTTCAGTCGTCTACCTTGTCTGTAAACCCAATTAATCTTATTGGTGCTTCTGTACCATTTTGTATTTTAATCGGTAATGCAATTACATAAGCACCTACAGCAGGTAAACTATCGGCGTTTGCTATATTTTCTATAATATATTTCCCAGCCCCTAATATTAATTGATGCACAGGGAATCCATCATCCGCACGATCTGGAGATAAAGTGTCGATCCCAATGCCTATAATATTGCGGTTCAATAATACTTCCACTGCTTCTTTTGAAAAGCTTGGAAAAATTAAATTATTGCGATATTTCTCTGGTGTATGCCAATGCTTTTCCCATCCAGTACGAAGGATAACAAATGTACCACTTGCTATCCGCCCATATTGATTTTCGAATTCGCCGACATCATCAACCGTAGCACTATATTTTTCATGTGCTTTTTTTGTAACATCAATAACGATACAAGGCGCAATTAAATCTTCTAATGGAATATCAGCAATGGATTTTCCACCTTGAATACAATGCAAAGGTGCATCCACATGCGTACCAATACCTGAAAACATATCGAGTTTTTGAACTCTGAATTTCACTGCCTCAGCACAATCAGCATAGTCAAGTATGGTTTGAAATTGGAAGCCACAACCGCCATTCCAATGAGGTATCTCTGGTGACAAGGTATGAGTGAGGTCATACATTTTCATCTTTGCTAAATCAAACAAATGTCCATCCTTCGGGAACCCACAAGCCCCATCGTGTAATTAATTTTTTTCCGCAAAGCTGCGGATCAAGTTTGATATTGCCAGTCGTCATTAACATTTTGCAAAAAACAATAGTATTAAATTCACTTGGCCTACATCGCTCAAGCAAATAACCTAGTCGTTTTAGGACTGCCCCATTCAATATTTTCTTCGCATAACTAAACAAGAGATCCATATTTCTATGTTCAGATATTAAATACTGGCTGAATATATCGATTACGCTAAGTATTCCCCCAGCCAATTTTGGATCAAGCATAAAGTCTATAATAGTACGAGATGGATCTGAAACCATTACTGTTACCTGCTGACGTGTAATGGGCGCTAATCCGAACATTGTCTGCTGAGGAATAGTCCGCACTATAAAATGAATACTATTATTTATAACTGGATTGCGATTCCTTGGTTTCTGCGTGCTAAAAACATCTATCCCAGAATTTTTTTTATTTGCGAACCCCCAATATTCAGCAGCACTTAATGCGCCGATGTAACTAGGGCTATAAATTTTTGTTGCAATGATCCATGGATCATTTAATGGTAGACCTCTTGCATCTGGTTTAATTGAAACATACAAACCGCGTTTAATTCTCGCAAACCATCCTTGCTCTATCCAGCGCGACATTAATTTTGCTACTTCGTTTTTTGTCATTGCTAAAAGAGTTGCGGCTTCTTCAACGGTAATAGTATGATTAGCCCCATTAAGAATTGTGGCTATTCGTTTCTGATTGAGTTTACTAACATTAGATATCTTATTCATATAGTAGTATAGTTCGAGCGTAGTTGTTCGCGTATCTTATGAACTATGGCACACAAAGTATAGAGTTTTTATTGATATTCTGATTTGCGATCTAGCCGCTATTAAAGCTAGTATTTTGTGTCAAAACTATTGAGAATGAAAGAAAAGGATAGACTAACACCCTTTCCTGCACGATTATCGCATGATTACTGCACGATTAAAGCACGATTACTTATTTCGTTTTTAGCTTCCAGTTTGTGCTCCGTCCTTGACCTTGAGATTCAATTAAATGAAAGCGCTGCAAAAGTGATAAATCGCCTTTTACAGTTCTGAGGCCAGAAGCCTCTGAGAGTTTCGCATGAATCTCGCTGACACTTAGCAAACCATCTTTTTTCAATAACTCCAAAATTTTTTTTTGCCTAGAATTTAACTTATAGGCAGTCGGTATCACCGCCCCAATTTGCACTGGCTCCATAGACTGCTTAAAGGGAAGGCGCACACAAAACCCCCCGCTTCGCTCAAAAAATTCTGGGGCTGGATTTCCCGCCTGTTGGCAAAGATTATCAACTAACTCAATTCCACTACCCCAAGATTCAAATAATTTACGACAATAAAGAACTCTGGCAATACGTGGATTCCTTGGCCTAGATTCATGCAAAAATTTAAGCTCAGAAAAACTGAATCCTTCTGGTAACGTACCCTCATTCCAAATCTCCAACCTATCATTATAAATGGCGCAACTTATGCTACTTCCTATAGACCGATAATCTCTGTGGCAAATAGCATTCACAAATAATTCGCGCAAAGCATCAACAGGAATTAATGGCTCATCAATTCTTTCCACTTTACCAGGCTCAAAACGGCTAGCAACCGGCAAGTGTCGTTGTGCGAAAATCAAAGCCTCTTCGAGCAAATGAAATGTGTTTCCTTCGATTTGACGGTTATCAATAAAATCTCGTTTATCATTCCCTCGAAATCTTGCAAGTCGAAGTCGGCATTGAGGTAGCCATTGAGTGGGGTTCTTAGCGAATAAAACGACAGCTGCATTGATAAAATGCTTATTTCTAACCAATTGCAAACGAACTAAGGCTTCAAGTGGGTCAGTAGTTAATTTTGTGGGTGGTATACGTCCCTTAGATACACCCACTTGAATTGTTTTTATTATTTCGTCATGGTCTAAATCATCTAGTGTTACATCTTTTACAATGCCGTCTTCCCAACCTTTATTTTTTTGAGTCTTTTCGAGTAATAAACGATGATACCTTTCTTGCGGCATTGGAAATGTACTTGATTGCAAACGATCGAATGCTTTCCCCTCAAAGGTATAAGGCGCTGCATATTCGTCATGGTATGCGATCAAAACAATAATCTGACGCGATGAATTAGCTATTTGGACATAATTGATATCAATAGCGGGGGCTGGCTCAATTTTTTTTATTAGATGAGCAATTTCTTGGCGAGTGTGATCAGATACATCTTGTCCTACAATACGCTTGCTATCTGTTATACCAATTAGAACATGCCCACCATTACGATTTAGTAGTCCACATAAAGTTTTCCCAGCTGAATTTAGTTCAGCTGTGGTTTTTTTAAATTCAAGAGTATCTGATTCCCCTTTCTGTACAAGGGATTCAATATTATGCAAACTTATTTTTGTATTAGGCATGGCGGGTTACAATCCAATTTGTATCATGCTTATTTCAATAGTAGTCCTGCACTTATCTTACCTTATAATTGTAATTTTTGTATATAACGATCATCATCGTAAAAATTACAAAATCGCAGCTAAGCAATAATTTACGAAAATTTTGCCATTTACCAAAATTTCGTTTATTATTCAAAATAACGGAAATATAAATAAATAAGAAAATCAACATCAAGGAGACGATGCTATGTTAGATGAAGTCTTAACACCTATAGGTCTTGAAGACCCATCCTCCGTTATGTCTGCATTCCAAGACGCTGGCAATGAAATGCTAGTCAAAATCCGTAACCACATAACAAATCCTCATTCAGAAAAAACCTTGCGTACCTGGGGTATTGTTGACGCCGCAAAATTGATCGGTGTATCAACCCCTACCCTACGCAAACTTGAATTGAAAGAAGGATTGCTAGGCACACCTGAGCGTGATGAAAACAAAAGACGCTTATATACCCTTGCTCGAATCAATCATTGCAGGGATTTATTACAGACAAGGTATAGAAGAGGCAAAGGTTCCAGGCCAATTCAATTGGCTGTAACGAATTTTAAAGGTGGCTGTGCTAAAACAACGACAGTTGCGCACCTTGCACAGAAATGTGCATTAGAAGGCTTACGTGTACTTATAGTTGATTTAGACCCACAAGGCAGTGCGACCTTTGTGTGTGGCGGCATCATTCCAGATTTGGAATTGGATTATGAAGATACTATCTGCATAGCATTAACTGAGGACCCCGAAGACATTAGACGAATTATACGAAAAACTCATTTTGACGGCTTAGATATAATTCCTGCCAACCTAGCTTTACAAGATGCAGAATTAGGCTTACCAAATGCGGCAATAAATAATATTGAAACTCTTGGTAGTCCTGCATTTCGACTTAAAACAGCTTTAGATTTAATCAAAGATGATTATGATGTAATAATATTTGACTGCGGGCCTAATCTTGGCATTTTAACAATCAATGCTATCTCAGCTGCTAACTCATTCCTCATCCCTATTCCACCTAACATGTTTGACTACGCTAGCTTTGTTATGCTTACAGGAACATTAAAAACATTATTCGAATCTTTAAAAATAAAGAGCTTCGACTTTTTTAGAATCTTACTTTCCAGACATTCAGGATCTCAAGAAGCGCTCAATGTTGAGAATATGCTTAGGAAACAATTTGGCGGTTATGTCCTGTCTAATCACATGTGCGATACCATCGAAATTGCAAGAGCAACTAATGATTTAAGTACAGTGTATGAAGTATCTAAACCCCGCGGAAGCCGAGATGCTTTTAGACGCGCTGTTGATCATCTAGATGCTGTCAACTGTGAAACGATTGCATTCTTTAAGCAAGTTTGGGCATCTCAAGAAAAAGCTAGCATTGCACAGCGTGAAACTGTTGGAGAAACAGTATAATGACGACAAATAAAAAGGATGTACACCGTACAGGAGCTTTAGCTTCTATTCTAAATCAAAGTGATGTTCATGCTGTTAATCTTCATGGTAATAAAAAATTACCTCAAGCAGATTCATCAACTACAGCCAGATCTCTTAGTTCACCTTCAAATGAAGGACACACCAAAAATACATTAGTTCTTGTTGAGCTAACACCTGACTCATGTAAACCATGGGATTTTTCGGATCGTCTTGATCTTGAAATGGGGAATATTGATGAGCTTGCCAATTCAATACAACAAGCTGGACAACAAGAACCAATTCTTGTTAGACCAATAAAACATTCAAATTTACCTAACGATACTTCTCCAAAATACGAAATAATTTTTGGAAATAGACGATGGAGAGCATGTAAACAAATAGGGAAAAACTTACTCGCTATCGTTAGAGACTTAAACGATCAAGATGCGGCTATAGCTCAAAAAGAAGAAAATGAAAACCGCGAAGACATTAGCGACTATTCTAGATCAATACACTATAGAAGGCTCATTGATTCTGGAGTTTTTCCTAATGAAAACCAACTCTCAATGAAGCTCAATATTCCCAGAACTAGATTTAATGATTTGATGTCTTACAATCGAATTCCAAGAGAACTTTTACACGCAATTCCTAACGTACATAGCGTATCACAACGCTTAGCAATAAAGTTGGCTACGCTAGCAAAAACTCCTGCTGCTTTAGAGATACTGATGCAGTTAGCACCCCAAATAAGTACCAGCAAAATTACATCTACGAATATTGAAAGTATCGTTGAGCAACACAGATTAGGAAAATCAACTTCTTCATCTAAAAGAAGCACTCCTGTAATTGGAAAAGGTGGCGCTGAAATATTTACTGTTCGCGAAGATTCGAATGGAGCTCCCTGCATAGTTCTGCACAAGGTTTCACGACAGGCAATCAATATTGAAGAGCTACAAATGCTTATTAAGAACTATATAGACAAATGTATTGAAAGTAGTTTTAACACAGAAACAGTCTAAGATGTCCGGCGTGTAGGACATACTTTTTATGTCCTACACGCCGGACATAAAAAAAGGGCCTGTTTACGAGACAGGCCTTTTTTGAAAGTTAGATAAATAACTATTGGAAGCTATCTAAAAAACATTTAATAACTAATCAATTAAATGGTAACTGAGATAGCTCCTTTAGTCAATAAATGATGATATATACTAAAGGAGCTAGTAATATGCATGCACACTCATGCTTGCCAAAAGATATTATTGAAATAAATAAAAGTAAAGAATACACCCTCATCTCAACGCATCTACTCGAAAGCGTCTTAACTGATAACAAACTAAATGCGCAAACGACAAAACTCTGGCAAATCCTCTTTAGCAAAGCTAGATATAATGAAAATCTCGAAATAAAGATAAGTTACGCTTATCTCGCAAAAAAACTAGGCCGCTCAGCAAGAACCATCTCACGTTATATAGACACACTTATTAATGCAGGATATTTAGTTGTTAAACACAATTTTGATAAGAATGGCGGGCAACGTCCAAATACTATTTCTGTGCGTGTTCCAGACAACATAATACAACAAGTCAGACAAAATAAGGATCGATACACTAAAAACGACTGTAATAGTAATAACACAGTGGTGAATTACAACCATGAAGAGCCCTTAACTAGCGATAAATATGAAAATAGACTAGCCGCTACAGAAACAAAGACGAAAACCACGGCTCAGAATGTTCTATGTGAAACATCTATAACCTCAAGTATGTCTGATGGCGATAACATTCACCCAAAAGAACCGTTGCAGAGTTCTCTTATTCCTCAGGAACAAAAAAATAAAGCTAACGATAATATTATTGCTAATCCAACATTCGAAATACGTTCCCCATCCACAAACCAAATAATAAATCCTACCTATGACAATATTGACAGGGGAGGGGATGACATTAATGGCATACATAAAGATAATAATAAAAAAGATATAAATAACAATAACAACATTGTTGTTGTGTCTGATTCAAAAAATAGCTCCTCAATAAATACCCCCATCATGTTATTGGAACAAAAGATAAAAACGCTGCGGCAACAACTTACGATAAAAAACGAGCAAATAGGAAAACTCAAAGATCATCAATTACGTTATGAACAAATAAGAAAAGCTACAGAAATAGAAGGTGAATTAAATGTAACTCGGTTTATTCTTGAAAGAACAAAAAAACAAATTGAAACATCATTTTTAGAGAATCTAAATCAATCGAAAATAAGTGATGATCCAATGTATATGTTTAAAAAATTAGGAGAGAGATCTTTAACATTATTTACTTTTAAACGATTAGTTAAATTATTAGAAGCGCTTGGCTATGGTGGAAACACATTAAATTATTTGATAAATGAAATTGTATTTGAAGCTAGATTTGGAAGTCTCACAAAGTGTAATAAGTCACAAATGCCCTTAGATTTAAATAACGCAATTAATATTGCTATAAAACTTGTACGTGAAAAAAGATGGACAACCCCAAAATTATTTAAAGAATACACCAGTAATGGTGTATAGAAATTAAATAGCCGAATGAAAATATTATATTTTGGAATGGACTAAAAATATTATGGTAAGACAATATAAACAAGAAACACAAAAAATATCATATCCGGTTCTTGCAGCCTGCTCATGGGGCACAGTTTTAGAATGGTATGATTTTTCTATATATGCGTATCTTGCCCCTATATTAGCATCACTTTTTTTCCCGCATGACGATCACTTAACTTCGATAGCGCTGGCATATTCTGTGTTTGCTGTCGGGTTCTTCGTGCGACCGATAGGCGCAATATTGTTCGGTCATTTTGGGGATAGAATTGGTAGAAGGAAAACCCTGTTATATTCAATAGTCATAATTGCGAGTAGTACCACGTTGATTGGGTTTCTTCCGACCTATGCTCAAGTAGGTAAGCTAGCTCCTGTATTACTTATTATATTGAGGATAGTGCAGGGTCTTGCAATAGGTGGTGAAGTGACTGGTGCTGGCTCGTTTGTAATTGAGTCTACACAAAGTGCAAGACGAGGATTTGCAACATCTCTTATTTGGGCAAGCTCTGGTGTAGGTATACTACTGAGCTCGATTGTTGTGTCTGTAATTTATATATTTATGACACATGCCGAATTATCTAATGGGGGTTGGAGGCTACCATTTTTATTAGGAGCAGTGACAGGTGTAATTGGTTATTATTTAAGAAAAAAAACATCAGAATCATATCAATTCAAGTTAATGCAAGAAGCCGATGAAATTGCGAGATTCCCACTGATTGAAGCAATAAAAAAATTCAAAGCAGAAATATTTGTGGCTGCAGGGTTATATGTACTAAGTGCAATAATAACGTATCTTATTTTTGTGTATATGCCTGTGTATGCCTCCAAGACGATTGGTTTACCATTTAAACAAACAATGACGGTAAATACATTTGTTATGACTGGTATGGTATTGCTTGTTCCTGTCTTTGGACATTATTCGGATATTTTAGGTAGACGAATAATTTTATTGGCAAGTTCGATGGTTTTAATAATATTAGCTTTCCCTTTGTATGCTCTAATCACTCACGGTAACTTAATAGATTTAATAATCGCTCAATCTATACTTGCTGTTGCTGGCGCTGGTTATCAAGGAGCTATAACAAGGGCAGTTCTGGAAATGTTTCCTACAAATGTACGATATAGTGCGGCTGCATTTGGATATAATCTAACCTATTCATTATTTGGCGGGACTGCACCAATAATTGCCGTTTACTTAATTGATAAGCTTAAATTTAATACAGCTCCTAGTTTGTATCTGATTTTAGGAGCATTGATTTCTTTTTTTGCCGCGCTTAAACTGCGGGAAAATCATAGCTCAAAAGATATTTTTCAATAATCTGCATATATATTGATCAGCAGGCTTATTTTTATCGTATCAAGATTAAATTAAATGGTATATATTATGTATACTTTATTGTCTAATTCATTGATTTTAGTAAGAGCCGTTATGAAAGTATTTTTTATCCCAGGACTATTATGTACAAGTCATGTGTGGGGTTCGGTAAATAACATTCGCAATAAATATGCTTGTTATGATGCAGATGTTGTTAATTTCAATACTATTGAAAGAATGTCGGATGCACTAGTGAGTACTATACCTTCAGATGATATCGCTATTATTGGGATATCAATGGGGGGGTATGTAGCGATGGATGCTGCATTGAAATTGGGGAGTAGATTAAGAAAATTAATTTTAATAAATACAACTTCAAATCCAGTTAATCAAGCAACAATATCGGATAGAAAAAAAGCGATGCAGCTAGCAGAGAAGGGAAGTCTTAGCGAGATAGTAGCAATGTCAAAAGGCATTTGCTATTACAAACCAAAAGAAGAATGGTTGCTTCTAGAAGAAAGCATGGCTAAAGAAATTGGGTCAGAGTCATATTTAAGACAGCAAAATGCAATTATCAATCGTAAAGATTATTCAAAGTTAATAAAAAATATTACAGCTGACACCTTAGTTATCTCTGGTAGAAATGATAAAGTTGCTCCCTTTAAAGATTCTCTTTTTATGGTGGAACAAATAAATAATTCAAGTTTAATTCTTTTAAATGAATGTGGTCATCTTTCAACTCTTGAGAAAGGAAGTGTGATAGTGGATTGTATACAAAAATTTTTGGAGGCATAAAGTGGATCTTTTAACTTATAAAAAAACTAAATGCTTAGATTTTACAGAAGAGTATGAAATTAGACTTTTTAATATATTTATGACATTAAATAAAAATTATGGCGCTACATATATGTCATATACTTTTGATAAAGCAAATACGGTTAGATATAGCTTTAGGAGCGATTCAAGCTGGGCTTCTGTGTATCATAACGAAAAAATTGCGGGTAAGCCCATAATTGAATCATGTCCTTTAGATATAATATCGCGAGAAAAGAAGAGTATGTTTATCATTTGGGATTTATATTGTCATGAATCTCAACCAAAAACGTATAGGGAAATTATGGGTATGAGGGAAGATGTAGGGTTATCTCATGGCTTAACACTATCAACGTATTTCGGTGATCATCATGATGCGATTGCTATCGCAACTGATGAAAAGAAAAATGACTTAGCTACTAATATTCTTTTAAGTGATAATGGGCTTTCACTTAAAAATAGTTTATTGGAATGTAGAAAAGAACTTTTTGAGGCATTCAAAAACAATATTACTTTGGTTTAATTATGAAGACAAAGAATGTAATTTCTAGTCAGGCAGTTAGATTAAAGAAAATCAGATTGTACTTGGCGATGACAAGACAGCAGTTTGGCGATGCTGTTGGTATAAGTCAATATACTATTAGAAGCTGGGAGAATGGCGAAAAACATTTTACTGCAGATGGTATTCAACGAGTTATTTCTGCTCTTAAAGAGAAAATAAATTTTGCTTGTCCATTTGATTGGTTGATGTATGGCAC
>DHXK01000268.1:0-1193 GCA_002413665.1 Legionellales bacterium UBA5158 | reverse complement strand
GCACTGGTACTTCTCCAATATCGCTATATGAAGAAAGCGCATTTCGAGATACAAATGAAATTCAATTTGATTCTTATCATGAAAAACTTCTTAAAGAAGTTGTAACCTTTAAACAATTAAATCCTTCAGCAAGTGTAGTTATTGTTTCTGATAATACATTTAGTCCAATAGCACAAATCGGTGACTATATAGGACTGACATTAGCAGATGTTTCTAAGTTAGATAATTACATAGGGAAAATAGTTTTTTTTTCACTGCAAAATGATTTATCCGAATTTGGAATTTTAGAGAAAAATCGCAGTTCTTATCGAATTATTAATTTTTTCAACTCCCCTCCTTTTAAGTTAATGATCAAGAATATCAATAAATTCTACCAATTAGTTTGGCTTAGAAAAATCTATTAAATAGACTTGACCTTTCGACATTCGGTATATATTATCGACTCAACGGTATACATTATGTATACCTGTTAGAAACACCAATTTTTAATGATAAACAACTAATGTGCAATTTGTGTGGTTCATTCCATGATTAAAATGGGAAGAATGTATATCTAATAAAAATAAATTTAAAGAGGAATGAAAAGATATCAGAGGAATTTAAATAGAACAAAGCCAACTCGGCAGCAACCTTGTTGGCTTTTTAATCCGGGGCAAGTCTTGATGAAAGAATATTCCCAGAATCAATATGTTACCTGATTGATTCTGGAATGTCACTCCTGCCCCTATGTGTAGGAGATAAAAACAATGCGTCAGAAAAATACCCATAGAGAATGGGAACAGGGGATATGAAAAAATCCCCAAAAAGACTAGGCGACTTTATTACCAAAGTCCTCGCTATCGAAGTTGAGAACGAACAAGAAACCAGTCAAATAGCTTTCATGGCTCGCGCGTTAGTCATGGCAACTTTACCGCATAGCAAGCCCGATGATAATTATTTCGAGCGCAAAAGCGGCCATTACACGCTATCCATGATAGCTAATCCTAAATTTGGTTTACCTTACGCTTCTATTCCGCGCATGTTATTAGCGTGGATGACGACTTATGCAGTCAAGAAAAATTCCGCTGAGATCCCCCTAGGTAACACTCTAACGGCGTTTCTAAAGAAACTAAATATTAGCAACGAGGGAGGAAATGCAAAGCGCGTTCGTGATCAGATGATGCGTCTTTTAGGCGGAGTGTTACGGTCCACTG
>DHXK01000137.1:5898-6047 GCA_002413665.1 Legionellales bacterium UBA5158 | reverse complement strand
ATTATACCCTAAAGTAGCGGCGGCGGACTGTTGAGGCTGTTAGAACATGGTATGAGGAGAATAACGATGTGTTTTATATACCGACACTAGAAAATGCTTTATAAACAGCTTAAAACAAAGGTACGAGGGGTGGGCAGGAAAACGACCCC
>DHXK01000137.1:2001-5677 GCA_002413665.1 Legionellales bacterium UBA5158 | reverse complement strand
GGGGTGGGCAGGAAAACGACCCCGGGGTAGGCCCAGATTTGAATCATATGTCCCTACGCAAAATAAATAAAAATATTTTTTGGTTTTTTAAAATTGAACAACAAAAGTCCTATAAGTTTGCTATAATAATTTTACTAATGAAAATTCAACTACGAAGAAGAGCATAACCACAAATGATCCTGTTATTAAACAGGGGCTCTTGTATTGCTTCCGTAGCTCAATGGATAGAGTGCGCCGATTCTAGCGGCAAGGTTAGGGGTTCGAGTCCTCTCGGAGGCACAGCTTATTTTATATACTAGCTCTAAATCAGATCCAGTAATTGATTGCCTAGATATGAACTTTTTTGCATAGATATGAAACTCGGTTGCGTAGATTTATGAAAAATGATACAATCTCAAAGCAACTATTATGGACCAAGATTTAATCCCTATCGGGGAAGCCGCCGAAATGCTCGATATTTCCATTGATACGTTACGTCGATGGAGTGATTCAGGGCGTATTTCTTCGGTTCGACGTACTGCTACAGGCAATCGTTATTATTCAAAAAAGGTAATCGAGCTATATTTAAACGACCTCCTCAAGTTGGCCACTGATTGGATTTCTTCGGGAGTAGAAATACCAGCTCATTTTTATTGTGCTACAAGTGCTGTGTTCCAGTCTCGTCTTTCAAAAATGCAGGATGCCTTAGGGAGAGTATCTGATCCTGAAATTGAAAAAAATTTCTCACTGGTTGTTGCTGTTGCTGGAGAGATAGGAAACAATTCCTTTGATCACAATCTAGGAAATTGGCCTGATATTCCTGGAATATTTTTTAGTTACGATTTGAACAAACGACAAGTGGTGCTTGCTGATCGCGGTCAAGGTATTCTTGAAACCCTCAAAAGAGCACGACCAGCGCTCATTGATGATAAGGAGGCATTAAAAGTTGCCTTCACGGAAATTGTTACAGGAAGAACTCCGGAAGAACGTGGCAATGGGCTGAAATTCGTAAAACAAGTGGTGACACAAAGTTTACTGGGACTATCATTTCAATCAGGTAGCGCTGAGCTTGAGTTGAAAAGAGATAGTACTGATTTAAGGATCAAAGATGCACCAAAATATTATAGAGGGTGCATTGCTTCAATTACTTTCTAATATAGAATAAACAATATGATTATCGCATTAAAAAAATTTGGAACAACACTCATATCTCGTCAATCAGGAAGAGAGGCTTTTGCCGCCTTTAGTCCTTCATTAAGACAAATTCCCGCGAATGAAACTATTGAAGTCGATTTTGAAGGAGTAATTACCTTTTCTCCTTCTTGGGGGGACGAATTTTTGCGCCCTCTAACTGATCACTATAAAGAAAAAATGGTGTTTAAAAACACACAAAATCCGTCTGTAAAGGCAACGCTAGAATTATTAGAAAAGATAAATAATGTAAAATTTACTATTGTTTAGTAACTGTTAACAAACCATTTAGATCCAGCACTACCGCACTTATGTTATCCCGGCTTCCTGCCTGAAGTGCTTCCGAAACGAGCTTTTCAGCTATATCCTCTCCGGGCCTGCAAGACCGGGCAATGTTTGCAACAGTGTCGTTGTCGAGCGTGTCAAAAAGGCCATCTGTTCCCATCACAATATATCCATCGTCGCTGCCTATATTCCATATCCCCACGGAAGGCTCGGCAATGACCCCTAGAGGCTTATGGTGGGCATCTCCAAGTGACCTGGTGACTTTCAGTCCTCGGTAGTCCGCTGTGAAGACATAGGGACCCTTGATTGATCCTCCGCAGTCCAGTACCCTTTTTCTTTCCCATTCGGAAATAACCCGGTGTTCTGTGGATAGCTGATGCACCTCGTTGCTAGCGATCACGATAATTTTACCATCACCGGCATTGGCGTAAAAAAGCTCATTGCCACTAACATAGAGGTTCAAAGCGCATGTCCCGGCCATTTCTGGGGTAAGCTGATCACTTCCTATTTTATAGGCAAGGATAAAAGCTTCGAGAGGGTGGTGATTTTCCAGTGCTTCAAAAAAGTACCTATGGAGATTTTGAGAAGTGTACTCGGCTGCCCTATAACCACCATGTCCGTCATATACACCTCCAAAAACCACTCCTTCATCTATTTGCTTGGTGTCGAGATAGAAATAATCCTCCATGTGATCACGATCTCCTTGTATTGATTTAGCATATGTTTTGATCGTCATAGTCATATTTGTTTTATCAGGCGCTTTTACTAAAATTAATCCGTATTAGGCTGTAAAAATAAAATCCTCCCCAGTTATTAAATTAACCATATATCGAAGGAAGGTTTGCGGAGTGTTTACAATAAAGCGCTCCATAAGCCAACCCTGATTTTTTGACAGATTTTCTTGAATTATTTTTGGATTATATCGAACAAGTTCGCTCATATAAAACATGAGCATGTAAATAGCGATACATTCATTCATCACGATACTTTCCCCAGCATTATTTTCCACAGGCAGGTTAAGGTTAAAATACGCATCACCCTTTCTTGGATAAAATGATACGTAGGGCAAAAACTTATCATAAAAATCTGCAGATATAAATTGAGCGGGTATTATAGGAAAATCTTCTTTTGTTTGTAAAAACGAATACCTTGAGTGATCATTTAGGCTAATTTTGAAAATAGTATCAGACAAATTTTGCGGTAACTCAACCTTGTTAAAAAGGTTGTTGAATATGTCTTTTAATTCATTATTTCTTAGTAATAAAGCAAGACCAGAAACAGCTATCAGTAACCCGGCTTTTTCTTGCGATTCTCCAGCGACAACCGCCTTAGCTTGTACAACCCTAAGTACTGGAGTTGGAGAGCATTGATGATATTCATAAAATATGTCGTAACAATAAGCGAGAAGTTTTTCCGCATCTATTTTTGCAGTACTATCAATTTTTTTACCAGTTACTAGTTCATAGAACACGGGCATTATTTGCATGCCGCTATAAATACTAATTTCTTGTGAAAACGCATCAGAAAACGTATTACCGGTGCCTATGCCATGTCTAATCTTCCCGACAAATTCTGCTGGATGATACAAAGAACAATATGCCTTTACCAGATTTTCAAACGAGTAGAAAAGGTTTAAGGCACTAATGGCAGAGTTTTGATTTTTTGCTGAAAAATAATAAAGCTTTGCTTGTCGCACAAAGGCTTGAAAAGATAACCAATTCTCTTCTGTAGCATTTTCCTCGTTTATACTTTTTATACGCTCTAGACCTTTTTCTTTGACCTCTGCTAGATGCTCAATATAAGAAAATAATTCCGTCTCGATATTTGAATAATCGCTAACCTGCAAGCTACCTGCAATGCCTGTGGGGCATAACAAAAAAGGTGTCGTCCATACATTCAAGGGCTTTAAGGCTTTTGGCTCCATGATTTATTAACACCAAGTGTCCTAGCGAACGTATCCACCAACATAATGACTTCCTTTTCCATGGCTAGTGTATCCACCAACACGATGACTACCGTAGCGAGCACGGGCTTCAGCGTGTGAACCAAGTATCGGGCTGAGGATCATAAGAAACAGAGCTAAGGCAATTATTTTTTTCATATACAAGAAGTGTATAGATTATAAAGAAATAATCAATCTGAGAAACAGGGGTACCCCGGGAGCACCCCGGAAAACGACTACTCGGGGGCATCCTAATAGGTTATAGTATGTATCTACCGA
>DHXK01000137.1:960-1803 GCA_002413665.1 Legionellales bacterium UBA5158 | reverse complement strand
ATGAGCATACCTTGTATTATTCCAGTCTTCGTACCACCAACAAAAATACCTAGCCACGCCGATAGTACCGGCCAAAGAAGTGCCAATGCGGCTAAGACGTAGTGGTGATGGATTCCAAGGTATATTGCGGCCAGGGGGCAAGTAATCCATTTCAAATACACAAAGTATACGCCGAATTGTGCGGCCATTAAGTTGATATACTTATATCTTATCAAGGACCAAAGCACCGTCAGTACTGCAACCGCTCCAATGACCTTATACCATTCAAAAAATGGCAGAAGCAGAGGTATTATTGGCCCGCTCAAAAAGGCGGGCCACACGCCCCACTCCATTGCCCTCAATAATGACCATTGCAAATTTTCCTGATCGCTATATTTGTTGGCATTGTTCTCATCTTTTAAAAAATTTTTCATAAAGCTACTTTTTATTATTAATATTAAGCCAGCTCAGGATAAAAATTACCGCTATCACTAAAAAATAAGGAGCAAAGGTTCGTCCGGCCAACAGGTGTGAGGTGTTGAATCTAAATAGGTAGACGTACATAAAAATACCTATAACTATCCATCCGGCTACCTCACGCCAATTTTGAAATGCTACTCTAGATATTTCTTTTATTTTATTTCTCATATATAAAAATTATCTTCTAAACTAGAACGCAAAAAGCCCACCACAAAGGGTGAGAGCTTGCGCTCTCCATACCCGTTTCCAGGTACAGCAGGACATGCAGCCCCATTTGTGATGGGTTCTTCGAGCACGTCCTGACTAACATTCACCATACCGTTAATTACTCAACGGGTTAGGCTACTTACTGCGCTATTTGGTTGTATTGTTACTTTACAATGA
>DHXK01000137.1:0-789 GCA_002413665.1 Legionellales bacterium UBA5158 | reverse complement strand
CTTCTATGATATCAATATGCGCCTAATTAAATATAGATATCTCGGAGTAAATCCTGGGAAGAAAATTGAGTTGTATAAGAAGCTTGTTTTGGATAGCCATTTTAACTTGGCAGTAAATAAAATAAGGGAGGAATTAGAGATATCTGGTGATGCGGATGATTTATCCATGGAGGAATTTATCCATTTAATTGAAAGCTCTGCGGTGTCTGAAAAAGTTAAAGCACTTGTAAAAGAATTTAATCTCCCAAAAACATGGTCCGATATCATTCACAGATACGTTGTAGAAGGTGATTTTACTTCAGAAATAGATCCAGACGGTCTAATGCTTGAGATTAGTCAAAAAGACGAAGGCTCGGAAAAAGAGTATTTTTTAAGAATATCACCCAGCACATCAATTGAGGACATTAAAAATGTTTGGTTTTTAATACAGAAAGAAATTGGTTCAAGAAAAAAGACTAAGAAGAAAATCAATAAAAAATTTGACAGAGATCAGAGAGTATATAAATTGTATCTAGCTAGAAATTCCACCGAAAAAATTGCCGAGGCTGTCAAAAAAGAATTTGGGGAGGATTTGGATTATGGAAACATAAAAGTGATTATCTCCAATCAAAAGAAACTTACTAAAGGTAAAAAATAACAAGCTCGTAAAAATTTACGACAATAAAAAGGGTGGCGTATATGCTGTGATTATAAACATCACAGTTTTTTGTTCATGGGTAATTAAGCGCCAAGCACCTATCTCAGAAGAGTTAAGTATTGAGGCGCAGTATTTATCTCTTCTGAAATGGG
>DHXK01000084.1:2592-4220 GCA_002413665.1 Legionellales bacterium UBA5158 | reverse complement strand
TAAACCACCAGTCTATCCTATGAACGAGTACTACGACGGCCCGGTAACCTATTTAGAACAAAGCGAAAGCGCAGTATATTTCTCCCGTGAAAGCGTTACTGCCGGTACATTTCAGGCAAACAGCCAAAAAAACGGAAGTGCAGATTCTACAGCGATCATCATTCGCAAACTGCAAAGCCAGATAGATCTTGCTTATTGGGGAGAAGATAACCGGTTTCCTCAAAATATTGTACGCCAAATGGCTTACTGTGGCATTGGCCAGTACGGGCTTGATCGTAAGGCCCGCAAACTGTGGGGCAATGGCATTATTCCCGGAAAAATAACCGGCTACGATGCTAATGGCACAGAAATATTTGTTCCCTTAAAACCTCAAAAAAATTCACCGGTATACAAATATTTCAACGACCGTAAAACACTTCGTTTTTGGCTGGAATATCTACAGGATTGGGCATGGTTCTCCAATTGCTTCCCCGAAGCAATTCTCAGCAAGGATTGTAAAACAATTACCCACTTCGCACACCAGGAAAGCTGCGATTCCCGGCTCAAGCAAATGAATGATGCAGGGAAAATTGAATACATGTTCCTCTCAAAAATTTGGGGCCTTTCACGTGATCAGTTTGCAACATTCGACCCAGATAAAGCCATGAAGGGCCTGTACACAAATCAGGAAAATTTTAGCGAAATAGATAATAAATATATCAAGAAGCTTGACTGCATCGATATGTACGATCCGGTTAACAGCCTGAAGGAAATTGCAAAAAAATTAAAATCAAAATCGGGTTTAAAATCTGCAATTCTTCCCGTTAATTATCCTTCACCAAATAAAACATATTACCAGGTGCCGGTATGGGATGGAGCACGCCTGGGCGGTTGGGTTGAGATTGCATGTAAAGTTCCGTCACTCATTAAAACGCTTTACAACAAAGCATTTAAAATAAAAAATCACATCGAGATCCCATCATCTTACTTTCCTGAAAGATTTGGCGAAGAAGCCTGGGCAGCAATGAAGGATGACGAAAAAATCAGGAAGAAAAAAGATGTGCTCAAAGAAATGGATGAATTCCTCTCCGGGGATAAAAATGCTTTCAAAACATTCGTAAGCATATTCCAGGTTGATAATATAACCAAAAACGAATACGCACGCATAAAAATCACGCCGATAGAAGATAAAGCAAACATCGATAACGATATTATTACCGGCTCTGCAGCTGATACTCAAATATTAATTGCGATGGGCCAGAATCCCACTATTTCAGGCGCAGGTAAAGCAGGATCAGGACAGCAACGCAGTGGCGGATCAGATATCCGCGAAGGCGACCTGGTAGAAACTTCAGTGCTAAATCTTGAGAGAAATGTTTTTATGGAACCGCTTTACCTCATGCGTGATTTTAACCGCGAAGTAGGTGGTATTAGCGAATGGAGCGAAGATCTTGTCTTCCGTGTTCGTGATACCGTATTAACCACGCTGGACACCGGTGCCGGAACAAAAAAAGTAGTTAGTTAAATATTCTTTGCCTTCTCCCCTCTCCTTTGGAGAGGGGCCGGGGGTGAGGTTAAATAAAGCACACATGTTATTCAAAGACAAAAATAAACTCGCCGAATATGCAGCCATTGTTGGCACAACAAGT
>DHXK01000084.1:816-2406 GCA_002413665.1 Legionellales bacterium UBA5158 | reverse complement strand
GCCATTGTTGGCACAACAAATTTTGCGGCCGTAAAACCTACAATCGAAACTGTTGAAGAGCAGGAGCTCGTTCCCTGGATCGGAGAAGAGCTGTATGATTACATAAATAGCCAATACACAGATGCAGCCAATGAAGATGCATTAGAAGCTCCTGAAAAAGATCTGCTGCATAAATGCCGCCGCGTAATTGGCCCCTTTTTATGCTATTATTTCGCTCCTAAAAGCGATGTGCAGCTTGATGAATCAGGAATGCGCCGTAATGAGACCGGAACTGTAAAAACAGCCTTCCAGGAACAGCGGGAAAACTTTTTAGAACAAAATTTAAAAGAAGGCGAGCTCGCTGTTGAATCATTACTCCAGTTTCTCGAGAAAAATAAAGCCAACTATCAAACATGGGTTGAAAGCGATTCATTTAAAAAATACCGCAAACTTTTTATAAAAACAGGCAAAGAATTTCAGAACCTGTTCCCATCGGCCAGTCCCTTCCGCAATTATGCTGCAATGCGGCCTAAAATGATGGAAGTAGAAGAAAATATCATCAGAAAAGCCCTCGGAAACGTGCTTTTTGATGCCCTAAAAACCAAAGATGCAACCCAGGAACAGGGCTTTTCTGACGGCGAAAAAGTGCTGCTGGAAAAAATAAAATTAGCCATCGCCCATTTAACAGTAGAGCAGTCAATTCCTTTCTTAAATATCCGCCTCGACGGCAGCGGATTTACCGTTGCAAGCACTTCCCGAACAACAAATAACCAATTAAGCAGCAGAAATGCTGCTCCCGATAATGCAGTAAGCCTTTTACAAAAAAGTTGCGAGAGATCCGGCGCTATTTGGATAGCAAATACAAAAAATTATTTAAATGATCCTGAAAATGCCGGCGTATTCACCGGGTGGCCGATAGCAGTAACAAAAACAAAGTGTACCGATGAAACGGATCGGAATGGTGCAGGCGCTTATGGTTTTTTATAAAAAATAATCTCCTCCGTTTCCCCCACCGGGGGATAGGGGGCTTCTTTTGCATTTGTCCTTTTTAAAAAAGTAAAATAAAATCATTTTTGAAAAACCATGCCAACAGTAGTACTTCCTAAAAAAGTTAATGAGCTTGATCCGCTTCCGGATTTTGAAAATACAAAGTTGCTTGTTGTTGCAGATCCTGTTACCGGGAAAAGTTACAAAGCAACAATGGCGCAGCTTAAAGGTTTGTCCAGGGAAAAAATAATTTTTAATAACGATGGCTCATACACATTACCTGCCGGAACCTTACTAATAAAATTAATCGTAATCCTCACCGGAAATTTTCTTTTAAACATCGGCAATTCAGCCGGCACACATGAAATCTTAGAAGACTATAAAATAGTTGATCAGGATGTAATCGCCATCGACATTTTCGCATTAACGCCCCGCAATATTTATTTCAGCGGCATCACCGGTAACGGCCCAGTAACAATAATTTTTATAAAAAGTATCGAATAACCATGAAAAACTGTTTCGCAAAAACATTCGCAAATATCTTCTCCATTTCCTTCCCCCTCAGGGGGAAGATAGAAGGGGGTTTCTTCCTTCGCACAACTTTCTTATTTCTTATTTCTTATT
>DHXK01000084.1:0-587 GCA_002413665.1 Legionellales bacterium UBA5158 | reverse complement strand
TCTTATTTCTTATTTCTTATTTCCGCCACAGCCCAAAACGGCGGCCAGTTCAACAAGTTAATTGTAAAGGATAGCTTTAAGCTTGGCAACACCTGGTACACCACATTTACATTTGGTGGCGGCATCACTGATACAATTCCCTTGCACGATGAAATTTTTGCCCGTGCGCTGGATAATGCAGTTGTGCATCTCTCCGGCACCGAAACCATCACCGGCATAAAAACATTTTCGCAATCACCAAAAACAATTGCACCGGCTGCAGGTGACAGCTCCACAAAAATCCCGACAACAGAATGGGTGATGAAACAAATTGCCAATGGCCCAACCATTGATGTTTCCGGAAAATTAAACAAGAGCGATAGCAACACTATTTATTATCCCGCAAGTAATCCACAGCATTTTCTTACCACGGCAAACGAAACTGATCCTACAATACCTGCATGGGTAAAATCAATTGCTAATGGAACGGCAGTAAATCAATATCTTGGCTTTAACGGCAGCGCCTGGATAGCACGGCAGATACAATTTACAGACATTGCTTCGGTAATGAGCTTCCCTTATGCTGTCTCTTATACACATCTCCGAGC
>DHXK01000241.1:1067-3280 GCA_002413665.1 Legionellales bacterium UBA5158 | reverse complement strand
AATTTTTTCAATTGTTTAGTTGACGATGGATGCTTAATAGTTGGTTCAAGCGAGTTATCATTGCCTAACCTAGATCTCTTCCAGGTAGAATTTGTTAATGGTGTCAATATTTTCAGAAAGAAAAAGCAAGAAGTTATAAATATAAATAATGAAGACATTAAATTCCTTCTGCCTGAACCAAAACTTCTTAAAAAAGAAGTTTTAGCACCCAATTATAAAGTGCTAGCTCAGCAATGTGCGAATGAAGGAAAGCTTCAAGAAGCATTATTATGGAATGATAAAGCGATATCTAAAAATAAAACAGATGAAAGCTTATATTATTTACGAGGTATAATCCAACTTGAACTAGGAAATGATGAAGAAGCAATACGGACATTAAACACTGCAATATTTCTAAATACTAATTTAATATTAGCCTATGTTGTTTTAGGAAATATTTTTCATAAACAAAGAAAAAGAAAAGAAGCTATAAAGTATTTTGATCATGCACTTATGTTATTAAAGAATATTGATTCAAACGTGATGCTAGGAGAGATAACAGCTAAAAGATTAATAGAAGTTGTCTCAACTATGAAAGATCTGGAGTAAAAACCATGATGAAAAAAAGTATTAATTGGGAATCAATACACCAACATATTGCAAACACCCAACACGCACTAGAAAAAAGCATCTCATATACCGATGACGAAATAAATTCAATCTTACATCAGCGTGCAAAAAAATTAGAAAAAGAATTTACCAGCACTATCAGTCAAAATAAATTAGACATCTTGGAATTTACATTGGGATCTGAACACTATGGAATAGCATCAAATTTTGTGAATCGTGTCTCTACAGCAGATAAAATAAGACGACTACCTTCCACTCCAGAATTTGTAGAAGGTATTATAAATGTTCATGGAAACGTGATATGCATTATTAACTTAAAACAATTTTTTGGAATGTCTAAATTAAAATCTAATGATTTGAATCGTATATTAATAATTGAATATGCAGATTTTAAGCTAGGCATCTTAGCTGATGAAGTGATAGGAATAGAATCTATTTCATTAGACACTATACAATCATCAATACCAACTCTTACAGGAATTCACTCTGAATTCTTAACAGGAATCACTCAAAATCAAAAAATAATTATCAATATACCTAAGCTAATAGCATACAAAGAACTTCTTGTTAGTACTTCAGCTTAAAGGAGATTCAGTTATGAAATGGTCTGTAGGTTTGAAAATAGCAAGCATGAATGTTCTGGCTATCTTAATATTAATATTAATATCACTGGCTAGTTACATATCGATCAACAACTTGTTAAACAACACCAATTGGCGCCAGCATTCTTACATCGTGTTAAATCATATTAGTAATATATTAGTATTGTTAGATAACGCAGAAACAGGAGAGCGTGGGTACCTATTAACAAATAAAGACAATTTCTTGCAAATCTATCAAGATGCAGTGACCAATATCCCCGCAGAACTAAAAATTACAAAATCATTGATCGCAGATAATATCAATCAACAGCATCGCATTGAACTATTAGAGCAACTCATCGCAAATAAATTATTGAATATTCAACAATCAATTAATAATAAAGAGGACGCACAAAAATTACCAATATTGATTGATGGAAAAAAAATAATGGATAACATTCGTGCAGTCACACAAGATATGAATAATGAGGAAGAAGCATTAATTATAAAGCGCACCGAAGTAACAAAAGCGAATGTTGAGGTTACATTTAATATTATTTTATTGGGAACACTATTTGGCACGCTATTTCTATCATTCTTAGGATTTATTCTGATGCGAAATATCGCAATACCGCTAAAAAATATGGCTATTGCCGTTTCTAAAATTACATCTGGTGAATTAGATAATTCTTACCAAGCCATCAATAGGAATGATGAAATTGGCATGTTATCAAAATTATTTGCTCAGATGGTACTCTCGTTACAAGAACTAGCAAAGATGGCTACAAGAATCTCTGCTGGAGATCTTGATATTACTGTCTCACCTAAATCTGATAAAGATATTTTAGGAAATGCTTTAGCTCAAATGGTAAAAAATCTACGACAACTAACCATAGATAACCATGAAGGAGTTAAAGTATTAAATAGTTCAGTAAATGGAATCTATACTTTAATCTCACAACTAGTTTCCGCTGGAAGTGAAACGGCCGCATCAGTTATTGAAACGACGACTACCATAGAAGT
>DHXK01000241.1:0-971 GCA_002413665.1 Legionellales bacterium UBA5158 | reverse complement strand
AACGACGACTACCATAGAAGAAGTTAAACAAACATCACAAGTGTTAAGCCAAAAAGCAAAAACGGTTGCTGATAGCGCACAGCTAGCCACACAAATCTCCATCGGTGGTCAAAAAGCAACTCAAGAAACTAACGAAGGAATGACGCGCATACGTGATCAAATGGTGGTGATCGCAGAAAGCATGATGCGATTAAGTGAACAAACGCAGAGCATCAGCAGCATTATCGAGTCAGTTGATGATTTAGCTCAACAATCAAATTTATTGGCTGTTAATGCTTCTATAGAGGCTGAAAAAGCTGGTGAACAAGGCAGAGGGTTTAGGATTGTCGCGCAAGAAATTAAAAGTTTATCAGATCAGTCCAAACAAGCAACACATCGCGTACGTGAAATTTTAGCTGATGTTCAAAAAGCAACAAGCACAGCTGTATTAGCAACGGAACAAGGAAATAAAGTGGCAGAAATAGGCGTAATAAAATCAGAGGAAAGTAGAGAATCAATTGTAACACTATCCAATAGTGTTTCTGAAGCAGCACAAGCAGCAATACATATAGCTGCTTCAAGTCAACAACAGCTAATAGGAATGCAGCAAGCTGCAATAGCTATGGAAAATATTAAAGTTGCCAGCACACAAAATGTTGTAGGTGCCAAGCAACTTGAAATTGAAGCTCATAATTTAAAAGAATTAGGCTTAAAGTTACAAGGCTTAATAAAAAAATATCATGTTACGACTGATGCTTAAAGGTACATTATGCCTAATGATCAATTTTTAAAAAAATTATTGGTTACGTTTAAAATGGAGGCTAAAGAACATTTAGACTCTATGATTTCTTTGTTGATTCAATTAGAAAAAAACCCGACGCAGGATGAGTCAGCTAAGATAATCGAAACATTGCATCGCGAAGCTCATAGCTTGAAAGGTGCTGCTGGCTCAGTTAATTTAAAGGATGTTGAATGTATTTGTCAGGAAATAG
>DHXK01000179.1:5219-5791 GCA_002413665.1 Legionellales bacterium UBA5158 | reverse complement strand
GGTCGCGGCTCGGTAGTTACCACACGCGTTCGCAATGACTTAATGGCAGTGTAGCGCCGGATGAGGTCGCGCCGACCTCTCCCACAAAGGGAGAGGTGAAAAAACTTCAGGATTAGTTAGTCCACCAAATTCACTCTCAACAACGCATCTAACTCCGCCTCACTCAATTGATCCACTTCCGATATTGAATGAATCACAGACGCACGCTCAGTATCCGCTGTTAAATTCCCAACAATATGTTCTGCCAACAGTTGAACACTAGGATATTCAAACACTACAGTTTGTGTAAGATTCATTACTTTAACTAAATCCATTTGCACACTATGCCTAAGCTCAACCGCCATCAATGAATCCATACCCAGTTCAAAAAAGTTAAGATGCACCGATATATCATCCTCTTTCTTCCATCTTAAGATGTCTTTGATTTTATCTTTCAAATAATCAATAGCAAGTGGCAATTCATCCTCATTGTTTCCCAATAGTTTTTTAACAATTAAAGATTCTTCCTGTGCAGTTGTTAAATCTTCAACACTAATAAATTTTTCAAAAAATCTAGGAACTCTAGTTAATCT
>DHXK01000179.1:4783-5081 GCA_002413665.1 Legionellales bacterium UBA5158 | reverse complement strand
CCTAGGAACTCTAGTTAATCTCGCAGAAAAAAGCCGCCAGTCTACGGAAATAACAACTGCCTGAGAAATAGTTTTTTGTTGCATAAACAACAAGAGTGTCTGCAATCCAGATTGAACTGAAATGGGCACTATGCCAAAACCTGCTGATGAAATCACCTTAGTCGCCATACCCACATCTGCCCATGGTCCCCAATTCATATTCAAACTCGGTAAACCAGACGCAATTCTATGCTGCGTCAACTTATCTAAAAATGCATTTGCTGCAGAATAATTGGCTTGACCCACCGATCCAAATATT
>DHXK01000179.1:0-4635 GCA_002413665.1 Legionellales bacterium UBA5158 | reverse complement strand
CTCCGATCCAAATATTGAAGCCACAGAGGAAAAAGTGACAAAAAAATCTAAGGGGATATCTTGCGTAAAATAATGCAAATTCCATGCTCCCATTATTTTGGGAGCAAACACAGTCTCGAAATCTTGCCAGTTTAACTTCATAAAAGAAGCATCAGCCAAAGTTCCTGCAGCATGAATCACCCCTTTTAAATTTGGCCACTCCTGACCGAAGCGCGCAAGCTGTACCGCCAGATCTTCCGCAGAGGCTACATCGGCTTGCACTACTCTAATAACCGCCCCTTGGGCTCGCAATTGCTCAAAATGTTTTTCAGCTTCAGGTGTGCTAGCACGTCTACCCATCAGAACCAAATGGCGCGCACCTTGCTGAATGGCAAATTCAGCTAACTTAAGACCCAAACCACCCAGACCGCCGGTGATTAAGTAACTTCCGTCCGATTGAAAAACAACTTTATTAAAGTGATGTTCTGTAAAATTATCAGCAGCAATATGCTGCAACCTAGAAACAAAACGCGTTTTGTTTCTATAAACTATTTGATCTTCAGTAGCTGCGATTCGCAATTCTGCTATCAACATATCAAAATTATCTGTGGAGTCCAAATCGATATGCCTGCAATTTAAATCAGAGTGTTCTATTATTAAAGTTTTACGCAAACCTATTAAAGGTGCCTGCATCAACGATGGAGAAGAATGCTTATCCATCACTTGCGCATGACGTGTCACTAATTCAACCGATGGTAGTTTAACTATTTTTGCTGCTAACACAGCTTGCATTAAATATAAAAATCCAGAAGTCAGCGCCGATAAATTAAATTGCCAAAAATCATCTTCTACTGTATCCACTCCCCACGCATACAAAATTCCTGTTAGTGAAATAGTCGAAGTTACCTGACTGATCAACTCTATTAAATTTTCTTTATGCGCTGGATTAACCGAATAGTGATTTGGTGATACTTCTTTAAAATCATCGCCTTTATTGACTACGATACAGCTTGCACCGTTAGCTTTCATTTTTTCTACTAATTCACTTTGATTTGAAAAAATTAACCAATGCCCCGTTAACTCTAACTGAGGTGTATTCNNATTCTGAATGGGTTGAGCTTGCCAAACGCATTCATAGTATGAATTAATAAAATCAATAGGCTGAAAAGAATTTTTATTTTCAGGCTTGAGTGTGGTTGTTTTGATAACCGGCCAATAACATTCACGTTGAAACGGATAGGTAGGTAAAATAACTTTACGTCGTAGATAAGGCTTATCAAAACCATTCCAATCAATATTGATTCCATGCTGATAAAGTTTTGCAAGACTATTTAAAATAACGTCACTGTCACCTCGACTACGACGCAATGAAGGCAACCATAATGTTTTATTTTCTGAAATAGAATGATCAGATACCATACTTAATAGAGTAGGTTGCGGTCCAATCTCAATAAAAATATTACAGCCAGCCTCAGCCAATACTTCTAAATTTTCTTTATAATCAACAGGCTCACGCGTGTGTCTAACCCAGTAGTCTGCATTTATCTCACCTGGTTTAATCAATTGTCCAGTCAGATTAGAGATCAACGGAATGTGAGGATTGTTAAATGTAACAAGCTCTGCAATATTCGCAAACTCAGGCAACATAGGATCAAGCAATCGTGAATGAAAAGCATGAGACACTTGCAAAGCTTGTGTTTTAATATTCATTTTTGCAAAAATATCAGTTAAGTTCGCAACATCATTTCCAGATCCTGAAATAACAACTTGATCAATTCCATTTATTGCTATATCAACGGGACTTTCACGTGCAGCAATTATCGTTGAGACTTTATCTTCATTGGCCATCACCGCCAACATCGCACCACCAGCAGGGAGTGATTGCATGAGTTGTGCGCGCTTGACAATGAATACCAACGCATCTTCTAGACTCATCACCCCAGCCACAGTAGCTGCAACATATTCACCTACACTATGACCCAAACAATAATCTGGTATTATTCCCCAGGTTGCCCATAGCACCGATAATGCATATTCTAAGGTAAATAATGCGGGTTGAGCATAACCTGTTCGAAGTAATTTTTCTGAATACTTAGCTGAAAATAAAATATCTAATAAAGATAATTCCAAATACGGAATAAGAATTTTCGCACAATTATCTATGACATTCTTGAAAACAGGTTGAGTTTCATAAAGTTCTTTCCCCATTCCTGTATACTGAGATCCCTGCCCCGTAAATAAAAACGCAATCTTAGGTTGTACTGGAACAGTCATTAACTCTTTTTTATTTGAAAGTTGTTGCAAAGCTTCTGCAACATTAGAGGCAACACAAACAAATCGTTTTTCAAAATGATTACGCCCACAGTTTGCAGTATAAAAAATATCTGCGAGTGACTGTTCAGAATGATTTTTTAAATGTAATACGTAACTCTCCTTCATCTGCGTTAATGCAACTGAAGTTCGTGCTGATAATGCCAGCACATGCAATGGTCTTTCATTCACATTTTTTATAGCAGGCAAGTCTTGCCCTTCCTCAAGAATAACATGCGCGTTAATCCCACTAAATCCAAAAGCACTAATACCAGCTACACGTTTTTTATCTCCTTTTACCCATGGCAATGCTGAGCGCGGAATTTGTGCTGGAATAGTATTTAACGCAATGGCTGGATTAATATTTTTGTAATGAAGATGAGGTGGAATAATTTGATGCTGCATACCCAGCACAACTTTAATTAATCCTGCAATACCGGCTGCAGCTTCTAAATGGCCGATATTTGTTTTAACAGATCCAATCGTAAGAGGAAGATCTTGAGTATGTGTATCCTGAAAAACAGCATTCAATGCCGAGACTTCAATGGGATCTCCTAACTTAGTTCCTGTGCCATGTGCTTCAATATAACTAATTTCATCGGGTGTAGTGTTAGCAATTAGTAGCGCCTGCTGAATTAATTTTGTCTGTGCTGTTGCACTGGGTACAGTGAGTCCACTGGTGCGCCCGCTTTGATTTACCGCACTGCCTCGTACAATCGCAAGAACGATATCTCCATTTTTTTGTGCATCGCTCAAACGTTTTAATACTACTACTGCACAACCTTCACTGCGTACAAAACCATTTGCACTACTATCAAAAGTTTTACACCGTCCATCAGGTGACAACATCATGCCTCTAGAAAATGCGACATTGTTCTCGGGCAACAATACTAAATTGACACCAGCACTAAGTGCGACGTCACATTCTCTCTGCCGCAAACTTTGGCATGCAACATGTAATGCTACAAGTGATGAAGAACAAGCCGTGTCTATCGCCATGCAAGGACCCTGAAATCCCAAGGTATAAGCTACACGACCTGGCAATACATTGAGAGAATTTCCAGTGAGACAATAGGCATCCAACATATCATCACCTAGCGCACGTAATATAGAAATGTAATCACTACCCGATACACCTACAAACATTCCTGTTTGGCTATCTTTAAGCTGAGCAGGTGCAATACCTGCATGCTCTAATGCTTCCCAGCTAGTCTCTAACAGTAAACGCTGCTGAGGATCCATGCTGATGGCTTCACGCGGACTGATACCAAAAAAATGTGTATCAAATAAATCAATATTCTGCACGAACCCACCAAACCGACTCACCATTTTTCCTGGCTTCCCAGCAAGAGCATCATAGTAGACATTTGCATCCCATCGATTTGCTGGTATTTCCTCGATAGTATCTATTCCATCGCGCAAAATATTCCAATAACTTTCAGCATTATTTGCACCACCGGGAAATCTACAACTTAAACCTACTATTGCAATAGGCTCATATTCATCTATCTTTGCGGGGTCTGCTGGAATTTTTGCTTGCGACTTTTCAGGTTGTATTAAATCATCGATGTAGGTTGCCAGCGAGGCAATGTTCGGATGATCATAAGCTAGTGTAGCATTCAATTCAAAATGAGAGCCTAGCATTAATTGAATCTGTTCTTTGAATTCAATGGCCATTAATGAATCCAACCCTAAACTTACAAATCCAGATTCAGCATCAACACTACTTTCTTCTGGCAAATTTAAAACTTTAATAAATTTAGATTGAATGCTTTTTTTTATAATGGATAATCTTTCAGTTGGTAATTTTCCTTGCACTAAGATAACAAGCTCACCCACTGCTGAAGTTTCAATATGGTTTGATTTTTTTTTGACTGTTAATTTTTCCAACCATTTAGATGCAGGCTTAGGCATTAGATCTAGCATAAAACGTAGATACTCAGGTATTACTGCAGCAACATGATGCAAGTCATGCTGCAATAAATATTGCAGCATAGCCACACCTAAGTCAGGCTTAATAAAAGCTGATTGATATTTTTTTTGATTGCGACCTTCTTTTAATGTTAAGCCTACATCGGTCCAAGGACCCCAATTAATACTTAGAGCAGACAATCCTAAATTCTGTCTATACTGTGCGAAAGAATCTAAAAATTGATTAGCGGCAACATAAGGTCCTTGTCGCACAGAACCAAGAAATGATGCAATTGACGAAAATAAAACAAAACAATCTAGCTGCAAATGCATAGTCAGCTGATGTAAATTCCAGGTTCCAGTGACTTTAGAAGCAAACACTTTTTCAAAACGCTGCCAGCTTTGATCTTTTAGAAAATCTCTATCATCTAAACC
>DHXK01000173.1:5996-7027 GCA_002413665.1 Legionellales bacterium UBA5158 | reverse complement strand
ACACAGTTTAAATTACACGCCCTATCTTTTAAAAAACTTACTTTTTCTTATAACTAGCAGTTTTATTAACCTCTTCTAATCCGTTATGTATATCACCCGAGATTGCCTTGTTCATCGCTTGCTGCATTCGATTAAGTTCATGTTGAAGCAACATTATATAAATCTCATCAGCTGCTAACATCTTTCTTCGGTTTTGAGTTTTAGGATGGTTAACCACTTTGCTATCAACATATGATTTAGCCTTAGTAACTGCTTCAGACCAACGCTCAAGAGCATCGTTGCTAAGCTTATCTTCTAAATATTTATTCTTAGTAATGGTTATGTTTTTATAATGTAAGCACCAGCCTCTGTTAAACATATTTCACCTTATTAATTTATTGTCAGGGTAATATTCTATAGATGTTGATGACAAAACGTTCTCAAAAGCTCACTACTATCATCCAAATGATTGAGATTAAATAATAAAAACAGCTCGAAAATTATTTTGTATAAGCATTATTACTCAGATCACAGATGTTTTGAAGGATTAGAAGTAGCTCCTGATTCATTTTAAATTTTTATGAAGCGATAATAATTTTTTTTCGATTCTGTAACTAGTTGATTTATATGGGACTGTAAACTGGTGCTTCATAGCTGCCTTTTCGTGTTTATTTCCCTTAAAAGGTTATTTTCGTACAACTAACGTCATTTATAGAGTATAATTCTTGCCCATCAATAAAGTTTTTGGTAAATTTATGCCTTGGCCGCCAGCGTTGACTACTTTAGATTCAGACTTATCGAATCCTTATGAGCAGAACAAAAAGATCTATCATCTCTTTAAAGAGGAGCTGCGCTCGACTGGTCGATTTCAGCTTAACATAGAACAGGTTTTGATCCATCTTGTGGAGTCGATTGCAAGCAAAGAGACAATGGAAAAAACAGCTTCCAATGCGTTTATTGATGCGTTAACAAAATTTAAAGATAACTTTAACTTCACGAATATTTTACGAGTAGATGTTTCTCGATCAAGCATTAGAAGTGTTTCCTCTGCA
>DHXK01000173.1:3476-5883 GCA_002413665.1 Legionellales bacterium UBA5158 | reverse complement strand
ACTTAGAGATGAAGTAAGAGAAGAATTAAAGAAAAAACTGGCTAGGACTTACAACCTTGAAATTGCAGAGGTAAAAGATTTAGAACAGACACTATTTAATTATTATTTTGAATCAGCTAGAAAAACTGTCGGTAATGAAGCTCAGCTTATTGTGCTTCGCATGCTATTTTTAGGTCTTAACGAACTACCTGAAGATGGTTCAGTGGTGTTACGCGAAGAAATTGCCAGCCATCCGCAAAGTAATATCATTTCTTTGGCTGATCCATCTGAATGGATGCCCACACCATTTGAGCAAATGAATCCTGCGAATATCAAACAATCGCGCTTGGCTGAATCCGCGCTTCTTCGTTTAAATCATCTGGGTCTTGCTCTCGATAAGGCGGGAAAATTAGAGCGTAAAAATATAGCTTATACCGTGGGGAGTTTGCGAGATAGTTGGTTCGATACACGTGATATTATATTAACGGCTTGGACTGCATTCGCTTCAAAAATTATTCCCATGCAAAAATCATTGGTGGAGGAATCCCAGGCTGCTGCATCTTCGTCTGCATCTTCAACTGCATCTACGCCGTCTGGATCAAGACGAGGCTCTGGTACATTCACTCCAATTGCTATAAGCCGATATCAGTCATCCCCACGGATGTCGTGGGGCTCTGTTGCTAGCACGACGCCAGTTGCTGAAAGCCCATCGCAGTTAACGCCGCAGTTTTCCCAGACAGAAGGTTCTGCCACCAGTATTTTGTCCGGCCTGAAAAAATCTCAAACAACTCCACAGCTTTCTAGGCTAAGGAGACCTTTGAGCAACAGTAATTTGTTGAGTAATGACAAGCTTCAGGCTCCACAGCTTTTTATGATTAGAAGCTTGGGAAGTAATTCACTGAGTCATTACGATGAAAGAATTTCAGCGGGATCTTGGACGCATTATTTAGGCATTCCACATGAAAACGTCATCAGTTTACCGGGGTATAGGCAGCGAAACTGGGCGGCTGCAGAAGAGAGATTTAATACGCTAAAAAAAGATTTGAATTCATATCATGATTATATGAAAGGCAGTAACGTTTCCTTTTCATTAACACATCACCCGCTTGAAATGATGAGAGAAACCAAACAAGTTTTTGTGAAAGAGTTAGGTTGGAATAAATGGAGTGAGTTTAACCGTTTAGCACCGAACAATGTAAACGATAATGCTGTTGAGACAGCAGCAGTAAATGCCGTTAATGAGATTTTGTGTCGCGTGAACGCATCTCCTCAGCCTATTGTTTTGTTTGTATACGGCCATGCAAATTTGCATACCAACAGTTTGGGTGGAAATACGGCTCAGGACATTATTGAACAATTGAAGTGGTTGGGGTTATCTGAGTTAATGAATCGAACGATTACGATCATTGGATTGAGTTGTAATTCTATTGAAATAGTTCGTGAAATGGCTGATAAACCAGAATTTAGTAATACACAAATGGTTTCGGGTACAACAAGAGCGATTAATCCCAATACGCGTGATCCAGGATTGTTTACATCGAAAAAATTTTACTATTACTCATTTGATTTGGATGAAGAAGAAAATCTAGGAAAATTAAAGGGCCCTCTCATTCCAGATTTAATGTTTTCATTCAGGGTTCAAAAAGATTTTAGTTCAGTTGCTGTAATGAGTCCAGGGATGTATCTAGGTGAGATTTCTAAAAAAATTGCCGCAGCTGATCGATTAAAGATGCATTTAATTGATAAAATTTGCAGTAAAACGCCAGAACATATTGCTAAGCGTATTTATGCTTTTCTCGGTGTTACAACCCAGGAGCTACTTTCTGTTACGACAGAGTTAACAAACAAATTTATATATACAATGAAAGAGATTGCATCGTCGAACGATGAAAGTGATGTTAATTATTTAATAGATCTAGCCGCAGATGAATTATTAGAAATAGTAAAGCCGCAATTGTATTTAATAGAAAAACTGGGTCATTATTATGATACAGAGGATGATAAGTTTGAAAGTAAAGATCCACAGGAGCAGCGTGAACAACTACAACTAGAATCAGAGCAAGAAAAATCCATTTGCACAAATGCCTTCGTTTCGGTTGTTCACTCCATTATCCAAAATAAATATGATAACGAATTAGTTAAAAAAATTATTGAGATCGCACTGGAAGAGCATTCAGATAAATTGTTGGAAATTCTGTTTCCATTAATTTATCGTCAAGAAAAGCCTCAACCGCAATTAAAATAGCATCATAAGCGAAGTGCCCCAAAGTGGGAAAGAGCCTGGATATAACGGAAATATTACGAAAATTGATTTTAAATTGAACATGCCAAATTACAACTCATTGATTAATTTGGCGTCCCCAACGAGATTCGAACTCGTGTTACCGCCGTGAAAGGGCGATGTCCTAGGCCTCTAGACGATGGGGAC
>DHXK01000173.1:288-3394 GCA_002413665.1 Legionellales bacterium UBA5158 | reverse complement strand
TGGCGTCCCCAACGAGATTCGAACTCGTGTTACCGCCGTGAAAGGGCGATGTCCTAGGCCTCTAGACGATGGGGACATTTTGGGTGGAACTTGTTAGAGGATGTCTACCTCTTGGTGGAGCTAGGCGGGATCGAACCGCCGACCTCTTGCATGCCATGCAAGCGCTCTCCCAGCTGAGCTATAGCCCCGAATAGGAATGCTTTAAGTCTCGCCTATCAGTGTTTTGACTCACCACCAATAGAGTGGCGATTCTAGGCAGGTCGACAATGTTTGTCAACCCGCTAAGCGAATTAATTTTAAGGATTTTTGCTTGGAGTCTGAATAATTGGCTTTATGGCAAATTCATGGTCCACACCCTCTTCAGGAATGACTGCACAAAACAGCACACATCTCATAAAGAAACTGTCTTTTTTAACGGCCTTAGGCTGGGCTTGCTGAGGCTCTGATGTTTTAAGTGTAACGACAGCGACGGCGGCGGGTTCATCGGCTGCAGCCATCCTAGCTTGGTCTGAAAGAGAAAGAGGGTTTACATCCCTACTAAAAAAATTGGGTTCTGATTTTGGCATAATCATTCTCACTTACAAAAATTTAATGCTGCGTCAATTCTGCGCAGTGTTCGTTCACGACCTAGCAGCTCTAAGGTGACATCAATCGGAGGCGACATCGTATCGCCAGTCACAGCAACTCGCAAGGGCTGCGCCACCCTTCCTAACTTCAAACCCAACTTTTCACTTATCGTTGCCAAAGCTTGATGTAAAGATTCTTTATCCCAAGAAGATAAACTCTCAAGACTTTCACGTGATAGCTTTAAAGCAGGCAAAGCATCAGGCACTAAGTGCTGCTTGACAGCAGCATCGTTATACTCAATCTCTCGATAAAAACAGCTACTTTTTTCTGCCATTTCACGTAGTGTTTTTGCTCTTTCACACAATGCTTTAACCACATCAATCAAGGGCGGCCCTTGAGAGATATCTAAATTCAACTGGTCCATATGCCAAGCTAGCTCTTTTGCAACATACTCAGGGTCAGATGTTTTTAAATAATGCTGATTTAACCACAATAACTTTTCTTGATTAAAAGCAGCTGGTGCCTTGTTAATATGATTGAGATCAAAGAACTCAATCAATTCAGCTTTTGAAAATATTTCCTGATCCCCATGAGACCAGCCTAATCTTGCCAAATAATTCAATAAGGCTTGTGGCAATATGCCTTCTTCTTTGTATTGCATCACACTGACTGCACCATGGCGTTTAGAAAGACGTTTACCATCTCCTCCTAGTATCATGGATACATGAGCATATAGCGGAATTTGCGCACCTAGAGCTCGTAAAATATTTATTTGTCTAGGCGTATTATTGATATGGTCATCACCGCGAATAACATGCGTAATTTGCATGTCACTATCATCAACCACAACCGTAAAATTATAAGTGGGCGAGCCATCGCTGCGCGCAATAATTAGGTCATCTAACTCATTATTGTTAAATGTCAGTGTTCCGCGCACCAAATCATCAAATTGCACAACACCCTCATCAGGGTTCAGAAAGCGGATGACAAAACTACCATCACCTACATCGGTAAGTGAGCGACATAAACCATCATAACGAGGCTTTTCTTTATTAGCGATTTGATCATCACGCAATTTTTCAAGGCGTTCTTTAGAGCAATAACAGCGGTAAGCTTTACCTTCTTTTAATAATTTTTCAGCCACTTCTTTGTAACGATCAAACTGATGGGTCTGATAAAAAGGGCCTTCATCATACGATAAGTCCAACCACTGCATTGCATCAAGAATAGCCTGCACAGACTCAGGTGTTGAACGTTCAAGGTCCGTGTCTTCAATGCGTAAAATAAATGTTCCCTGCATTTTACGTGCATATAACCAACAATATAGCGCGGTACGAGCACCACCTATATGCAAATAACCTGTAGGACTTGGTGCAAAACGAGTGCGAACAACAGTCATGATGATTTTTAATTTCCTAAACGAACAAATGAGGCCGCTATTGTACCAGCGTAGTTCACAATTTTAATACTTTCTTTTTAGGATGAGACATAATGCGATTAGTAAAAGCGATAGCAATTGCCGAAGTGACTAATGTTAAATGTATTATAACCTGCCACATTACTTCGTAATTTGATAAGCCGGGCTTAATGAAAGTACTCAATAAATGAATAGAAGAAATACCCACCAATGCTAAAGCCAATTTAATTTTCATTACGCCTGCATCAACTTCATCCAACCATTCAGGCTGATCAGGATTGTCATGCAAATTAAGGCGCGAAACAAATGTTTCATAGCCACCCATAATGACCATGATAATCAAGTTAGCGATCATCACGACATCAATTAAATTCAAAACACCCAACATAACATCTGTATCTTCTGAAACAGAGATCTTGGCCATCAAATGGACTAAACCTACAATGAATCGATAAGCATAAGCTCCTAACACCAGTATTAATCCTAGATATAACGGTACTTGCAACCATCTGCTTAAAAAAATAACCCCTGATATCACTCGCGTTACTTTATTCATTTTTGCTCCTAGCGATGAGTAATGACTAACAATATAACTTCATTTCTTAATCTGAACAAACCAGCTAATCAGTTCTGCTCGTACAATCAAGTGCTTAAACTTACAACACCTGCTCCTATGATAAAAATATTGACTATTGTATAAAAAATACCTAGGATTGGGAAATTCTGTAAAAGTTTGGACAGAATATCCCGGAGGAACCCTACATGTTTCATCAAGATCCTATTGCTGCAGCTTCAGCACCTGCTTTAGAAAAGTTAGAACAGGTTACTTCAAAACAGCTTGCAGAATATTCATTATTTTATCCTATTCTAAATCCTGAAACTGAATATGAGCCCGGGCATGAACAAGCTCCAGAAAGTGCAATAGGACTAAAGCCAGTTTTACCCGAACCCGCTTCTGAAGTACATTCATCAAATTTAGATAAAGCACAATTTTACAGAAAGCAACCGGATGCCAATTATCTTAAGAGCTTCCATTGCTATCTCAATGTTGAGCCTGAAAATTTAAAATACACAATAGAACATCTTAGCAAACCCATGTATGTTCCCAATAGCAATTTAGAG
>DHXK01000173.1:0-226 GCA_002413665.1 Legionellales bacterium UBA5158 | reverse complement strand
TTCCCAATAGCAATTTAGAGAGATCGACTCTGATACAACCTCTTCTGAATTTTTGTATTAAAATACTGTGGCAAAAAAATGAAAAAAAACAAATTAAAACGAGTGCCAACTGGGGATTAGATGCTGACCCACACATACTAAAATTTATCAAAGAATTATTCAATGCGCATAATGCATCGATAAATAATACTCCTTTCGAAGCCATTACTCACTTCCAAAGCTGTCT
>DHXK01000051.1 GCA_002413665.1 Legionellales bacterium UBA5158 | reverse complement strand
GTTTGAGATTGATAGGCTTATTAAGCGGGAAGCCACCTCCTAACCCCAACGCAAAAGATGGAAAAGTTTAAAGGAACGCCAGGAAAATGGATATTAGAGGCTATCAAAGATAGCGACGGCGAAATTTCAGAAATTTACATATTGCAAGAAACAGGTGGTTGTATTATTTGTGTAAACAATGGTGACGACGTTTACGATATACCAACGGATTTGGCCAACGCCAAACTAATTGCCGCTGCACCTGATCTATTGGAAGCGTGTCAACAACTAATGGAATGCTACGAAAGTAAAGGGCAGTTATTAAGTTTCGATGTTGACATAATTAGGCAAGCCATTAACAAAGCACTACAACCATGAGCACAGAAAATAATAAAATGATAGCGGAATTTATGGGGGTTCAGAAATGTACAACCTGTGATCCTTATTGCGGATCTTATATATTTGGTATAGCCTATAGCCCCGAAGAAATGAGATATCATACCTCATGGGATTGGCTTATGCCGGTTGTTGAAAAGATTGAAAGTTTAGGTATTTCTGTAGAGATTATTAAAAACGATGTTCACCTAAAGGGATTCTATTATTACGCCAAAAATTCATCTGCATATTATGATGAGTATATTCCGGGCGCAGATATGAGTAAAATAGAATCGACCGTGTATTCTATTATTAAGTTTATAGAATGGCTTAATCAAAACAACTATTAACCCCATGAAACCTACCTACATAGTTCTACCAGGCGGAATGACCTGCCAGTTGGAAAACCCTTATGAAGAATTTACTGGTGTATATTATGACGGGATGCCTACAACTAATGCTAATTGGATGTTTTTTAATGAGGATAATCCCCCACTCCCCTTAACAAAAAAAATGCAGGAAGGGGATAAGATAGAGAATTGGAGGGAGGTATGGCAAATTAAAAACAATAATAACCCAGATTGGGAAACCAAAAATAAAAAAGTTTATCAAAACTATGATAGTTTTCAGGCATATACCAATTCTTTTGGCCATAACGGATTCGTTACCCGTATAGCCATTGAGCCATTAGAAGTGGAGAAAGACGAAAAACCACCCATCAAGCAAAACTTGACAGTTGAGGAATCGGCATTGGCCTATCTTAATTCAATAGGAATTACAGGTAAATACCAAATTGAAGCTGCGGTACTTAGAGTAAATGATTTCATAGCAGGCGCACAATGGCAACAATCAAACATTAAGCAAAACTTGACGGTTGGGGAAACGGTTGAGGAAGCTATTAATAGAATTATAGGCTCTAAAACAATGATGTCTTTTAGTAGATATGGATATAGTGATGTTATTGACGCTATGCAAGAAATAGCACAATGGCAGCAATCAAACAGGCCCGATAACCTCCATCACCTAACTGATGAAGAATTATTGAAAGCTATGCAGGATTATAGTAGGGATCAAGATGGATGGATAAGCGTGAAAGATAGGTTGCCTGAATCATTTGTTAGGGTATTGGTGATAGATGACGATTCTGATTGTTTTGTAGATATTTTAGCAGAACATGGTATATCAAATGATCAATGGGAATATTATACACACTGGCAGCCATTACCAAACAAACCTAAAGCTAACCAATGAAAAACTTAACAAAAGAGGCGTTAAAAAGAGTACAACAAGAAAAATCAAACGAACTTACATTTATTAACCAATTACTTTAAAATGAAAAACTGGAAACCATTTAACGACGAGTGCACAAGGTGCGGTACTCAACCCGAAGTGTTTACTTCTGCAAAAGGTGAGTATGTTTATGATGGCGACAATGTAGAATGTTTTGAGTGTGGTTTAATGGGTAGCATCTGTGTGGACGAAAATGATAATGGCGACAATTCAGCGCATATAGATTGGAACGATTACGAAGATTAACCCGCGAATAGAATGGACAAGTTTTAACATGGAATATATTAAGAAAATGAAATCAATCATAATAACCGCCGCCTTAATACTAGGTATTAGTACGGTGTTTGGGCAAAGTAAACCCCCTAAGCATTTAGATACATTATTAACACGGTATTTTTTTGATGCCACACCGTCAGAAAGTATTACATCGTTAAATAATACTGGGAGTTTTCTAACCAGCTCGGCGAGTATACCTCCTGCATCGATAATAATTAATGGCAATACCAGTAGAGATGTTATTATTAATCTTAAAAAAGACGGTAAGGAAATTGGTAGTGGCCCGGATTGGGATATAATAACTTTTAAAATGAAAAAGGCCCAATTCTATTGGATAAACGATAGCACTGCCGTATTTGTAAGAAAACCAATAGCAAAATGAAAAAGACAATACCATACGAAATAATTATTTATTTTATTCTATATATTATACCCATTATTTACACACTTATAAAGATTTAAACAATGAAACGTACAATTCTAACAACAATCACCCTATTAGCCCTTTCTATAAGCGTTAAAGCACAGCAACTCCCCAAGACAGTAACTATTAACACCGCTGATCTGATAGGCTTGTACAGCCGCATTGACACCGTAAATGCGATATTGCACCAGTCGGAGTTAAAGGGAACAGAAGTAACTTTTTTAATGGCTAAAATCTTTGCCGGCCAGGCACCGTTAACAGCAACTATCCAACGCCGCATTAAGTTTGTGGCCGATAGTTTGGAAAGGGGTAAAAAGAAATGAAAGTACAGCCAGTAAGTGAGCCGACCCCATGTAGCATACAATTTATTAGTAAGCCATTAGAAAATGGAACAGCGATACATCATTTAAAATGTGTTGAGCCTTTTTACTACGAGATCGATCAAGAACGTAAGAAGTTTGAATTACGCAAAGATGATAGAGAAGTTGAATATAGCGTAGGGGATAGTTTGGTTTTATATCAAGTCAAAAACGGTATCATTACAGGCAATTATATTATAAGAAAAGTAATATACGTTTTGCGTTTTGCAGAGGAGTATGGCTTAAAAGCAGGACATGTAATAATGTCAATTAAATAATAAATACCATGAAAACCGCAAAATCACTTATTTGATTTTAGTGAAATAGTACTTAGTAAGCACAGCGAATTATGCTGTCCTAAATGTGATAGTGACGACATTGTAGAATTATAATGATCCCCTTCTTAACCGGCATAGCAC
>DHXK01000158.1:8887-9239 GCA_002413665.1 Legionellales bacterium UBA5158 | reverse complement strand
TTTTGAAATTGCTTTCGATGAAACGGGTCGGTAGATTTCATAATTATCTCTGCGATCGCGGATATTTTTATATTTTGCCTGGGTGTGCCATCCTCATTACGCATACCGATTTTATTCATCAACAGGTTTACGGTATTTTTTACCAATCGCAGATCGTCTATTTTTTCTTTGTAGTCAACAAAAAATTTATGGAGCATGACCTTATCTTTTGCAAGGTCTTCCATCAATTGTGTTTCCAGGTCGTTTAATTCGGGCATAACAAAAATTAAAATAATACCGGTATTGTAAACCGGCATTACCATTTTAAAAACTCTGTCCTATAGATTTAATGACAGATTAATTTTTACAACTT
>DHXK01000158.1:6680-8714 GCA_002413665.1 Legionellales bacterium UBA5158 | reverse complement strand
AGATTAATTTTTACAACTTCAGCTGGTGGCGGTGGTGGTGGATTATTATCACCTGTACCGTTACCGTTATCACCTGTACCTGCGTTGGAATCATCTTCAACAGTTACATCCAAAGAGCCTTCCGCCGTTGTTGGATGATCTGCAAGAATGCTTGCGGTTGCTTTTAAAGTTGCATCGCCTGGACCTACATACTCTACACGGCCTTTGGTTTGATCCTCGGGATCAGGAACAACTCTTAATACATCTGTGTTAGTGGATTCCACTTTTACAGAACCTGGCGCAAACACTCTGGGTTCGCCGCTTTCGGTTTTCGCATCCAGTACATAACCGGCTGTGAGAAATTGACTTTTTTTAATTGTTTGTGACATGATGTTGGTTTGATTTATTGATGGAAATGAAAAAAATATTTTTACATAACGTTTGCGGCGCAATGAAAAGAATGCAATTGTTGCCAGTAATAATACCATTACACCAACAATAATTTTTTTATGATTACTGGTTAGTAAAAGCATCTTTAAAAGTTATAAGCGGTGTATCATCCGGCACGCCAAAGTTTTGCTCCATGCCTTGTTTTTGAAAGTGATTATAGTTAACACAAAAGTCTACGCACTGCCTTATCAAATGGTTCATGTCCCTTGTCATGCCTTCAGCTTTTCGGGCTTCCAAAATTTTATTTAACTCCCTGTATTCAGGAAATTCGTCGCTGTTATAAATAACGGTTGTTACAGTAACACGATTTTTTTCAGAGTTGGATTTTTTTTCTCTGGGTGGCTTTGGTGCAGGTGCAGGCTTTTGTTTTTTTACACGTACCTTTTTTATTTTTGATTTTGGTACCTCACCAATATTTTCGCCGGTATCTCCGGGAATATTATCACCTTGGCCCTGATCGTTATTTATATCGGTGTGAGCTTTGGGAGTTTTTAAAGAAGGTAATTCGTTGTTTGTGGTTTCTTGTTCTTCGCCTGGCATTGTAAATGTTTACAGTGGTTTGCCTGGCATAAAAAAACCGAATGAACCCTGTATGCCAGGATTGATTCGGTTGGTGCAAATATAGAATAAGGTTTGGAATTACAAAAAATTGTTTACAATATTTTTTTATTAAAAATTGTCTTTAATTTGATCTACACAATGTTCGCAATACCCTGTTATTTCGCTAAATTCAAAACTATTAATGCCTCCAAAAAATTGCCCACAACCCCAACAGTACATGCCGCCTTTTATAATGCAGTCGTAACATAGGTTTTCTTCCTTTCCGTCAAGGGTGCATTTTTGAAGATCATCTATTTTCTTTTTCTGTTTGCATTCATCGCAAATATTTTTTACTGTAGTACACATGCTGTTTAATTTATTTGTTTATCTAATTGTAGTGTTACATTATTTCTAAGATTATGGAGCCAGGGAGATGTTATCTCATTCCCTGGTATTGGGAATTCTAAAAGAAATTTTAGTAATACAATACCTTCAGCATCGGTTAATTTTATTTTGTAATCCTTTGCCTGGGTAAGTAGTTTGCGTTTAAAAATAAAGTCAACTTCCTGCAATATTGACCGTAATAACTTTGCTCCTAAATATTCGTTTTGATTATGCTTACTTTCACGCACACGGGCATCTACAATCATTATTATTGTATGCATAAAATAATTACTGATGCTTTCGGCTCCCTGTTTGTCAATTTTTAATTTCATAATTCATCTTCCGGTTTTTTCTCATAGGCTAAATACGGAGGCAAGGGATAATCTTTAAATAATTTTGTATAGCTTAACAGCCTGTTTATAACAACTTCTCCTTTGTACATTTTTAAAATAATTCTCTCGATACTGTTTAATGGTTTTGAATTGTCGTACAACTCTACAGACTTATACCGCTTACGAAATTTCACTGCATCTTTTAAAAGAAATGGAAGCATTTTTTCTACAGGCCTATCGGGTGCATCCTTGCTATATTTTTTATCTCCACGAAGCGTAGCTCCTTTCTTTTTTCCTTTTTCTCCAAAATCAAATTCAAAAGGGTCTGCATCATATACAACCCTATACA
>DHXK01000158.1:2757-6612 GCA_002413665.1 Legionellales bacterium UBA5158 | reverse complement strand
CCATCATATACAACCCTATACATATCAAACCGGCAACGTGTTTTCATAATTTAATAAATTGTTTTTAGTGTCCCGTGGAACATTATTTTCAAAGGGTATATGTTTCACAAAATTTTGTTTACGGTCGTAATAATCCCAACCGTTATCATCATTGGTCAACCTGCCATGTACAGAAGTAAGATCATGCGAGCCACAAGAACATTTTTGCAGCTTTATAAACTTGCCGTGATAGTGTACAAGCGAATTACAGGTATTGCAAATGGCTGTAGGCATTATGCTTTATATATTTTATTAAGGTTATCAATTGCAGCTTGTACACATTCAACTGCATTTTGTGCAGCGATAATATCGTAAGAAGTAAATATTATTTCGTTGTGTTGTAAACTAAGGCTGATGCGGTAATGCAATCCTTTCAACTCACTAAGTTGTTGATTGAGGGTAATAGTGATCTTCGTTCTTGTGTAACTTTCATTATCATCTAAAGTGTAAAATTTTTCATTATGCCAACGCCCACGCTTTCCGTTGTGTATAGTGAATTGTGGGTCCCCTGTCTTCCATGATTTTATTATATTCATACTCATTGCTTCGTTTTATCCACATTTAAGGGCTTGTTTTTGAGTTGTACACATGAATCGGAAATTGTGGAAAAACGCTGTATTGTATAGATTATAAAACTTATACAATACTTTGTACAATTGATGCAGTATGTACAATACTTCTTACAGAATATTAGCCATATATGGGAGTAACATTTTTTAGATTTAAGCGGATAAACAAAAAAATTTTATGCTGAAATGCGACGCAAAACAGGTTCGGTACTGGGAATAGTTTTTACCTGGTCGGGCAAAAACCAAATGGTTTGTTTCTTATGCTTCAGCCAGCGCACACGGTAATCTTTTTCTTTGCGAGCCCTAACCCTGCTAACTACTTCAATCTTCTCAATGCTGATGATACCGGCTTTCTCCAGGCACTTTTTTTCGTAGCTTACTGATTGGGCGCTCTTATAATTTCGTGATCTTTTAAAAGCCCTGTGTGTGCTTCTGTTTACGTCTGCATGTAATGCGTGCAATGCCTCATAAGTGTCTGTCCCCGTGCCACGCTTAAAACTCTCTACCTGCATTTGCCAAAGGGTTTGCTGAAAGTAAACTGCATCGTTAATGCGGTCAGCTTCGGCTCCGTAGTTGAGCATGAGTGAGATTAATGTGTTTTTTAATTCGGGATTTTTGTTTATGCGATTCTGCAAGGCTTTACGTTGTGCAAGCTGATTGGCATCAATTTCTATGGCGGATAGAAATTGATAAATTCGGCGGTTGTCGGTAATGTCATATTGTATGGTTATAAAAGTTGTTTGTTTGTCCAGGTCAAAATATTTTGCAAGTGTTTCCCAACTGCAAATGGCAATGCGTTTATTTTTTTTATTCCAGGTAATTAATTTTTCTGTTTGCAAATAATGCAGGCGGCTGTAAAAACTTGCTCTTGATATTTTGCATAGCTGTAATAAATATTGTAGTTGTGTATCGTATCGAAGTATGTGTCCGGTAGTGGTTACGCTTTTTAAACAAAGCCATGTATCTACAGCACGAATGATCTTATTTGTTTCGTAAGTATTTACTACAAAGCGTTGCCTAACTACATATTCGGCAAGGCCAACAGGGATTTTTATGGCTTGTTTATTTTTCATTTATCCTTCCTGGTATTTTCCGGTTGCAATCAATTCTCTTAACCTGCAATTTGCATCTTCACGGCTTTTAAAATAACGCTCCATGACACGCCAACCGGTGCACATTGAGCCGTTTTTATTTGTCTGTGTTTCTATCTTAACAGCCCATTCAAGTCCTAAAATGCCAACTCTAATTTTTTCCATGATCTTTTTATTTTTGATAATTAGTGATATGCTTTTACGTGGCTGTAGGTGTTGTTTAAATTCTTTGTCCAGGAACGATTTTTATTTATTTCAATCTTTTTTTTAAAGGCAATAAAAATATCTTCCGGTTCTATGAATGCACGTTTTGCGCTATCAAATAAACACATTAGGCAATCTGCATATTCTGTTGCTGTCTCTTCAGTTGAATAATCTTCAGGGAAAGACAAAGCTCTAAATACCTCATTTATTTCTGTCTCACATTTACTTAAAGAGCTAATCGGTGTTGCATCCGAAAATGTTGGAATGCTCCATTCTAAAAATTCCATTACCAATAAATTAAAGTCCTCTTGCATTGTTTTTATTTTTGATTTTGATTAATATTTTTTTCTAATTCCAATTCTTCTTTCAATGCCGTTTGCAAAGCAGGTAATATTTTTTCTGCGAACCGCATACATGCTTTTTTACATTTTTCGCTGTAAAGAATGTATGTGTTGCCTTGATACATTTTACCTCCGAAATATTCAATGTTTAGGCTTATTAAAAACTCTCTAAAGTCTTCATCTTTCCTGTAACTTCTCCACGCAAAAGACAAATTGCCGTAGTCGGTTACTGATGCAAACATTCCGTCGCTTGTTAACACAACCTGACCGAGCCAATCCCCACGCTCTGTTATTAGCGAATAATTTTTTGCTGTTACGCTCTCCATTTGAATTTTTATTTTTGATGATGAATTAAAGCGGCTGCAGCCTCGGTAAACCCGGCGGTGATCGATGATAAAATTGATATGCGTTGCAGCTTGTCCATTTTGTGCAACCGATTAATCCATCGTTTGGTTTTTCGCTTAATAATTTCTCTCTCTCTGTAATCGTTGCCAATGTACCTGGGCTCCTGTAGTAACAATGGTTTGGGATAGTTGAAGTAAATTCTTTCTGTTACCAGGCCTGCACGTGTCATGCTTTTAAAATCTACTTTAGTCCAACCTTTCAACATAGCATTGTATAATGCATCGGGATAGTGTGATATCACAACGTTACATTTGCTGTTACTGGCCAACATTAAAAGTTTTTTGTGTTGCTGCTCTGTTAACTCATGTTTGTAAAGTGGCCGCTTGCTTTTGCAAACTTCTTTGCGATACGGAGGGTCTAAATAAATTAGTGTTGTACGGGTGTACGATGCATTACCGTTAATTTCGGCGAGAAGGCCCAACGCATCTTCATTGAACACAAAAATTTTTTTTGATCTTAGTTTTTTGTATTTATTAATTACAGATCCGTCAAGGTCGTTTATAACGGTACGTGCCGGTAAACGCAGCCGCCGAAATATGCCGCCATTGCCTACAAACAATTCGTGGTACTCCTGCATGGGAGGGAAGCAATTAATTATTTGTTGATAGCAACCGTTGCCACTTTTGCCGCCATTATATGTTTTGTATGGTGCTGCGATATTCATTTGTTTTGGCGAATTAAGGAATTCGTCGAGCCTTATTTTAGCAACTATGTTGTTTGGTTTTGTAATCCATTTTTTTATGCAGGTTTATGCCTGACTGAAAACCGTAATGCCAGCCAATTGCTGCGGCCATAACAATAAAGAGAACTGCAAAAAAGATTGTGATAAAAATTAATGTTGACATAGGTTATTGCATTTTAGATAATTTATAATTGTAATGATGTTGCAGGGTTGCAGGAAATTTCTTAAAGTTTAGATGATTACTGAAAGCGTCCTGAAAGTCTTTTTTTGTCCAGTGCTTTTTTGCATCAATCTTTCTGCATAATTCTTTGGCTGTTGCCGGTTGCCGGTTGGTATTTTCTTCTCGAGCTGATACCGATATTTCCGGCTGTAACATTTGTAATAGCTGTGCCCTGGCTTGTGGCTCTTGCTGCAATACTTGCTGCAAAAAACTAAAGGCGCTATTTACAAGTGCTGTGCTCAATTTTTGCAGATATATTGTTTTGTAAATTTTTCGTAAAACCAAATGCTATAGAATTTATGTA
>DHXK01000158.1:0-2619 GCA_002413665.1 Legionellales bacterium UBA5158 | reverse complement strand
CTATAGAATTTATGGCGCTTTGGTTTGGGGGTTACAGTAAATAATTTTTTAAGAAACTTATGCATGGGCTGTTTGTTTTTGGCGTAAAAAAACTACTGGTGTACTTGATTGAAATGGCTGCGAAAATTTGTCGTTATCTCTTTTTGCAAAATGCCTGTAGGTTTGGTAGTATGTTTTCTTTACTTCGCCTTCCACTTTTTCCCACACGGTTTTTGTTTTGTCTTGTAGCTTATAGAATCTATCGCCAATATTTAACTGATGTATTGTTGTAACAGTATTAGGCAGCATATTTAAAAAGGGTTATCGGTTGTGTAGTGTGTGTGTACGCTTTTTACAATGGCAACACTTTTTGTTTGCCAGTCATATTCTAATTTGTGCCAGCGTTTTTTACTGTTGTCCTCCAATGTGAGCACACGAATATTGCTAATTGTGTAACCTTTATTTTCATCAATACAATCAATGGAATAGGATTTTTTTGTTTTCCCTTTGCCAGCGATGTAATCAGTTTCAAAACAGAATTGTTTAAATTGTTCAAATGTGAGATCAAATAATTTTACACGGCGCTTGCTGTTATCTCTTAGCGTCATGTATGCATATCGCACGGGATTATTGAGCCTGTATTTTTTATTCGAGCATGAGCGGCAAACATTACCGTGCTTCACTTTGTTTTTGCAAAATGCAGTAGTGCAGCGTTTATTTTTTTGCTTAGGCTGCATGTACTTCGTTATAGGTTAATGCGGTTGCGTTTTGCACCCGTGTAAATAGTAAAGTATCTCCAAACCGGAAAGCCTTATCCTGTAAATATTGTTGCTCGCTTAATAAGCTACGCTGTACTAAAATGCGGCCCCACATGCATACCTGTTTACGCCATTGGCTTACGTGCTGCCACGTTACCGGAAACCATGCAATACCGTTATACCTATCCTGGTAAATTTGTAAATGGATTGCATACATGGTTTGTACAAAGAGATCGCTGTACAGTGCCTGGTACTTATGCGGAAGTGTGTCGGTTGTTGGATACATTACTTTAGTGTTTTTATTTTTTTATACACCCTGTCAAATATTGTTTCCCATTCTTCTTTTGTGATCTTAGTGCCCCTCTGTACTATGGAGTCCAGTTGATAATCTTTTAGATTGCTTGTTATTTCAGGAAGAACCCAATTGATATAAACATGCTGTTGCCCCGAAATAATTTTATAGTAACCACTGCCGTATTCATAGTAAGCAGGTGTTTCAATTTCTCTCACCTCTTTTTCAATTGCGTACGAGTATTTTGTTATAGCTACTTTCATTGATCTGATTTTTTTAAAAATTGAATCACTTTGCATATCTAAAAGCCTGATCCTTATATTAGCTGCTTCCATTAGTTAAAACCTGTTAACAGTATTTTCCACATGCAGTTTATTTTTGCCGTTTGTATATATTGCCTGCACGTGTTTAAAAATTTATTACCTTGATGCCTTAAAACTCAAAAAGGGCTTACGGTAAAAACCGCAAACCCCTTATTGAATAATGTAAGTCTTCCTGCAAGAGAAGAAACTAAACATGGATTTAGTAAGGCGTAGCTGTATGCAACCGAATCGTTAGCACAGGCTGCCCCTTTACTTATTTTAAAATGCTTTTTTGAAGAACTTTTTAATTGCATGTTTTCGTTTTTCCAATGTCTTGCAGGATTGTTTACAAATGCAATATTACCAATAAAATTGGAAATACCAAATATTATGGAAAAAAATATTAAAAAAGTTTGGTTTGGAGAGAATTTAAAGTACTTGCGAAAGAAAAGTGGCGCTACGCAAAGCTTTCTGGCACTTTTCTTTGAAAAAAAGAGAAGTAGCTTTAGTTATTATGATAAGGGGGATATTGAGCCCTCAATAGAAATACTAAGGGGAATTTCCAATTTATTTCACATTACTACAGACGCATTATTGAGTGTCAATCTTTCAGGGTTGGATTTGTTTATAGTAAGCATTGAGCCTAAGGTCACTCAAAAAAATTTTAATGAATGGAAGATAAAAACAGGTAATGAGAATGCCTCAATGAACGATGCAAAAAAGTACAATATTGAAAAATGTATAGCAAGTACTTATTTAATTAATAGCGAAGAATTGCGGGATTTGGAATTAGCAGAAGGTGACGCAGTGTATGAAAACAAAAAAGATTCAGAAATTGAAAAATTAAAAGATTTATTAATCAATCAAGTTGCTGCAAATGTAAAACTTCAAACAGAAATTGAAGGTCTTAAAAAAAATACTGATGTACCTGCTTCTGGGAATAGAAATGAATTAAGAAATAAAACACCTGGGGAAAAATTACAAAAGGATATTTTTTCATAAAGTTTTTACGTTAATACAACCCTGGTAAATACAGGTGGTATTGCTGTTCCTGCAAGTCCTGACACTGTACATATCCATTTTTCAATGGTGTCGTGCGCAGCGTCGGAAAAATTATTTATTACTTCATCACCTTTTTTAAAAGCGTAGTTAGCCGGTATCGCTGCAATGTCTGCCCGTAGTGTCTGGGTATAATCACAAGTGCTTATAATTGCGTTGGCATCCGCCGCCGTTGCCGCCTGTGAAAGTGTTAGCGTGCCTGCCCCGATTGCTGTAATACGTGTATAGT
>DHXK01000197.1 GCA_002413665.1 Legionellales bacterium UBA5158 | reverse complement strand
ACAACTATCTTGGCATAGGGGGTTGCTAAAAAGCGGACATTTCTAAATTGCTTTGACACACTAAGCTATAAATTTACAGCAAATAAGCTTCAAAAAATTGATTTATATCAAGCATTATCCTAGCCCCTCACTATTTTTATGTATAATAATCAAGCAATTATAAGGGTTTGAGTAATAATATGATAATTTGGGTTTAAATAATTAAATAAAGGAAAAATATCAATGCCAGGTCCATTAGCTCCCATTATTATTAATGCTGTAGTGGGTGTACTCGTTTCTCAGGCAGTAAATAAAGCTTTAGGCGATAAACCAGCTTCACTTACGATTGATTCGTCAGGTTTAGATGTTTTTCTTCAAGCATTAAGCAAAGACTTTAGTCATCAAGTTGAAGAAATTATTCGTACGAATACTTTAAAAAGTAATCTTCAAGATATCAAAAGAACATTACTGGAAACCACAGACGCTTTTAAAGATTTTATCAATAAACCTGAGCAAGAAGGATATTACGAACAAGCAGAAGCCTTAGCAAGAAGGATGTATTCACAAATTAAAGTATTATTTGATGAAGTTGCTCCCATTGAAATATGTCCGTATGGCTCTGATACCGAAATCAATATTAAAACTATTTTTTTAAATTTAACCAGAGGCGCTTTTGCATTAGAGATGATGATATTAGGATATTTTGATTCACAAGATGCGCCTAGTAAAAAAATAAAAGAAAGAAATGAAGAATATACTCATATGCTAATCACGATGGATAATGAACTTTTAATTAATGCAGCACGCGCAGATGCTGTCATTAAAAGAGATGATCAAAACCATCACAAAAATATTTGCCGTGCTTCAATAGAACAAGAAAAATTACAAGCTCTACTCAATTTATTTACCAAGCAATTACACTTAGGTAACACCAATTGTGAATTAGTGGGTAATGATAAATTAGAAGAATCTGCTAGTGATATGAAAAAAGAAGTTTCTGTTGCGGTCCAAGGTATGTTTAAACATAGCAGCCCCCCATCTGCAGGCGATGGACCTTTAACCACAAATTCAGATGGATGCAGAATTCAATAAGTAATTTTGAATAGAAGATGGAACAATTGAAACATTTAGGTAGATAGCGCTGTTAATGATACCCAATGTCTGCACGGACTTTTCCGCGAAATACCCAATAAGACCAAGCGGTATACATGAGAATAATCGGCAGAAGAAACATTGTACCGATAATCAAAAACGCTTGCGTATCAGGGGATGATGCTGCTTGCCATAATGTAAAATGATGTGGGACTATCATAGGAAAAAGACTGATTGCTATTCCTAAATAAGACATAAGAAATAATCCAATCGCGCCTATGAAAGGGGCGACTTCTGACTGATTGTTTAATGCTCGCCATTCAAACCAGGTGATAGCTAGTGTAATAATAGGGACGGGCGAAAGATAAGCCATGTTCGGCCAGGAAAGCCAGCGATGAGCAATATCCGCATCCATGAGGGGAGTCCAAATAGAGACAACACCCACTGCGATAAGAACAGCAATGAAACACCAGCGACCTTGACGTCGTGAAGTTATTTGTAAGTCGCCTTCAGTCTTCAAAATCAACCAGCCTGCGCCTAGCAAGCCATATCCAAAGATGAGTGCGAAACCCGTAAATAGTGAGAATGGTGTGAAACAATCAAATGAGCTGCCAACAAAGTTGCGACCTTCGACTGCAAACCCTTGAATGAAAGACCCGAGAACTACTCCTTGAGCAAATGTCGCAACTAGCGATCCTATACTAAAAGCACGATCCCAGAAAGTTACATGAGCTGCATCTCTGAAATGAAATTCAAACGCTACACCACGAAAAATCAATGCCAACAACATGAGTAGAATAGGAAAATAAATTGCTGGAATGATAATTGCAAACGCTAATGGAAAAGCTGCCAGTAGCCCTATGCTTCCCAATACTAACCAAGTTTCATTACCATCCCAAACAGGAGCAATCGAATTCATTATCAAATTGCGAGTTGGACGATCTGGAGCAAATCCATAAAGTATACCTACCCCAAGATCAAACCCATCCAGTAATACATAGAAAAAAACGGCAAGGCCAAGGATGAAAGTCCATAAGGGAACAAAATCAATTATCATGGTGTGTACTCCGGCGGTGTAACAACGGGACCTCGTGGCTGTCCTCCTTCAATAGGCTCTTTGTGGGATGCCTGAGAAGGACCATTACGAACAATGCGTGCCATTAAAAGAATACCGACAGGAAAGATGATCAGATAAACAAGCATATAAGCAGCAAGCGAGAGTAGAACATCATGGCCCGCAAGAGATGGTGTGACAGAATTGGCTGTTCGTAGTAAACCATATACTGTCCAGGGCTGGCGCCCGACTTCAGTTGTCACCCAACCCGCAAGCACAGCAAAAAAGCCAACAGGTGCTGTATATTGGCATAACCGCAAAAACCATTGTGTATCATACAGCCTCTGGCGAAAACGTAGCCACAAGCTCATGGCGATTAATCCAAGCATAATGAACCCAAGCCCCACCATAATACGAAAAGCAAAGAAAGGGATTGCAACAGGGGGACGTTGATCAACTGGAAACTCTTTTAATCCAGGGACTATTCCATTTAAATCATGCGTAAGAATGAGACTGCCTAAAAGAGGGATTTCTACAACAGCATGATTAACTTCATTCTTTTCATCAGGAATAGCGAACAATGTCAGCGAAGCACGTTTTTCCGGAGTCCAATGCGCTTCTATGGCGGCCAGCTTTGCGGGCTGATATTTGAACGTGTTGAGTCCGTGCAAATCGCCAAGAACAATCTGAAGGGGTACCAGCAAAGTGAGTAACCAAAATGTCATTGAAAACATTATTCGGCCTTCTTCAGCAAACGTATTCTTTCGGATTAAATAGGCCGCTACGGCAATAACAACGAAAGCTGTGGTGATGTAAAATGCAGCGACATTATGCATAAAGCGATAAGGAAATGACGGATTAAATATAATGGCTATCCAATCCATAGGGAAGAACCGTCCATCGATGATCTTGAAACCAGCAGGTGTCTGCATCCAACTATTAGCTGACAAAATCCAGAATGTAGAAATGAGAGTGCCTAAAGCCACCATCAATGCAGCCACGAAATGTGTCCAACGTGGAACTAAATTACGGCCAAACAACAGCACACCTAGGAATGAAGCTTCAAGAAAAAAGGCGGTGAGGCCTTCATAGGCAAAAAGAGGCGAAAGAACATTTGCAGTCGCATCAGCATATCGACTCCAGTTGGTTCCAAACTGGAATGGCATCACGATGCCAGATACCACACCCATACCAAAAGATATCGCAAATATTTTTGTCCAGAATACAGAGATTCGGAGATATATCTCGCGTCCAGTAAAAAAGTGCATACCCTCAAGCACAGCTATGAAAGAAGCAAGCCCGATGGTGAATGCTGGTAATAGGATGTGAAGGGCAATCACCCAAGCAAACTGTAATCGCGATAAAATAAGTGGATCAAGATGCATAATCTTTTTTCCTGTGCGGTTTCAATCAAACGTATGTTGATAAGTAATACATAGATATCGCAAGCAAAACTAGTTTACATTATTTTCAAATAATTAACCGCATAGTTGCGTGTTTTAATAAAAAGAAATTATTGTGTTAGATGAGAGATCAGTGGGGCAGAATGACAATGAAGCTATTCTAGTATACGATAAATAATCATATATTTTCTGATACAACCTCAAGGAGGAGGTTAATAATGGATACTACTTCGTTATGGAAAGCAATTAGTGTAAGACCTAATGAGTACCCGGAACTTACTACCGATATAGAAGTTGATGTTGCTATTGTGGGCGGTGGTATAACAGGAATCACGGCAGCAAATCAATTAATTAGTGCGGGCAAAAAAGTTGTCATTTTGGAAGCTGAGCAAATTGGAGGAGTGACTACAGGATTTTCTACTGGTAATCTTTATATTGCGGTCCAACCATTTTATCAAAATATCTTTTCTAAATTTAATTTAGAAGAAGCCAAAAAAATCGCTCATTCACGCAAGTTCGCTATTGATTATATAGAAAAAAATGTTCATGAAAAAAATATAAACTGTCATTTTTCGCGAAGACCATGGTATGCATACACTAGTAAAGATCCTAGGGTAGCGCTTGATAAAGAAGTTGAGTTATTTAAGCAAATGGAAATTCCTATGGAATATACCAATAGTTTGCCTCTTTCATTTAAATTTAAAAAAGCTGTTGTAATGGAAAATCAAGCAAGATTTAATCCTTTGCAATATGTCATTTCAATGGCAGCAGATTTATCTAAAAGAGGTTGTTTAATATTTGAAAATACACGAGTCACAAATATTGATGAAAAAGATATTTGTATACTTCAAACAGCCAAGGCAAAAGTTATTGCAAAAAAAGTATTGATGGCAACGCACACGCCAATCGGAATCAACCTCGCTCAGATGTATACCGCACCTTATCGTAGTTATGTGGTTGCAGTTCGTTTAAAAGATAATATTTATCCGGAAGGACATTTTTGGGATTTGGATCGTCCTCCTCATGCAACATGCACTCATGCTGTTACAGATAACAATCCGGCTTTACTCATGGTGGCGGGTGGCCATCATAAAACTGGCCAAGGTGATAATATGATTTCTCACTACGAGGACATGGAAAAATTTCTTCGTGAACATTTTCCAGTCTCAGATGTCGCCTATCAATGGTCAGCTCAGCATTACCAATCAGCTGACGATGTGCCTTATATTGGATTAGCGAGCCGATTTTCTAAACATACTTACCTAGCCACTGGATATTGGGCAGATGGTTTGGTGTACGGAACATTAGCAGGAATTATTATTGGCGATATGATATTAGGAAAAGATAATCCCTTAGTTTCTACCTATCAATCAAATCGTTTTAAGCCACTTGCTTCTGCAGGATTTTTAGCAAAAGAAAATACGAATGTGTTTCTAGAATATTTAAAAGATTATCCATTTTCACAAGTTAAAAATTATTCCGACATTAAAGTGGGTCAAGGAAAAATAATGGAAATTAATCATGAAAAATGTGCGGTGTCTCGTGATGTAAATAATCAATTGCATATTGTCTCAGCTGTATGCACGCATATGAAAGGTATTGTAAATTGGAATAATGCAGAAAGCACATGGGATTGCCCTTGTCATGGTAGCCGATTCACAGCACAAGGGGAGGTAATTGAAGGACCTGCCAAGTTTAATTTAGAACGAAAAGATGAAAAATAAAATTTACTAAAGGAGGTGTTTAACATGTTATTTATTGCAATTGCGTTATTTGCTATAGCCGCAATGTTGGGATTTTATTTATTATTTTATGTATTACAAAATAAAAACACTCCTAAAGGAGTCGCCTTTACTCACGGTCCTGCGGCTGCGCTAGGATTAATTATATTAATTGTGTATGCGATACTTTATAAGCCTGCGCCAATTGTCAGTATCATTATTTTTATTTTGGCTGCACTGGGTGGAATAATGCTTATTTATAAAGATATCACAGGGCAAGCTATTCCAAAATCGTTGGCGATAGGGCATGGGTTAACTGCATTAACTGGTTTTGGATTTCTAATATTTTTTATTTTCAGTCACTAGACTGCAATGTTTTAATAAAAAAAAGGTGAAGGCTTTTTTAAAGCTACAGACGACTACTTAGGCCAAAGTTCAGAAGCAGGGTCACGCAATTTCTGCTTCCTGTTTTTTTTTGTAAATTTGGGGAAAAAATTGAGACCAGTCACTTTTTCAATTTCATCAATAGAGGTTAGATGATCTTTGAAATAAGTAATCGCTTCCTGCCCCTTGGGATTAGTTTTATTC
>DHXK01000065.1 GCA_002413665.1 Legionellales bacterium UBA5158 | reverse complement strand
ATAATTTGCTTAGGCTGAATAACTGGATTCACGAAGTTGACGGTAGGGAAATTCCGGAATACTTGCAGAGTTATATTGATTACAAGGCAATGGCGAGAGATTTTTTTATAAATGATTTTTTCTCACTTGAGATAAATCATAAAGTTCACGTTTTTAGTTATTTCTGAATATGGATGCCCGTGTTTCTGCGGGCTTTTTTTTATCTTTTTAGTTGAAAATATTATTATCGCTTTAGTACCCATGTAATAACTGTAAATACTAAGCTGAAAATAATGCATGTAGTAATTGGAAAATAAAAAGTAAAGCCACCACGTTTAAAGAGCATGTCTCCTGGTAAATGACCAAGACCGAATTTTTTTAGCAATGGCCATAAAAAGCCAAGCAATATTAGCATCAAGCCAAATGTGATTAACATCCGAGACATTCGTTTTGTATTCCTTGATTTTGTAAATTTCGCCAAGACTACCATCTGTAGAGCTTGTCGTTAAGAAAATTTTTTTATTAAAAATTAAATAGAAAACTTTAAAAGAGGTAAATTTGTATGCAGCCACGACTTGTTAGATTAAGAGATGCACCTATTTATCTAGGGATGGATAAAAACCGTTTTAATAACGAAGTTAGGCCAACATTGATAGAGGTGCCTATTGGGGACCAGGGTGTTGCTTTCGATAGACTTGATTTAGATGCGTGGGTCGACCATTATATCGCTTGTAACGGACGTCCCGCACATAGGAGTAGTGTATGGGACATAAACGAATGCCTGGACTCACACGCCGTGGTGATATCTGGCACATTAACAAAAAAATTAACGGACAACGAATTTACGAAAGTACTGGTACAAGCGAGCTCCGTGAAGCGGAGAAGTACTTGATTAGCAGGCTTGAAACGATTCGCAAGGCTGTAGTGTATGGAATAAGACCAAAACGTACATTCAGGGATGCGGTCGTTAAATTTGTAAAAGAAAATGCTCACAAGGCCAGTCTTTACGATGACATTTGTGCCATTAAGAAGTTAGACGTAGTTATTGGGCAGCTAAACTTAGAAGCTGTACATATGGGAAGCTTGCAAGCATATATCCTAGCTAGACGGCAGCAAGGTGTAAAAACACGAACTATTAATTACGGCTTACAGTTAGTTCGTCATATTTTAAATCTTGCTGCAAGTGAATGGTTGGATGAGCACGGCTTAACATGGCTAGCAACAGCACCCAAAATTAAGTTACTTGTTGAAATGGATAAACGTAAACCCTATCCGCTAAGTTGGGAGGAGCAGGATCGCTTATTTAAAGAGTTACCACCCCATTTGTTAAATATGGCACTTTTTGCAGTTAATACAGGATGTCGCGATATGGAGATTTGTAAATTGCGATGGAACTGGGAAGTACCTGTGCTTGGGTTAGGTTACTCGGTATTTCTGATACCAAGTGAACACGTAAAAAATAGGGAAGAGCGGTTGGTTGTGCTTAATGACGCTGCGCGAGCAGTGATTGAGAAAGTGCGCGGTCAGCATCCTGAGTTTGTGTTTACTTATAATGGAAAACCAGTAGGCAGAATGTTGCGTACAGCATGGAAGAAAGCGCGTATTAGGGCAGAGCTATCACAAGTAAGGGTACACGATCTCAAGCATACATTTGGACGTAGGTTAAGGGCAGCTGGTGTTAGTTTTGAGGATAGACAAGATTTACTAGGTCATAAGAGTGGGCGTATCACTACGCATTATTCTGCGGCCGAATTGTCTAACTTATTAGAAGCTGCAAGCAAGGCTTGTACTGGAAGAGATGGGCCTGTTTTGACCTTGTTAAGAAGAACGGATGTTGAGGGGTCGCGTAAAAGTCGCGTAATCGATTTCAGTCTTTCGAAAAAAGCTCTGTAACCGCTTGATTCTACAGTGCCGACACGCGGAATCGAACCGCGGACCTACTGATTACGAATGGCCTAGGTCAATATAAAATAACATTAAAATCAACACCTTACGGTGGTGTAGCTTTAGTGAAACCCATCTAAACCCATACTAATCAATGGTAACCAATGTAGGCACGTTACAAAAACGTGACAGTAGGGTAACTTAGCACCATAAAGCTATCAAGTGGTTTATATGGCAATATGTATTAAAAATAACTTATTATATATACCCTTAAAGGGTAGGATTGTGCTATGATATTTATAGAGACAAAGATTTTTACTAAAAAGCTTGGTGAGTACTTAACTGATGATGAGTATTCTGATTTGCAAGCATACATGATTGAAAATCCAGAAGCAGGAGACCTAATTCCGGCAACTGGAGGACTGCGAAAGCTACGCTGGGCTATAGCTAATAAAGGGAAGCGCGGCGGAATAAGGGTGATTTATTATTGGAAAACAATAGAGCATCATATTTATTTGATGACACTCTATGCTAAAAATGAAATAACAGATTTATCTGCGGAAGAGAAAAAAATTCTGAAGCAAATGGTTGAGAGGTGGTCGCAATGAATAAAAAACGTAGTTTATTTGAAGAATTGAAGCTGGGTATTGAAGAGATTAACGCGAATAAAGCGGGCAAAATTACACTGCGGACTTACGAGGTAAAGAATAAGGCACCCTTGAAAATTAATCCTGAACTGATTCGAGATACACGGGAAAAGTTACATCTTTCTCGTGCAGTATTTGCCTTGAGGCTGCGTGTTTCTCTTCGTACTTTAGAAAAATGGGAGCAGGGTACTACTGTACCAAACGATCAAGCAGTGGCACTTATTTTGTTAGTGCGAAAATACCCGGATATTTTAGAGCGTTTAGAAAAAGTTTGAAAAAATTATTTCAATTGCTAATTATATTTGGTAATACACAACAGGAGGTTGTATCAATTACCAGTTGCAGTGTGATATTGGATTTAGCCCACCACAGGTTTTCAAATGGAAGTTAATTTAATTATTTTATTAGCGGTATTTTTATTAGCCCTCTATTTTATACAATATAAAAACAAGCAATATAAAGTAGGGGCGTATTATCAAATAACGAAGAATTCCTATTCATCTGTTAAGTATGATAAAGGTAAATATGCAGAATACTTAACGTATATATCCTTACGTCATTTTGAAAATAACGGTGGCAAATTCTTATTTAATGTTTTCATCCCGAAGGAAAATGATAAAACAACCGAAATTGATGTACTGTTGATATGTTCAAAAGGTTTATTCGTATTTGAATGCAAAAATTATAGTGGTTGGATTTTTGGCCACGAAGCACAAAAAAATTGGACGCAAACATTACCGCAAGGCAAAGGTCGTTGTCATAAAGAGTATTTTTATAATCCGATAATGCAGAATGCATCGCATATAAAGCACTTGAAAAATCTTGTTGGTAAAAATGTATCTATACGGTCTATTATTGTTTTTTCGGATAGGTGTATTCTTAAAAATATTACAGTAAAAAGCGATGATATTAGTGTTATAAATCACTATAGCATTGCACCAGTTGTTGCTCAAATCTGCAATCAGATACAAACAGACATTTATACAGAAATAGAAATAAACGATATTTACAAGAAGCTTTATCCTTATACACAGTTTGATTATGAGATAAAAGAACAACACATAGAGAATATAAGAAAAAAATTTCACTCATGAGTTGCGTGGTGTCAATCCTTATTTTTATGGAAAGTTAGCAATTCGCACATCACCGGCGGTTCGAAACGTTCATTTCTGTAAAATTAATTATGCCCCAAAATTGTTTTGTATAGCTCTTATATGAATTCTCGGAAAAATCACAAGGTGGTTTTTGACAAACTTTACACATGATAGTAAGTATAATTTTTGCGTTGTTGATCAGCTCAATATATTCACTCATTAAAATGCTTAAGCCGACATAATCTTTTTCATTATCTTCTGGTGATTGAATATCTATGTGGGCAAAATGCTTATTACAGTATTTTTTCAATTGCTTTTTATACTTTTCAGCTTTGCGCATTTTTTTAATAATATCGTTATATTCTATTTTATACTCGGTTCCGCAGTTTTTA
>DHXK01000156.1 GCA_002413665.1 Legionellales bacterium UBA5158 | reverse complement strand
GCCATGATGATCCGAACCAAATATATCAATGGCCGCTGTAAAACCACGCTCAAACTTATGAATATGGTAAAGCAAATCATTTGCAAAATAAGTGCGCTGCCCATTAGCACGCTGTAGAACACGGTCTTTATCATCACCATAATTGCTGGAACGAAACCATAAAGCGCCATCTTGTTCATACACCAAATCATCTTTTTGCATTTGTGCTATATGCTTATCAACAATATCAGTTTGGGTGAAACTCCGTTCGGAAAACCATTCTTGAAATTTCACCCCAAATTCTGCGAGATCTTCTCGAATGTCGGTTAAAATCATTTCTAACGTCAGATCGAAAATCTGTAAATAAAAATCTTCACCTAGTAATTGTTTTGCGCGTACAACGATTGCATCGATATAAACTTCTTTATCACCGCCTGCTGACTCATCTAGGGGTTGATCTGCAAATACTTCAGCAGCTTTTTTAAATAAATTTTTGTCATATTTTTCTTTCAGGTGTTGAGCGATAGCAACGATATAATCGCCTTTATAACCATTCACTGGGAAAGGAAATATTTCTCCACAGAGTTCCAAATATCGCAACCAAACACTCACGGCTAAAATATCCATTTGCCGGCCGGCATCGTTAACATAGTATTCCCTATGTACTGAATAACCAATATGCTCTAGCAAATCCGATACTACCGCACCATAAGCTGCGTGGCGGCCGTGACCCACATGAAGTGGGCCTGTAGGATTAGATGAAACAAACTCCACTAAAATACGTTGGCCTTTCCCTATGTCAGCGCGACCATAATTTTTACCCGCGCTTAAAATTTCAGGAATGATGGCTTGAAAAGCTTCTGGCGCAAGAAAAAAATTAATAAATCCTGGACCCGCTATTTCCACTTTTGTGACTAAATGGGAGGACGGTAAGTTCTGTACGATCAGTTCAGCGATATCTCGCGGTTTACGTTTTGCAGGTTTTGCTAAAATTAAAGCAATATTACAGGCGAAATCGCCATGCTGAAGATCTTTTGCTGCATCAATTTGAACTTTGGGGTAAGCAAAGGAAAATTCGCCTGCCGCAGAAAGTTTATCAAACGATGCTTTAATGAGCTGTTCTATAAGTTGTTTCATGTGTTCAATACGCCTGTAGGTTTACTCGTATTATCTCTTGTCTTGGGTAAGTTGCAAGAAGTGGTTGAGACTAATAGACACTTCTTTCAACGCAACTAATGGGGATTTCATGACGCAGGATGTAAGCCATTCGCCCCGCAAAAATTAGACAAAACGGAAAGAATGGGTAAGATTAAAGTGCTAGAAAATTTTTATATTACTGCATGCCTTTGATTTGTATGTATTTTTTGAATACTTTTAAGTTAAGCCCAACGATTAAATCTTTAGCCTAACGATTACTCGCCCATACCTGCGTCAAAAGAATTGGTTACACTTACGTCGTGGTCAAGGATGACTACTTCATGCAAAAATGGACTTGTGCAACCACTCCTCGTTTTGTGTTCACGGATGGAATGTTGGCAAGGATTGCCAGACATGATCAACTTGGGCAGTATTTTATACTGCCCCTTTTTTTTGGAAAATTTTGTCTATTCAACTCTACGTTCAAAAAAATCAGTCAGTAAGCATGCAGACCATTTCTAACGTGGTGAGTTTTTCCTAGTCTCTTTACCATTTTTGTTAAATATACTACTAATTTCATCTTCTACATTTTTAAGCAATGTCGTATATCTTGAATCACTGACATAATTTTTTATAGAGGCTTTTATATAATGCTGCGCTTCACCTAAATTACTAAATTTAAATACAGCGGCTAATTCGTTTTCTTCGCAAATAACAGAACTGACTTCCACTGATGCTTTTTGAGAAAATAAAAAGTTAGCACGAAAAAAATGCGATACTGCTTCTTCGTAAAATTTAATTGCTAATAATTTATATCTTTCATTTTCCATCACCGATTCTGCTGAGCCTGCATCACTTTTCTTGCTATGTTTTTCAGCAAAAGTATTTCCAAGATCTAACAAAATAAGCGCGGAATGAATATAACCTAGACTCCAAAATGTATGGCCTAATTTGGCCGAATCACTTAAGAGAGTCATTTCAGCTTCTTGCCAATCTTTCCCTGTTTCTTCAAAAGCTTTAATTTTCGTTACATTATTTTCTACACGTTCTCTTAAAGCGTAAAAAAAATTAAGTTCACACGCCATGCGCAAAGAAGATAACCCCATCATTGGATCAGATTGTTGGTTTTTTTTAAATTCGTTAAACAAGAAAGATCCTAAATATTGATCTAGGGTAGAACTAGCTATTGTCCCATCAATGGCTTTAATAGTTTTCCCTTGAAAACGCTGTTCTCTCAGAGTATCTGCCCATTCCTGAACATGAGGCGAGCCTTCCAACATGCAAAACTCTTTTATTTTTTGTTGGTTGGAAGGATCAGGATTATGTTTTATTAATTTTAAAACCATACTGGGCTTGCAATTTTTTAATACGTCAGAAGCGATTGCATGATCTTCTTCGGCTTCTGAAATAATCAATTCGCTCAAGAATGCTAAAGCCGATTTTTCATTTTCAATTTCCGCTGATGCCAGCATTTGAGTTCTCACTATCATCCTCCACGATCAAGCTTATGAAAATATTTATTTTCGTACGCCTGCTCTAATACCATCGTTTTGAATATCTTGTTTTAAATTATTTTCTACATCTAGACCTGGGTCACGCATTGACACGCTTGGCGCTACATAAGTAGGTGCGGCTGAAGTCTCTTTTATTATGTCTTCCTTGCTTGACATAAGTGAAGATAAAAGTGCTCGGCTATAACTATCATGTCCAGCTAACGTTGGACTACCCATGTCAACACCAAGATCAACAGGTTCATTATTTATGGTGCGTCCTAGTGCATTGCGAACATCCATTTTAGCTTCTCTTAAAGTCTGACCTGGATCACTAAGAGGAAAAGCATTTAGCCTATCTACACGATACGCTTTATTGAGTTCCGGATCATCCGGCAAGAAATTTTGAGGCAGATCCATGACTATAGCATTATCCGGCATCGGTCTAACCTCTACTTCTTTCATGTAGAGCGAGGGTAGTGGTAACAGTGAAGACACATCCCACACGGCACTTTGACCCTCAACCTGTTCTATTTTATGTTCGTCATTTTCTATTGGCTCTACTGACTGGAGAACAAAATCTAATTCAACTTTGCCATTAACCTTTTCACTTTTGGGCAGTGACGAAATTAAAGCATCCTTATAGCTCTTAACCTTTTTATCTTCTGGTTGCGGCATATAAGTTACCTCATCTTGTATGATACTGATAAAAGTATAGCTCATATTTAGAGATATTCCTGCTTGATACCACGAAGTAAAAAAATTCTAAATATTATTTTTAAATCAACATATTATGATGGCTGACGAGGATAGAATAAACGCCGACGACAATAAGATTTTTATAGGCTCAGGTTTAAAATGAAATTACAAAATTTATCTTATTGGCATAGAAAAGTCAGAATTTGGTTTCTTCGTTAGCTCTTGAAAAGCTTTTTTTATATTTTGCTCATCGATTATATCGAAATCTACTAAGACATTTTGCAGCAATTTATACGCTTCAGTTTCAAAATTTAAACGAATTAATAAATAGATTGCATAAAGAAAATTGTCTTCTTTTTGTAAATCTAAATTAGGCAATAAGTTTTCATGTATCAATATACCAGCATCAGCATACCCATACTGAACTGGAAAAGTAGATTTAATTCTATGAATAATTTCGATAGCTAATTCTGGTGAAGTATCTCCCACATATTTTAAAATTTTGTCACCGTCAAAAACATTAGAATTAATTAAAAGATTATGAGATTTTTTCGCGTTAAATTCATTGTTTAGCTCAGGAAAGTTGCTTTTAACTAGCTTTAATTTTTTTGCATTATGACCGTGTGAACTCAAATAAGAAATTGCATAAGAAAGACAAGATTTTATTTTGTGTTCTTTTTTGATTAAATACCCAATTCTTAATTGATCGCTAAAAAAATTTTGATCTTTAGATAATTCCTGAATGCGGTTTTGAATATTACATTCATATTTGTTTCGTTCGATAGGATCCATTATATTTTCAACAATTTGATTCATTATATTTGAAATCAGATACATATTAAAATAACTAGCGAGTATTTGATGCTGAACAATTTCTTCGCTATCTTTATTGTTGAATAGTTTTAAGCTGTCGGAAATCTCTTTTAATCCCAATGGATTAAGTGTATCCAATATTAATTTTTTAATTTTATTTTTGTTAAGTATTTCACGACAGGTTAACAGAGCTGTTTCATTAAGCACACGATCTAATTCTTTTTTATTTCGTTGAGAAATTATAAACTTAGATATCCCATCTAAATCAGTGAGATCTGCCTCATCTATTTCTTTTTTTATATTGAACATTAGCGTTTTAAAATGCATTTTTAATTGCTGAAAGTCATTCGCTTGCTGGAAATCTTCTGCAAGAGAAATACTGTCAAAAACACGTGACAAGCTATTAATTGAAGACAGGTTTTTTTTAATATTGATTTGATTTAGCAATCCTGTGGCATTCGAGCCATCAAGACAAAATGCTAAATGTTTATCAAATGAAGTAAACTCATGAGCATACATAAAATTCCTTTCTTTCAAAGAATGTCACCTTAAGTATAGGCTAAGGATTTTATTTTTGTTAACTGAGTACATTCATAAATTTAGCATTCAAATTAAGATATTTAGTTTTAGCGCAACAGAAGAAGGTACTGCGGCATGGAACTCTTCATTCCTTCTTTTCACTTTTTACTTACTAATTTTTAAACATGAAATAAACACTACCCTTTAAAGTACTATTATTTATATTTGGCTTATACTTAGCTTTATAAAGACAGAGTAAACCTGTTTATGACCAAACAAAACGGACAACAAGATGATGACATTAATATCACCGTTTATTACTTTAGCGGTGGTAAAAATACTTTAAGAGGTAGAACTATTGACGCTGTTGGACATGTAGCAATTGGTTTTGACACTGAACAAATACCACTTCAAGAAAGACGTAACTATTTAAAACAATCTGACAAAGGATATCTTTCTTATGGTTCTATAGAGGTTACTGCAGAAAACAAAAATGAATCTTTCCTACTAAAAGACAATAAAAAATCATTTGATGGGGATAAACAACATTACGGAGAAAAAAATCTGATCGCTATAAATTTAAAAATTCCTCGATCAAATCTTCTTAAAGCCTCAGAAGGCTTTGGCATGCTAGATAGAAATAAATATAAACTGAACACACAAAATTGTGCTCATGCCGTTTATGCATTTTTACAAACTATGGATATTGGCATTACTAAAATTAATCAAACCTCATTACTCCCCAGCACGGTAGCTGGGTTAGCAATAAATAAATTAATTGCAGATAACAACAAAAACAAAGAAGAGATCATAAGCAATTTAAAGGATTTGGTAAATGTTGTATATGACGATAAGGCACCTGTTATTTCATCCTTAGATCTAATACGTGACCTGATTTCTACTGACATAAAACGCCTTGAGCATGAAACAGTGCTTAATAAAATTAAACTTTCATTTGATGGGCAAGAAAAAAAAGATGCAAAAATAGTAGAATTAAAAACATTGTTAAACACTCTGCAAAGTGACCCCAATAATAGTGAATTGCATTTTCATCAAATAGCAAAATTGGCTGCAACTATTGGCGGGGAAACCGAAAAAAATTTAAAACAATGCATTACATGCTTCCCTTATCAAGAATTACCTTTACTTGAAGAGAAAAGAAAATTCTTAATGGATTTGAAAGATAATGTAAAGATTGCCAGCACTCAATCTTCTTTTTTTAATTCTAATCCAGATACTGTACTACCAAAAGGACTTAAGGATTTTAAGGATTATATTAAACATATCGATAAAGATTCCAGCCCTTTAATCATTCATCAAGCTTTTGAAGATATACAAGCAAGATTAAGCAAAAAATTAGAAAAAGAAACACCGCATGAATTCTACTCTGGGTTACAAACTGAAATTCATGGGATTAGCCCGCCAGAAAAATACGTTCCAGCTGCTGCCGTTACATTGAATTCAATTAAAGAACATGAACTTGAACTCAAAACCGAGATTGCCCCAGAGCCAACAAGACCTAGATCTGGCTTCAGTGCAGGATAAACATTTTATGTTGATATTTGGGGGCGGAAAAAATGTTTTATAATGAGGCCACTGAAGATCACAAAAAAACACTATTAGCCGAATTAGATGGAATGAATCTTGAATCTAATGAAATATTTTCACAGCTTAAAAATCTTTTTGATTCTAATTTAACAGACAATCTCGAAAAAAAATTAAGTATGCTTACTCCTCTAGTCATCTATAAAATTTGCATGAATCACCCCTTTTTAAAAGCACTATGTGAAAACGAAAATTCCATTCATACGAAAACTTGGGCTGCACTATTGAAGGAAATGAGCTACCAGGGTGATAAAATAATATCGATCGATCGAGAAGAAGTTACCACCCTTAGTCAGTACCTGGGAGCTTATTTTCTGACTCAATCACACTTGCTGGAAAATAGTTCTCCTCAGCTGTCTTCTATTTATTTAGACAAATCTTGTGATTACGGGATGTTTCATGCATTACAAAATCGAATTGCTTACAATGAAATAAAGATCAAAAATAATTCTGCTACTGCAGATGAAAAAACTATTTTTTTTAAAGATGTCTCTCGAATCTGTAACTTATACTGGGGTATAGGCTATATGCATGCTGCATGGACCTTAATCAATATAGGTAATTACATTGCGAATAAAGGTGAAGTTGATAACTTAAATCAATCACAACTTTATCATGAGACTGCAGCGATACATTTTTTATGGGCTAAAGAATTGTCTTCTTATAAAAATCTCTCTCGAAACACAGATGCTGTTAAAGTTATTTGTGGAGAAGAAGGATTAAAGATTTTTGGATTTGACGATTTGGTTTCAGCAAACGCTTACATATTTAAGCACGTCAATAACACAATCACTCCTCATGTTGATCTACGTAACTCAGTCAGAAGCAAAGTGTATAACCTAATACGACCTAATAATATTAAAAAATAAATATTAAAAAAACTTAGCTATGCGGAAACTGGACGTACTTCATCTTTGGGATCTTCGTTTAAAATAAAATTAAAATAATCACGACGCATTTTTTTGAAAATTGATAAGTCATTTTTTATATTCAAAATAGAATTCATCATTGTAACAATAGCAGGTCTCGAACGTGCAGAAAGCAACCCCAAAGAAGAATCTAATCCACCCACTCCATCATCCACTGTGACAGAATAACCCTACAATGCAGCTAAACATTCTTTTGCTAGTTTATTAGGTGAAGGCATGCCTTTAAATATTTCTTCAAAAGCGCTTTGGATTGCTTCTGATAGCATTATGAATTCCTCTTTAAAAAAGAATAAATAAATGAGCAGCTATCCTCTCTGAAAAGAGAGGAGCTTTTTTAAAATGGCACTAAGAAGAGGAGATATTACTCAGGCTTTTCATACGGTAATGTGAAATCACAAGGAGTATGCGGACAAACTAATTCAGTACCACGACGTTTAGTCGTTTTGATCATAAGCAAAGGCCATGCACACGTTGGACACGGTTTTGCAATTGGTTCATTCCAAAGAGCGTATTTACAATCAGGATAACGCGCACAAGAATAAAATATTTTGCCGTATCTAGACTTTCTTTGCAGCATTTTACCTTGATTACACTCAGGACAATCAACACCTGTGTCTAACGGTTTAATCAACGATTCTAGATGTTTGCAGTTAGGGTAATTAGTACAACCAATAAATTTACCGTAGCGACCCACTTTTATTTGCAAAGGTGACTCACATTTCGGACAAGTTCTTCCTTCGACTAACTCAGGCTTTGAGGCGCTCTCGGCATCTTCATCGACGCTGCGTGTGTAGTTACATTCTGGATAACCTGTGCAGCCTATGAAACGACTATGCTTGCCTAAACGTATAGACAAAGGCAATCCACATTGCGGGCACTTTTCATCGATTGCTTCTTGTGTTACATCTTTACGTTGAACAGTTTCCATGATTTCATCAACTAAATGTTTGAAGGGCGACCAAAAATGCTCTAATAACGGAATCCATTCTTTTTCACCGCGAGCGATTTCGTCTAACTCATCTTCTAAATTTGCAGTAAAACTATAATCAACATATTGCGTAAAATATTTTGTTAAAAATTGATTAACAATACGACCAACATCAGTAGGATGAAAACGTTTTGTTTCTAATATGACATATTCACGATGTTGCAAAGTATAAATAATCGCTGCATAGGTAGAAGGACGGCCTATGCCATGCTCTTCTAATGCTTTAATTAAGGTTGCTTCTGAGAAGCGGGGTGGTGGCTCAGTAAAATGTTGATTACATTCAACTGCCTCTAAATCAATTTCTTCACCTTCTTTTAACGGAGGCAAAAGACGCTCTTCATCTTGCTCAGGTTTTTTATCGTCATGCCCTTCTTGATACACATGCATGAAACCAGGATCAGTAATCACAGATCCATTTGCGCGGAAATTATTATCTTTGCCACACGCCAAATCTACTGCCACCGTATCAAATGTGGCGTGTATCATTTGGCAAGCAACGGTACGTTTCCAAATTAAATCATAAAGTTTAAATTGCTCAATACTTAAAAATTCTTTAACGGATTCAGGCGTACGGTACACAGAAGTAGGCCGAATAGCTTCATGTGCTTCTTGTGCATTCTTGGCTCTTGTTTTATAGACTCGCGACTCATCCGGCACATTATTTTTACCGTATCGCTCAGCAATAAATTCACGAATTTCTGCAAGCGCTTCTGCGGCTAAATTGACAGAGTCAGTACGCATATAACTGATTAAACCGACTGCCCCTCCGCCTACATCGATACCTTCATATAATTGTTGTGCGGTACGCATAGTGCGTTGAGCGGTGAAACCAATTTTACGTGCAGCTTCTTGTTGCATAGTAGAGGTGATAAATGGCGCGGTAGGATTACGCTTACGTTGTTTTTTGTCTACTTTGGTGACAACTAACTTTCCTTTCGCTGCTTTAATTAAAACTTTTTTTGCAGCTTCGGCTTGCTCTGAGTTTGTAATCGTAAATTGTTCTTGCTTGACGCCTTTGAAAATTGTTAGCTTGGCGGTGAAAGCTTGCTTGTGCGCGGATGTTAACGCTGCGATATCCCAATATTCTTGTTTTTCAAATTTTTCAATTTCTTCTTCGCGTTCCACTATCATTCTTAACGCAGGACTTTGTACACGACCAGCAGAAAGACCACGACGAATTTTACGCCATAGCAAAGGGGATAAATTAAATCCTACTAAATAATCTAACGCACGGCGTGCCTGTTGTGCGTTCACTAGTGCCATGGAAATATCACGAGGATTATCTAGTGCGGCTTGCACAGCAGTTTTAGTGATTTCATGAAAAACAACTCGCTTGACAGGTTTGTTTGTCAGCAATTCTCTTTCACGTAAAATTTCATAAATATGCCAAGAAATGGCTTCACCTTCGCGATCCGCATCAGTCGCCAGATATAAAGCATCAGCTTTATTCATAGCCTTCACTATC
>DHXK01000069.1:16777-23606 GCA_002413665.1 Legionellales bacterium UBA5158 | reverse complement strand
CCCGTGAGAGTTCGAGTCTCTCCTTTCGCACCAATATGCGTAATCAGTTAAACCCATTGATAATGATTGACTCTACAGTTTCATTGCTAAGCATTTTTTACTATAATGCTAATAAAAGGGACGTCCTTATCGAGGAAGCCCCTTATTTTTTTATGGTTATTTAAAAACTCTATTTTTAGGTTAACATTGAGGTTATTATGCAAGTATCTGTTGAAGCAACAACTAAGCTTGAGAGACGCATTACTGTGATAGTTCCTGTAGCGCAACTTGATGAAGCTTTTGATAAGCGGATGGCTAAGTTAGCAAAAACCGCCAAAGTAAAAGGATTTCGCACTGGAAATGTGCCTTTGTCCCATATTAAGCAGCTTTACGGAGATGCATTGCGACAAGAAGCCCTAAGCGACGTTATTCAATCATCTTTATATGCTGCTATTGAGCAAGAAAAATTAAATCCTATTGCTGCACCCACTGTAGAACCTAAAAATATCACTCCAGGCCAACCATTAGAATATGTAGCGATTTTTGAAGTAATGCCAGAAATTGAAGGCGTTAATTTTGAAGTTAAGAACTTAGAAAAAGAAATTGCAACTATCGCTGACAGTGATATTGAAAAAGTCATCGAACGTTTATGTGAACAACATACCACATGGACTGCCGTAGATCGTGCAGCAAAAGAAAAAGATCAAGTTGTAATTGATTTTCGCGGCGCGATGGATGGAAAAGTTTTCGCAGGTGGCGAAGCTCACGATTATCCAATTATTCTAGGCAGTAATTCAATGATTCCTGGTTTTGAAGATGGAATTATTGGCATCAAAAAAAATGAAGAAAAAATAATTCAGGTTACATTTCCTAAAGATTACCATGCAAAAGAACTTGCGGGCAAAACTGCAGATTTTACCATTAATGCTAAAAAAGTGTCAGAGCCTCACGCCCCAGCGATGGATGAAACTCTAGTTAAAAAATTCGGAATCAAGAGTGGAAGCATAGATGAGTTGCGTGGCGAAATCAGAAAAAATTTAGATCGTGAAGTTGAACGTTTAATTAATTCTAAATTAAAAGCTAAGATTTTTGATTTATTAATTGAACAAAATCCTATTGAAGTTCCTGACGCACTGATTGAGCAAGAAGCCAAACGTGTTCACGATGAAGTGCATCCTAACCACGGAAACAAAGAACATCATCATACCCAAGATGAAGATACTAAAATTAAAGAAGCTGCAAAAAGAAATGTTGTATTGGGTGTGCTGATAGGCGAGCTTGTTAAAAAGAAAGAAATTAAACCTGATGCGGATCGAGTTAAAAAACATTTAGCAAAAGTTGCAGCTGCTTATGAAGATCCAACTGAAGTCATTAAATGGTATGCTGGTGATAAACGTAGACTGGCTGAAATTGAAATGTATGTTTTAGAAGAGCAAGTAATAGAAACATTATTAGCCGATATTGCTGTTACTGAAAAAGTACTAAATTATAGTGAGTTAATGAAAGCATAGGATGGCGTCCTGCACTGTTTGTGAGTGTAGTTTTTAAAACTTTAGAAGGAAGCGTTTACATGATCACAAACCAATTTGATAAAATAATTAGTTCTAATCTAGTACCCATGGTAGTTGAACAAACTGCTAGAGGCGAAAGATCTTATGATATTTTCTCTCGTCTTTTAAAGGACAGAGTTATCTTTCTTATTGGGGCTATTGACGATCATGTTGCGAATCTCGTTGTTGCTCAATTATTATTTTTAGAGTCTGAAAACCCAGATAAGGATATTTCGCTCTATATTAATTCACCGGGCGGCGTAGTGACGGCAGGACTTGCCATTTACGATACAATGCAATTTATTAAACCTGCGGTTAGCACTATGTGTTTGGGTCAAGCTGCTAGTATGGGTGCTTTTTTATTAGCGGGTGGCGCAGCTGGGAAACGTATTTGCTTACCGAATGCTCGAGTAATGATTCACCAACCGTTAGGTGGAATACAAGGTCAAGCGTCTGATATTGCTATTCATGCTGAAGAGACGTTAAAAATAAAAACGCGCTTGAACAGACTTTTAGCACATCATACTGGTCAGGCTGAAGAAGTTATTGCGAAGGATACAGATAGAGATAATTTTATGAGCGCGGAACGTGCTATGGAATATGGAATTGTCGATAGAATTTTAGAGCACAGAAAAGGCACCCCTAGTACTGATAAAGAGAAAGTGACTTGAAATTAAAAAATATGCCCATATCTCATTATGACGCTAAACTAAAAGAGGTTCCTCTATGAGCACTGATGACCAAACCGGAAATGGCGGTAAAGACAGAGTATTACATTGCTCGTTTTGCAGTAAAAGCCAACATGAGGTTCGTAAACTCATAGCGGGGCCATCTGTTTATGTCTGTGATGAATGTGTAGCACTATGCAATGAAATAATTCAAGAACAAAATCAAGAAGCTAAAGGCGCTGATCTTTTGCCCAAGCTACCTTCACCTATGGAAATTAAAGCCATTTTAGATGAGTATGTGGTAGGTCAGTCTTTCGCAAAAAAAACTTTATCAGTAGCAGTTTATAACCATTACAAACGTTTAAGCTGTAATGTTAAAAAAAATGATGAAGTTGAACTAAATAAAAGTAATATTTTATTAATCGGACCTACAGGTAGCGGTAAGACGTTATTGGCAGAAACACTAGCCAGACTTTTAAACGTACCTTTTGCTATCGCTGATGCGACTACACTTACTGAAGCTGGTTACGTAGGCGAAGATGTTGAAAATATTATTCAAAAGCTTCTTCAAAAAGCTGAATATGATGTTGCGAAAGCTCAAACTGGCATAATATATATTGACGAAATTGACAAAATTTCCCGTAAGTCAGAAAATCCTTCTATTACTCGTGATGTATCCGGTGAAGGTGTACAGCAAGCATTACTAAAATTAATTGAGGGTACGGTAGCTTCAGTTCCCCCACAAGGCGGTCGTAAGCATCCTCAACAAGAGTTTATTCAAGTTGATACGCGTAATATTTTATTTATCTGTGGTGGCGCATTTGCGGGCCTTGAAAAAGTTATTCGTGATCGTTCGGAAAAAGCAGGCATCGGTTTTGCTGCAGAAGTACGCGGTAAAGATGATGCTAAAACATTAGATCAATTACTTCATGAAGTGGAACCTGGAGACTTAATTAAATTTGGATTGATACCAGAATTAATTGGTCGTTTGCCGGTAGTTGCAACGCTTGAAGAGCTAGATAAGAATGCACTAATTAGTATTCTGACTGAACCTAAAAATGCATTAGTAAAACAATATCGTAAACTTTTCGAAATGGAAAATGTAACATTAGAGTTTAGAGATGCTGCTTTAGAAACCATAGCAGAGCGTTGTGTCGAAAAGAAAACAGGTGCTCGTGGTTTACGATCTATTTTAGAAAAAGTGTTGCTCGATATTATGTATGAGCTTCCATCCCTAAGTAATGTTTCAAAAGTCATAATAGATGAATCAACTGTCAAAGGAGAATCGCAACCTATAGTGATGTATGAAAGTTTAGAGCTAGAGCAAAGCTTTGCTGCAGAATAACATGTTGGCAGATTGTGAATTAAGCTTCTCCCTATGGATGTTATTTCTGAGGAATCTACTATGACATCAAGCAAGAATGATAAAAATCTTTTAGGTATTCCCGTGCTACCATTGCGGGACGTGGTGGTTTACCCTTATATGGTAATACCTCTATTTGTGGGTCGTGAACGTTCTATTAAAGCACTTGAAGTAGCAATGGCTGCTGATAAACAAGTTCTTTTAGTCACTCAAAGAAGTGCCTCAGAAGATCAACCTACAGAGGAAGAAATCTACCATGTGGGAACACTCGCTACTGTTTTACAATTATTAAAACTTCCCGATGGCACAGTGAAAGTGTTAATCGAAGGCGTGCGAAGAGCCAAAGCTGTTAAATTTATCAGTAATGAAAATTATTTCTTAGCTGATGTTGAGATGGTCGATGATACAAATGTCAAAGCGAAAGAAATAGAAATTTTAGTTCGCTCACTCAAGTCTCAGTTTGAACAATACGTAAAACTTAATCGTAAAATTCCAACAGAAATTTTATCATCGGTATTAGCTATTGAAGATGGTAGTCGTTTGTCAGATACAATTGCTGCACATTTGTCTTTAAAAACTGATGAAAAACAAAAACTAATTGAAGCTGTTGATTTAGTGAAACGCTTAGAACGATTAGTTGGCATTATGGAAGCAGAAATCGATCTATTACAAGTGGAAAAAAGATTACGTGGTCGTGTAAAACGCCAAATGGAAAAAACACAGCGTGAGTATTACCTCAACGAACAAATGAAGGCCATCCAGAAAGAGTTAGGTGATCTTGAGGAATCTCCGAACGAAATCGAAGCTTTGGCTAAGAAAATTGAAAAAGCTGGTATGCATGCCGAAGCAAAAGAAAAGTGTGTGTCAGAGCTCAATAAATTAAAGATGATGTCACCTATGTCCGCAGAGGCAACGGTTTCACGAAATTATTTAGATTGGATGTTGAGCTTACCATGGAATAAACGCTCACGATTGCGTGCTAGTTTAGTTGAAGCTGAAAAAATACTTGAAGCTGAACATTTTGGCTTAAAAGAAGTAAAAGAAAGAATTTTAGAATATCTTGCTGTGCAAAAACGTGTAAAAAAACTTAAAGGTCCAATTTTATGTTTAGTGGGTCCTCCTGGAGTAGGTAAAACTTCATTGGGTGAATCCATTGCTAGGGCAACAGGACGTAAATTTGTTCGTATGTCTTTAGGTGGAATACGTGATGAAGCTGAAATTCGTGGGCATAGACGTACCTATATTGGTGCTATGCCAGGTAAAATTATTCAAAAAATCTCTAAAACAGATGCGTCTAATCCATTCTTTCTGTTAGATGAGATTGATAAGATGTCGACGGATTTCCGGGGGGATCCTGCCTCAGCCTTGCTGGAAGTCTTAGATCCCGAACAAAATCATGCATTCAATGATCATTACTTAGAAGTCGATTATGATCTCTCGGATATTATGTTTGTTGCAACGGCGAATACATTAGAGATACCTCCAGCGTTACGCGATCGTATGGAAATTATACGCATACCTGGTTACACCGAAGATGAAAAAATTAATATTGCGATGCGACATTTAGTGACTAAGCAAATGATATCGAATGGTCTGAAGCCTAATGAAGTTAAAATCACAGCAGAGACTGTAAAATATATTGTTAGATATTATACGCGAGAAGCGGGTGTTCGAAATTTAGAAAGAGAAATTTCAAAAATCTTCCGCAAAGTCGTTAAAGAAATATTATTGAAAAAGCGTGTCAAAAAAGTTTCTATCGAAGCAAGTGATCTTGAGCACTATCTTGGCGTCAGACGTTTCCGTTATGATATTGCCGCTGAAAAAGATCAAATTGGACAAGTGAAAGGATTAGCGTGGACAGAAGTTGGCGGTGAATTGTTAGAAATTGAGGCGGTTACGTTACCTGGTAAAGGAAAAATGACCTACACTGGCCAATTAGGTAGTGTTATGCAGGAATCAATTCAAGCAGCCTTAACTGTTGTAAGAGCCCGTGCCCCATTATTAGGTATTACTAAAAATTTCTTTGAGAAAAATGATATTCATATACACGTACCCGAAGGTGCTACGCCTAAAGATGGGCCTAGTGCTGGTGTAAGCATGTGTACTGCGTTAGTGTCGGTGTTAACACATATTCCTGTAAGAGCAGACTTTGCGATGACAGGAGAAATTACTCTACGCGGTGAAGTATTAGCAGTAGGTGGTATAAAAGAGAAATTGTTAGCGGCTCATAGGGGTGGAATAAAAAGCGTTATTATCCCTTCTGAGAATGTAAAGGATCTAAAAGAGATTCCCGATAACATCAAGAAAGATTTAAATATTATACCCGTGAGATGGATAGACGAAGTATTTTCCTATGCTTTGAATGGATATCCTAATCAATTGCCAAAACGTAAGCTGAAAACTAAAAAAGTTAGAACTTTAGTGACTAGCTCACCTAAAAAAGTTCGTAAAAGTGACAGAGACAGGGCTCATTAATCAAGCACATCAGTAAAATATACTCATCGCTGCCTGTTACAGACAGCGATGTTTTTTTATCTGAAATAATGATGAGCTTACACCACACTGCTTGACACGTGTTTCCTGCTATTGGTATAAATCATTCTCAAATTAAGTATCACGTATGATCTGTTATTTAATTATAAAATGTCTTATGCCAGCATTTTTAAGTGTATATGACTGTGGTTTGTTCGCAGACACGCTAGTAATGGGGTTGGTGAGGGGAGTTACTCCGCTATGCCACGCGCGAGGGTTTATTCTTCGTGTGAAGTTAAATAATTTAACTATGAATTGCAGAAAAGTAGGGGATATATGAACAGATCTGACCTTATTGAACTGATTGCTGAAAAAGCAGAACTTACCAAAGCAGCGGCATCACGTGCGCTAGACGCAATGTTAGACGGTGTAACGGTTTCTTTGAAAGAAGGTGACCCTGTTGTGCTGGTGAACTTTGGGACGTTTGTAGTGAAGCAGCGTGCTGCACGTGAAGGTCGCAACCCCCAGACCGGTCAAAAAATTAATATTAAAGCGGCTAAGATAGTTGGTTTTAAAGCTGGAAAAGCTTTAAAAGAAGCTGTAAAAGAAAAAGATCGATAAAATTAGCAGTTTTTTTTCTTATTTTATTAAAAATTCTTTGCTTTTTATTTTAAAAACGAATACTTTACACAACCTGGCTGCGATGAATAAATTCATTGAGACTCAATCAGGGAAGCTAGTGTATAAAAGTTAGTTATGTTGTAAAATTGGGAGCTTAGCTCAGCTGGGAGAGCATC
>DHXK01000069.1:16444-16605 GCA_002413665.1 Legionellales bacterium UBA5158 | reverse complement strand
TCGCCCTTACAAGGCGAGGGTCGTGGGTTCGATCCCCTCAGCTCCTACCAAAATTGAAAATAGAGAAAGCAATTATAAGCAAATCTATTTAGTGACGAATGGATTTAGCTTAAAATGGAAGCGCTTTCAAAAACGAGCTAGGAGTGGTAGTTCAGTTGGTT
>DHXK01000069.1:15022-16321 GCA_002413665.1 Legionellales bacterium UBA5158 | reverse complement strand
TTCGAGTCCCGTCCACTCCGCCATAATTATAAGAGGTGTGTCTTAAGAGCGCTCTAAAATTGAAATTAGAGAAAGTTGCTCATCACAAGGCACGCCTTTTTTTATAGATAATGTTAGCGAGATTACACAATGCTTCAGAGCATACGCGATCGTACCCAAGGCTGGGTAGTAACTGTTATCATGTCTTTAGTTATTCTTTCATTTGCCTTATATGGAATACACAGTTACATCACCGGCGCGTCTAGCACCACCACTATTGCAAAAGTTAATGGTGTGGAAATAAATAAAAATCAATTAGCAGCTTCATACGATAGACTAAAAAGACAAGCCCAAGTTAATTTGGGGGCAAATTTGCCAATCAACATGGAAGCAGATCTTAAGCAACGTGCTTTAGACAGTCTTATCAATATTCAAGTATTAGAACAAGCTTCAATAGCTGATAATTACAGAATATCATCCCGTCAAATTGAAAATTACTTAGAAAGTATTCCTGAATTTCAATCCATAGGAAAATTTTCTCTGGAACGATTTAATCAAGTTTTAGCTAACACCTCATTTAGTGTTGGAGATTTTCTAGAAATAATTCGTTCTACGTTGCTGATGGATCAGCCTAGACTAGGCATTATACATAGCGCATTTGCGTTACCGAATGAAGTTAATGAAACGATTGCATTAGTAAATCAAGAGCGAGAGATTGAGTACATTACCTTGCCTCGTGATTTCTTTTCAAAAGAAGCTATCGTGATCTCACCTGAAGACATTTCTACTTATTATAAAAAGAATCAAGATAAGTTTAAAACACCAGAACAAGTGAGTGTGGAATATGTAGAGTTATCAAAAAAAGAGTTGATGACAACTATGCATCCTACTGAAGATATGCTTAAAGCATATTATAATGAAAATATTAATTCTTATTCTCAACCTATGCAGTGGAATTTAGACAAAATACTGATTCCTTTAGCTGAAAATAGTAGCCCTGAAGCCTTAGCAACTGCTAAAAATAAGGCAAATGAGATACTTCAGAAAATTAAAGCTGGCGCGGATTTTGCAACCTTTTCTCATACTACAGCAAAACAGTCTACCTGGGTTGCGCTAATTCAACTACCATCTGATTTACAAAAAGTAGTTTCAACATTGACGAAATCTGGTGAAGTCAGTGCCCCTATACAAACAAATACCGGCATCTTAATCATCAAAGTATTAGGTGTTAAAAATGCTGAAATACAACCTTATGCACAAGTTACTGGCAAGGTTACAGAAGCATTAAATCGTCAACAAGCTGAAGAAAAATTTGCTGAG
>DHXK01000069.1:14404-14941 GCA_002413665.1 Legionellales bacterium UBA5158 | reverse complement strand
GCTTACGAATACCCAGATTCACTTCAGCAGGCGGTAAAAATTGTTGGTTCGAGCATAAAAACATCTGATTTATTTTCGTTAAATAAAGGCGGAAAAGACATTACAGCTAATCAGAAAGTACGGGATGCAGCATTTAATAGTGATGTTTTAAATTCACAAAACAACAGTGATGTTATACAAGTTGATCCTGATATGGCTATTGTTTTAAGAATTAAGTCTCATCTTCCTGCAGCATTGCTGCCTCAGGAATCAGTACAGCAGCAGATAGTTGAACAATTAAAAATCAAGAAGGTTGAAGAAAATGCTTTAGCAGCAGCCTCACTTCTTAGACAGAAGCTGCAGAAGGGTTATTCACCAGATCAGATTAAACACGAATATCCGTCATTTTCATGGGTTTCAGCAGGTTGGATAGGCCGTTACTCAACAAAGGTTGACTCTGCAATATTGGATGCAGCTTTTAGAATGCCAAAGCCCCAAAAAGATCTTAATAAGCTTTTCGTGACGGTGAGAATACCTACTGGATATGCTGTTCTAACT
>DHXK01000069.1:12028-14388 GCA_002413665.1 Legionellales bacterium UBA5158 | reverse complement strand
GGGCTGGGAGATGTGTATAAGAGACAGGTAAAAAACGTTCGTGACGGCAATATCAAATCAAACTCAAGCCAGTACGAAGTATTTGCTGATCAGGTGCAGAATAGCGAAGGTGCGTTGGAGTATAAGCTTTATGAACAAAGCTTGATTGCGAATGCTAAAATTGTAACTTATATTGAAAATAATAAATTGGATAAGCAGTCAGCTTAACTGACTAGCTTATTTTAATGTTTTTATGTCTTTCCATTCTAAACAGTTCAATACTTATTGCTGAATTAAATTAAGCATGGGGATTTTTAGTTTGGCAAGCTAAAGGTCAATTTCTCTAGATTATTTTAATTTACTCAATAAAAGTTTTGACTGCGCAGATATGCGAGATAAAAGAAAGATCCTGCAGCATGAACCGCAGGGTAATCAAGGCAATAAACTATCCAATTAGAACTGATCTATCGACTCTAGGTGCTTGTGAATCAATACTCCCCCGAGAAATATCTTGTCCACCATACACAATCGCAAAACTTCCTTTTTTAGAGTCAACAAGGGTATGGTTATGTAAAATGGATTTAGCCGTAATTTTCATGCTTAAATTTATTTTGTTAGCTTCAGCAAAAAGATTAGTAGTGACGAGCAATGAACTTATCCATAATAATGCCAACTTTCTCATGAATTCCCCCTTCAAAAATTGTACAAAATTAAATTACGCTAATTATACTAAATATAATTAGCGTAACAAAGGTTTTTTTATTTATAGTTCGACTATTGATTAAGTTGACGTAACATCATCTTCTAAATTCATAGGTGATATAGAATGAAATCCTGCATCAACATGAAGTATTTCACCAGTAATACCTGAGGCTAAATCAGAACATAAAAATGCAGCTGCATTGCCCACTTCTTCTGTGGTGACATTTTTACGTAAAGGGGCTGTTTTTTCATTAAATGCTAACATTTTACGAAATTTTTTGATTCCAGCTGCAGCCAGTGTGCGAATAGGGCCAGCTGAGATTCCATTAACACGTATTCCTTTAGGTCCTAAGCTTGCAGCTAAATATTTCACATTGGCTTCTAGACTAGCTTTGGCTAAACCCATTACATTGTAAAAAGGAACGGCTTTTTCAGCGCCGAAATAAGTTAGTGTGATTATTGAACCATTTCGTCCTTCCATCATTTTGTAACCCGCTTTCGCTAACGCTGCCAAACTATAAACACTAATGTCATGAGCAATTCTAAAACCTTCACGATTAACGGCATCCAGATAATCCCCTTCAAGCTGGTCAGCTGGAGCAAATGCTACTGAATGAACAATAATATCAAATCCATCCCAGTGCTTTTGTAACTCGGTAAACATGTCACTTATTTGCTCATCACTTGCGACGTCACAGGGAATCGTTGTAACAGCATTCCATTCAGCGCCCATCTTTTCAACGCGGCTTTTCAACTTATCACCTTGGTAAGTGAGAGCTAATGTAGCGCCTTGTTTATGCATTGCCTCAGCAATACCATATGCAATTGAGCGATCACTAGCAAGACCCACGATTAACGCGCGTTTACCTTCTAAAAAACCCATATTTTTATCCTCTTACATTGCATTCATAATTTAGCAGTAACTGTATTTTACCGGTGATTATTTCAAGATTCCACCGATTCATCGTTTACTTGTAATTCATTTCCGGCTAGGGAAGAGAGTGCGATATCATCAAGTTCAACTTTTTCAATTTGACCAAATCTTGTGGTGATTTTTTTTGCTGAAATATGCACTTGATCGACTTCGTTATGCGCTTTAGCAATATGATGAGCGACGTCATCCATTCTTTTTTGAAAGCGTTTAAAATCGTTGGCAAGCATACGTAAATGATCTTGAATAATATTTAATTGCTGTCGAGTTGCTGTATCTTTTAGAACTGCACGTGCAGTATTAAGTATAGCCATCATGGTGGTAGGGGAGACTAGCCACACTTTTGCACGATTAGCAATTTCAACGATGTCAGGGTGTCGAGCATGAATTTCAGCAAAGATCGCTTCAGCAGGGATAAACATCATTGCACCATCGGCAGTTTCACCCGGAATAATATATTTTTCAGCAATATCTTGAATATGTTTTCGTATATCTTTTTTAAATTGAGTTTCTGCTTGAGATTTTTCTATTGCTGAAAGTGATAACTCTGTTAATAAACGAAAATTTTCAAGTGGAAATTTAGCATCAATAACAATATTCCCACTAGGTTCTGGTAAAAATAAAATGCAGTCGGCACGTTTGCTATTACTTAAAGTATGTTGCAATGAAAAATGTTGTTCAGGCATCACATTACGAATGAGGGCGGCTAACTGAACTTCACCAAATGCGCCACGAGACCGTTTATCAT
>DHXK01000069.1:4660-11991 GCA_002413665.1 Legionellales bacterium UBA5158 | reverse complement strand
CATTTAAAATAGCATTGAGATCTACAACATTATCAGAAAGTTCAGAAATTTGTTTTTGAGCGGCATCTATTAATGCTAATCGCTTCACAACATCACTAAATGTTTCTGTTGTTTTTTCAAATCCTGCCGCTAATCTTTTTTCAACTTGCTGATTAATTTCTTTCAGGCGAGCATCAGTTGTCTGTGTGAGAATTTCAACGCGCTTACCTAATTGTTCAGAATAATCATGTAATGCTTCCTTCACGCTAAATCGTGTATCTTGAACGCCTTTTGATAAGGTGTCCTGAAGAATTTTTAAAGATTCAAATTGTCGTTCATCGAATGTAGTTCTGTGTTCATTCAAGGCTTGTTGTTGATGTGTGCGTAACTCATTTAATTTTTCTAAAACACTTTCTTTAAAAAGATGCCCCACGCGTTGAACATAAAGAATTATTATGCTCGTAATGAGAAGAGCTACTAATAAGTAAATTGCAAATATCATAAATTACTCCTGTAAAGCAACATACGTAGTAAAGGGTTGAACTATTTTGATTAATCCGTTTTTCTGCATAAAAGTAGCAAAATTCATAAATGTTTTTGAATGAACAACTGCTGGGTTTTGAATAAAGTACGGCAGTGTATCTGTCCAAGCGCGATGATTCAATTCATCATTTAATTCAGAGTGATTTTTAGCGAAAGTTTTCCATGTATCTTCAGGGTGTTTTTTTAAATACACAATGGCTTGCTGAATTGCTTTTAAAAATCTTGATAAACGAGGATCATGAGCTTGAGTTTTTTGTGCAACAAAAATTAATTCACTGTAATAAGGCATGCCATGATCTTCAGGATAGAATGCACGCCCAGGATGTCCATTAAGCTCCATTTGGGTCAGTTCGAAATTCCGCATCATACCTGTCACGGCATCGACTTTACCGGATAATAATGCTTGTGTTAAATCATAATGTATATTGATCAGTTGTAAATCATCTATAAGATTACCATTATTTGCTAGCATAATTTTGAGAGTAATATTATTCATGCTGCCACCACTGTAGCCAATTTTTTTTCCTTTCATATCATCTAAAGTTTTTATTGAGCTATTTTTTAATACCACCAAACAATTCAAAGGTTTATTGATGAGCGTGCCTATCATAACTAAAGGTAATCCATGCTCAATTTGTTCCAAAAATCTAGGTTGATAAGTGATGCCAATATCTGCTTTTCCTGCAGCAACTAATTTTGGTGGATCTGCAGAGTCTGCAGGACCAATCAATTGTACCTCTAAATTTTGTTGCTTAAAAAAACCTTGATCTTGTGCGACAAAAAGAGGTGCATGATCGGGATTTGCAAACCAGTCTAATAACACCACTAATTTATCTGCAGCAAAAATCTGTGTGGTTAAGCAAATTGCAAATAATAGAATAAATATTTTTTTCATATCAAACCTCTTGTTGCCATGGAATTAATTTACGTAAAATTTTATCCATTGAAAAATAAAGTGTTAAAGAGAAAACAATTAGCGTCAATAAAGCAGCAAACATTAAATCAATTTGCATGCGTTCATTTGAATTTAACATTAAATAACCCAGTCCTTTGCTTGCACCTACCCATTCACCCACAATCGCACCAATCGGTGCGATTGCTGTCGCAACGCGCAACCCAGAAGCTAACGAGGGAAGAGCTGCAGGTATTCTGATATGCCAAAACACAGACCATTTGTTCGCTTGCATTGTTTTTGCTAAGTCTAACCAACCTAACTCTGTTCGTCGTAAGCCATCAAAAAACGCACTTGTAATAGGAAAAAAGAGCATTAGAATCGTTGTCGCAATTTTTGATGACATACCATAACCAAGCCATATAACTAACAAGGGTGCGATAGCAAATGTGGGAATTGCTTGGCTGATTAATAAAATAGGCAGTAACCATAATGTAGCGGGGCGAAAAAAAGCCATGCTTAAAGCAGTAATGCATCCAAATAATGTGCCCAGCATTAAGCCTAAGAATGTTTCTGTGATAGTGGTAATGGCTTCTGAGATTAGCAAGCTTCTATGTGTATACCAGCTTTTAAAAACTTGGACGGGGCTAGGTAAAATATACGATGGAATTTGCAGTAAGGTGACCAGTGATTCCCACAGTAATATAAGCCCTATTGTAAGAATAATCCCTCTAGTAAATGCATTCATCTATTTACCTCACTGGCTTTTAGTAATTCAGCAAATAGGAGAGGTTGTAAATTAATAATTTCCTGTGAGGATAAATCGCGAGGAGTATGACCTCTTAATTTTAAAGGTGAATGTAGACAAGCAGGACTTCCCGACATGATATAAATTTCATCGGCTAAACGTAATGCTTCAAATGGATCGTGTGTCACCAATAAAACAGTATGATCACGTAATAAAGTAGAAGCTATCGTTTGTAATTTATAACGAGTAATAGCATCTAATGCAGAGAAAGGCTCATCCATTAAAACAACTTTTTTATTTTCCATAAGAGTACGCACTAAAGCAACTCTCTGTCTCATGCCCCCCGACAACTCGTGAGGAAATAAATGTAATGCGTCTCCTAAGCCAACATGACTTAGTAACTCATGCGCTCTTTCAGAGTGTAAATTTGAGCGTCGTAATCTGGATCCTAATAAAACATTATCTAAAACAGTTAACCAGGGAAGGAGTAAATCAGTTTGAGCCATGTAGGAAATTTGATGCTGCAATAGCAGCTCTTGATTAGAATGAATATCACCTTCAAAATAAATTTCTTCTTGATGCAATGTTTCAGGTGTATAGAGATGTGCAATAAGTCTGAGTAGTGTGGTTTTTCCAACTCCGCTGGTGCCAAGTAAGCAGGTAAGTTTGCCACCTAATAAAGTTAAGTTAAGATCTTGAAATAAAGTTTTATTTTTAAACCTAAGATACGCATTTTTGACGTATATTGTTGGGGCATTGATTGCATTCATTTTTATCACTTCTTCCTACGCCGGCATTATCCGGGTCAGGTTGTAAATTAAGGGTCGTTCTGTCACAGAACCTCTCAGCCTTTACTAAGGCTCCCCTGAGTTTGTATGACTATAGGCTCAATTTTAAGAATTTCAACGAATATTCTATACTTTTAGGGGCTTTAATATCAGAAAAAGCAATAATTGATAAAAATATGCACAATTGTATTGACGTTTTTAAAGTAGAAGTTCATTATATAAATAATTATTATTATGACTTTTTAACCGAGCCACTATGCAATCCTCACGCGCAATATGTTCACTCATTGAAGTCTGCTGCCAAGCTGACTTAGTTCAGTTAGATTTACCTAAAACGTTAGATGGTCTAGTCGCAAGACAAGACAATTTTGACGCTGCATTAAAGGATTATGATTGGTACAAAAATTATTTATCCAACTATTTAACAGCGCAGCAATCCTCGCCTGAAGTAAAAGTGAAATCATCACAATTACTTAGTGGTTGGGATGTCACATTAATTCAAATCATTTTACAAAAATTAAGTGAAAAATCTGACAGCAAAAGTACATCATTCCGGCAACATATTTTAAATTTTTGTCGCGTGAATATAGAAGCCGGGAAAAATTATAATTTTATTATTATGAAATTTTTACAAGATGCAGGTTTACTATCTGCTATACAGTATGTCATTTGCATAAGTTTATTAACGGGTGGGGAAAACCCAGCGCAATTAGGCCTCAAGTTAGTAGTAAAATTATTGAAAGATGCGAACCTGCGTTGGGAAGATATATTAGGAAATGATATTTTATTCAACCATTACGAATTAGCGATGGAAAACGATAATCCTATCATTTTACTTTCACTATTAGAGACCGATAAATTTAATTTATCGAATCTTAATACTACAACTCAAATTAATCAAAACCTAATTAATTTCATCATTGATAATAATAAAATTAATATTCTCAAAAAAGTTATTAATGATTTAAGTGCAGAGGATTTGCTTAATCTTAAATGTTTTCATAAAATTTTAAAAATACAAAATGAATCTATCATTGACGCAATCAATAATAAAGTTACTGAACGATCTCAGTATTACAATAATTCTAAACAATTTAAAATAAATAATCTTTTGATGAGTATGAAAGATCATATTGATAAATGTCTTTGTATTAAAGACTATCCTGAAGCTTGGAAAGCTTATTCAAAGAGCTTACTTTCGGCCATCGATACTGAAATTAAAAATTCTTATTTGAATTTATACGAAGGAATTTTTAATAGTTACATTATATTAATTAATGCATTACATAAGATTAATCTAGGGGATATGGGCAGTCTTCATCATTCTTTTCCTGAACATTCTATTGTCCAACCTAATATGATACAAGGCACAACCACTGCTTTAATGGATTCTTTAAAAATAAAACTTAAACAAGCTACGGGTGTGTTAGAAAAAAAGCTGAACCAACACCCTGAAAATTTTCATCTAACATTAGATTGTTTTAATCAATGGTTAGATATAGCTATTACATATCAAAATAAAAAAAATGATAAAAAGGAGTATTCACCAATACAATTTGTTGAATCTCATAGAGAGCTTGGGTATGTTTTAGAGAGAATTCGCATATCTGCAGCAGCCTATGCACTAGGATTAAGAAATTTACCTGACTTTATTATTGATATGCTTAGTATTCAGGATATACATGGATTGAAAAAAAACAAAGGATCTTTAATGGCTGCAATCGAAGTTATTAAAGTTAAATTATTTGCTTTTTTACACCTTCATGTTAGCGTCGAAGCTAACAACTCAATTAAAGATATTAGATCTGAAAATAAAACACTCGATCAATTAAGAGTGATTTCTCATCAGTGGGGAATGGACCCACTTCAGCAAGAAGATAGAATTTCTTTAATTAAAAAAATGGATCAGATTATCCGAGATAAAGTGGATGGCATTTTACTAGATATCAAAGATGTTAAAGAACATCCTCATGCTCCATTTCATTTATAATCTTAATACATCATTAATAATAGCTTGTATCATTATCATCAATAAGAAAATCATTCCTAAGCGATAAAATAAGGCCAATACTTTGTTGGATAACGGCCTTCTGATGATGTATTCAATTGTTTGAAAAAGTAAATGGCCACCATCTAATCCCGGAATAGGAATAATATTTATTGCTCCTATGGATATACTTAAAAAAGCTAAGAAACTCAAAAAAGAAATAATGCCATTATTAAGAGCAGTTCCTGCACTATCAAAAATAGTGATTGGCCCTCCTAAACTCTGTAAGGAAATTTTTCCGGTTACTATTTTTCCAAGTATAATAAAATTGAGCTTTGTAAATGTCATCACATCTTTGAATGCCGGAGAGATTGCAGAAAAAATAGAATATTGATTAGTGCGCAACAAATTCTTTGGCCATTCAAATGTTGGGCTCATCCCTAAAAAACCACGGTTTTTATAAATTAAATTGTGTGTGCTTCCGATCGTTACGGGCAGAATAATTGTTTTCATGTTTCGTTTAATGGTAAAGGATAATTTTTTGTTAGGATGTTCGGTGATTATTTTCGCTAACATCATCCAATCTTCTATAGGCTTTTGATCAACAGCAATAATGGTGTCACCTACTAATAGATTCGCTTCAGACGCGGGGGATTTTAATTGAATTTTACTAATGACAGCAGGAATGGTAGGTTCGTAAGGCTCAATACCCAGACTAACTAAAGGATCAGGTTTAAGATCATTGATTAGCCAGTCTTCTAAATTTAAATTGTAAGTATGTATGCCACCCATCTTTTTAGCGGTCAATTGCATAGCATCTTTGTCGCCTGCATGAGAAAAGAGTTCGATCACAACAGATGTCCAATTGGACGTTGGCTTTCCGTCGATTTGTAAAATTTCTTGTCGCGCTTCCAAACCAGCTTTCGCGGCAATAGAGTTAGGAGTGATTTTTCCGATGATGGGCACGATGCTAACAAAGCCAACTACGAAGAGTGTCCAATAAATTATAAAGGCAAAAATAAAATTAGTTAAAGGACCAGCTGCTACAACAAGAAATTTTTTGTAATAAGGTTGACGATTAAAAGTTAAATGAAGTTCATTTACTGGAACATCATCTTCTCCTTCATCTAGCATTTTTACATAACCACCAAGAGGAATGGCAGAGAGTGCAAACTCTGTCCCTCTTTTATCTCGGAAACTAAATAATATTTTTCCGAATCCCAGTGAAAAACGCAGCACTTTAATACCTAAGCAACGCGCTACAAAAAAGTGTCCGAATTCATGTACCCCAACAATAAGAAGAATTGTAATGAGTATTCCAATGATAGAGATAAGAATATTGATCATGTGACAACTTCCTTGTTGACGTTGTTTTAACACCGTGTGTGACCACTAGTGAGCGGTCATTCGCTTGCGTAAACTATATTTTGCCATCACTCACTAACGGTTGGGCTCGGCTTTCTTTAAGTCAGTTCAAAATTTTTCTTTTCTTCCTGGGTATGTACACGTGAACTGCTAATACCTAACGATTTTAAATGTTTAACTATTCTACTTTCTGCGTAGATATCTTTGATAGGTCCAACTTGTACTTTATAAAAGTTGCCTGACCATCCCACTACAACAGGAGTATGAACTTGTGCAACTAATCTTTTTTGTAATTTTTGTGCAAGAGATTTATTTTTAAAAGACCCAACTTGTAAATACCGTCCTGATCTAGCAGGAATTAATTTACAGGGAGCAGCAGGATTATTTTTTGCAAATAAGTAAGGACGTTTTGCGGCTGTTTCAAAATCAATAGATTTCACATCAACATAAGCAGTTCCATGACCCAGCATACCTAATTTTTTTGCTGCAACATAAGATAAATCAATTATTCGATTGGAGGCGAAAGGACCTCTGTCATTCACTTTAACAATTACTTTAAGCCCATTTTTTAAATTAGTCACTTCAACATAAGTGGGTAAAGGTAATGTCTTATGTGCTGCAGTCATGCCTAGCATATTGTAACGTTCACCGCTTGATGTACGATGCGTATCAAATTTTGATCCGTACCATGAGGCAATACCACGCTCGCGATATTTTACACAACTGGTCATAACATCATATCTTTTTCCATACACATGATAGAAGGGCATGTTGCCATACTTACTGTGTGCTTCTTTACGAGGTACCGCATTAGGTACCTTGGATTCATCGACATAATAAGAAGGGGGGCCATCTTTTCTATGCACGCTAGAGCAACCATTAATGAGAATAGACAAGGCCATGACACTATAGCCAGTCAATTTCAGTGCTGCCCTCAAGTGTAATTTTGATTTAAACATGATGTGATTTTCCTCTTAAGTCTTTTATATGAGAACTCAATTGATAAACTGCCATTGCATATAAATCACT
>DHXK01000069.1:3845-4530 GCA_002413665.1 Legionellales bacterium UBA5158 | reverse complement strand
CTGCCATTGCATATAAATCACTAGGATTATAGCGTTTGATAACTTGAAAGTTGGGTAAGCCTATCCAATATTCGTACCCATTATCATTCTTTAATTCAACTATTTTTAATAACTGATCTGAAGGTAAGTTATAGTAGGTATGTAAACCGTAATGGGCTAAATGACGTTTATATAATTTCCGTTTTAACACTTTGTCATTTAATGACAAGGAATATTTCATATGGGTGAAGGTAGTGGGTACAGCAACACTTTGATTTGTTTTCCAACCATGTTGTTTATAATAATTAGCTATACTACCAACGATATCATCAATATTATTAGAAAGATCAATTTTAGATTTTCCAGAAAAGTTCACTGCATAATATCGATAACTACTAGGCATGAATTGAGGTTGGCCTATGGCTCCTGCATATGAACCTTTAATAGTAAGAGGATTTAAATGTTGCTCACGCACTAGCAATAAAAATTCTTCAAGTTCGTTGCGAAAGTATTTTTCACGTGATGATCCACTAAAAGCAATATTAGTCAGAGCATCGATAACTGGATACTCACCTTTGTTTTTTCCGTATTTAGTTTCAACACCAATCGTTGCGATAATTATACTGGCAGGTACGCCATATATTTTTTCTGCACGTGCTAAAGTTGCAGCATGATGGTTCCAAAATTGTACGCCACCATCTATGCG
>DHXK01000069.1:0-3803 GCA_002413665.1 Legionellales bacterium UBA5158 | reverse complement strand
AATAAATACTTTTTGATAAGTGTGCCAGGCTTCTTGTTCTAAAGGAGCTTTAATGCTACGCATGACTTGTGGTCTAATTTTCACTTGATTAAAAAGTGAAATCAATTGAGCTTCATGAAATCCATGCTTGGTAACCATTTTCTTTATGAAAGTTTTCACGTCAGGTCTGTCGACAAATTTCATATCTGCACTAGCTGTGTACGAACAAAATAAACTAAATATACTGATGCAGGTTATCACTACTATTTTTTTTAACATATTTTACTCTTAAGTTGTTAATAATTTACGATGAGTTTGAATAGACATCAATATGCCAAAGCTTGCCATTAACGTTACCATTGATGAACCACCATAGCTAATTAGAGGCAAGGGGATACCTACTACGGGTAATATTCCGGTGACCATTCCCATATTGACAAAGAACGAAACAAAAAAAGTTAAGGTGAGGCTGCCTGCGAGTAAGCGCGTAAATGTATCTTGTGCATTCATCGTAATGAAAAGTCCACGCGTGACAACAAACATAAATAAAACAATCAGTATCAGACTTCCTGCAAATCCAAATTCTTCTCCGCAAGCTGCAAAAATAAAATCGGTAGAATGTTCTGGCAAAAAATGCAAATGAGATTGCGAGCCATTTAACCATCCTTTGCCAAATAAACCGCCTGATCCAATTGCGATTTTTGATTGGATGATGTGATAACCAGAACCCAATGGATCTCGCTCGGGGTTTAAAAAAGTGAGTACACGTTGACGTTGATAATCATGCATTCCATACCACATAAGCGGCGCAGCTAATGCACTGACACTTGTTAAAGTAAATATGAGCCACCAGCTAAGCCCTGCCAATAATAGTGCGCTACATCCAGCTACAACTAATAATATTGCTGTGCCAAGATCAGGTTGTTTTGCAGTAAGCAATGCAGGAATAAGAATTAAAATCCCAGAAAAAAGAATAGTTTTTCGGCGTAGAGGTAAATGAATTTTATGAAAATGCCAAGCTAAAATCATAGGGATTGCTAGCTTCATAATTTCTGAAGGCTGTAATCGGAACGCACCGAGATTTAACCAGCGCTGCGCACCTTTTCCGATGTGCCCCATAACAAGAACACTTAATAATAATATGATACCAGCAAGATATATCCAGGGTGCCCAGCGTTGATAAGAGGTCGGTGGAATTTGTGCGAAAATAAACATGATCATTAAAGCAAGACATGTGTGCATCAACTGATGTTCTACAACACGAATATCTTGATTACTAGCACTATATAAAATAAACAAACCTAATCCCATTAGCAATATAATACCCGATAGTAAAAGCCCATCTATATGTATGCATTGCCAAAATGTACGGTACTGTGTACCCATCTCTCTTTTTTTGAAATGATGTTTAAATGAATTAACCAGGAGCATATAATTTTCCTGCATTGGATTTTTTAGCGTTTAGGGCCACACTATTCTTAATAGGTTCTAACATTTTTTTAAGTGGTGAACCAGGTATCATGCGAGCGGGTACAACTTTTAGTTCTTGTAATAAATAATAGTCCATGACTTTGCGTGCTACACCCGAGGCTAGTTTACTATTTTCTATAATGACAGCAATTGCAATTTGAGGATCTTCTACGGGTGCAAATGCAATAATAAGTGAGTGATCGCGTAATTTTTCAGGTAACTTGGCTTGATCTTCAAGATCTTCATCTGCTTCGTTACGTTTTTTTGTATAGACTTGTGCAGTACCTGTTTTTGCTGCAACCGAATATAAAGTACGTCCAAAATGATAGTAGCCGGTTCCTTCAGGTGAAGTAATAACATTTTGCAAAGAATTAATAATTACATTCCAATAATTATTGTCACTTAACTCTATCTTATTTATCAATATTGGTTTCTGAATAATCTCTGCTTTTCCCGGCTGTTGTTCTTTTGATAATAAATGCGGCATAAAATGCTGGCCATGGTTTGCCAACATGGAGGTACCTACAGCTAATTGTAATGGTGTTGCTTGCATGTACCCTTGTCCGATGCCAGAGAGAACAGTGTCACCTGGATACCAAGGTAAACCTTTCACATGTTTTTTCCAAGCAGGGGAGGCAATGATACCGGGCAACTCTTCATCCAAATCGATTCCGCTGAGCTCGCCAAAACCAAATTCAGTTAAAATATTATCTATGCGTTGTATACCTAACTTTGAAGCCAGATCATAAAAATAGGTATCGCAAGAACTCGTAATGGCTTTATTAAGATTAACCATACCGTGACCACGATGACGCCAGTCATGAAATAAATGCTCGCTATTTTTTAATTGATACCAACCAGGATCAGAAAGAGTGAAGTTAGGATTTGTCACTCCAGAATTTAAACCTTCCAATGCAATAAAAGGTTTGATAGTAGACGCTAAAGGATAAAGTCCTCGCAATGCACGGTTGTAAAGTGGACGCTCTGGTGAATCTTGCAGGGCTTGAAAATCTTGCGTGCTGATGCCTGAAACAAAAGGATTGGGGTCGTAACTAGGCTGGCTCACTATTGCTAATACTTCTCCCGTTTTTGGTTGTATGGCAACGAGGGCACCCCGCATTCCTTCTAATGCTTTTTCTGCAGCAAATTGTAATTTACTATCAAGAGTCAGATATAAGTTTTTCCCCGCTTTGGGAATAATTTGATTTAATACACGAACAGGCTCGCCGCTGGCATCATTTTCTACTTGTTCATAGCCTACTGTGCCATGTAAGTCATCTTCATAATATTTTTCTATGCCTAATTTTCCAATATAGTTTGTTGCACTATAGTTTGTTGCGTCTATATCATCTAACTCGTCAATATTTATTCTTCCTACATAACCTAATACGTGGCTTAAGCTTGCATCGAATGGATAGTGCCGAATTAAACGAGCTTTAACTACAAAGCCCGGAAAGCGATAAAGATTTTCTGCAAACTTAGCGACTTCAGTTTCAGATAAACGTAACTTCAAGGGTATTTCATCAAAGCGTCTATGTTGTTTTAATTGTTTTTGAAGTTGGACAATATCAGTATCATTGAGTGGTATGATTTTTCCAATTTCTGCTAATGCTTTTGGTAAATTACCCACTTTATAAGGAATGATATCTAAACTAAAGACAGGAATATTTTCTGCTAACAATACACCATTGCGATCGTAAATTAAGCCTCGCGTGGGTTCTATTGGTATTAAATCTAACGAATTTTTTTGAGAGAGTGTGCTGTATAACAGATGTTTAGATAATTGCAGATAACCTAGTCGAGAAATCAAAAGTACCACAAGAATGATCATCACAATCAGCACAGTAATACAACGCTGGCTAATGAGTTGAATCTCCTGGATGTGATTCTTGATAGGGGTGCGGCTATACATGCCTTTATCCATATTTTATTGGCATGTTAGTGTACCTTGAATGATGATTAAGTTCTAGAAAAGTAGGGTATTTAAGAAATAGTTTTGAGACGTTACTTGAAAAGATATGAAAAATTATTTTAATATATTTCAATAGGTTAGAGAGGCCTTCAAAGTCTTTCAGGAAATAAGACAAAATGTGGTTATAATTTAATTACCTTCATTTGTGCAGGGGCTTAGTTATGCTTCCTAGAGAGAGTAAAAAAAGAGCTAGAGATGCCGCATCAGAAGTCAAAGAAGTCACAGAAATTTCAGAAGAGACAGAAGTGAAAGCTTTAAATCCTACACGCAAAAAAAAGAAACGCAAAAAATTAGATGGCCCATATAGTTCAAAAGCCGCTACCCAAAGATCTAGGGGCGGTACTTGGTCTTCACAGAAATCAAGATTAATTAATTTACGGAC
>DHXK01000167.1:27828-28225 GCA_002413665.1 Legionellales bacterium UBA5158 | reverse complement strand
GCATGTTACAAAAATCTTACATGCGCTTTCTAGGAACGTTAATTGGATCTATTATTGCTGCACTCACATTAACATTTTTTGGTAATGACATTAAAGCGACAGGCTTAGCCATAGCGGGTAGCATTTTATTTTTCTCATATCTAGCCACCAGTGAAAAAAGTTATAGCGCATCAGGTACATTAGGTGCTGTGACGGTGGTAATTATTTTAATTAGTCACACTGCAGCTACAGTAACTGGTGCTGCAGAAAGATTTTTAGAGATTAGCATAGGAATATTAATTGCAGCACTAGTCTCACAATTTGTTTTTCCTATCAATGCTCGTCGTCACTTGAAACTAATGCAAGCAAAAACGATTAAGCAAATACGCGAGTATTACATCGCTACTCTAATGTCTTC
>DHXK01000167.1:25344-27791 GCA_002413665.1 Legionellales bacterium UBA5158 | reverse complement strand
TCTCGAGCTAGATGAAGCTATTGTAAAATCACTTTCTCTGCAACGCAGCCTAGCATCGGAATCACAGCATGAATTAATAGGTGTCTTGTTCGATCCATATTATTTTGGAAAGGTATTACGTTGCGAAAAAGAAATATTTCGCTGCATAGTGGGAATGCATTATGCGTATCGCAGTATGTTAGAAAAAAACAATGCTTTTCTTCCATCGTCTGCTTTAATTGATTTTAATAAAATGATATGTGAAATGATAACGAAGCTTGAACAACAAATTAAATCTAAAAAGTCTGATGTAGGCCTTGTTGTCTTCCCTACAACATCTTCTCTAAAAGAACTATTAAAACTAACTGCTTCACAGTTTTCTAACATGGATGCAAAAAGCTTAAATAGTTATTTATTTACCGCAGAACGCCTCATCAACTATCTTAAAAAATTAAAAAACTTACTGACACATGCAAGTGAGGTTGATGAAAATATTAATAACGACTGATAAAGAAATTTCTTCATGACTTTTTTAACATCCTTGCAGTTAACCCATGTTACTACATGAATTTGTTTTATAAAAAAAATTGAATATATTTACACTATCGCGGATTTTCTAAACTTAATACACCAGCATTATAATCATAAGCAAACAATTCAGCATAACGTCCCCACTCAATAACGGTTTGCAATACGCGATCCGCTTCTTTTTCAGTGAGATAATCTTCTAACAAAGACAAGAAGCTTTCTTCCAATGCACGATGCCGTGGGTGACGAACAAGTTGATCGTAAATATAACGAGCGAGAGGAACATATTTTTTTAGTTGTGCAGAAAATATTTTTTTACGTTCTAAAATATCCGCCTCTACAAAAGCTTTGCCGGTTTCGGTAATCGTAATATCACCTTTGGATACCGCTGCAAAATGTAGAATTTCGAGTAATTCTGTTAAAGGAAATAATTCATCAATATCCAACATTAAAGTGTCTGCCACTTCTGGCAAATCCATTTTTCCATCATGCTCAGGTGAATTAAGTGTTTCCAATAATCCGGTAACTTCCGCAACACTTGCATCAGGTAATCGGTAACCTATATCGATGCGAGCCAGATCATCTCCGGCGCCAGTTGCGGATTTTTGTGCCGTCGTCATCAATGTGTAAACACGATCAACTTGATTGCGAAAACGTGGATCTAAATCACTGCGTGGATGCTGCAATGTCACTTTTAACTCTGCCCGAATCGAACCTGGATTACTGTTAAAAATAATGATTCTATCCGCTAACAAAACAGCTTCTTCAATATTGTGAGTGACAAATATTATGCCGTGAATACCCGTTTTTTTATTTTGCCATAAATCTAATAAGTCACTTTTTAAATTGTCAGCGGTTAACACATCTAATGCAGAAAAAGGCTCATCCATTAACAACACATCAGGATTCACTACGATGGCTCGTGCAAAGCCTACTCGCTGACGCATACCACCTGACAACTCTTTAGGAAAGGCTGATTCAAATCCATCTAAACCTATAGTGTCAATTGCTTTTAATGCACGCTCTCGACGCACGTCACGATCTATACCTAATGCTTCTAATCCTAATTCAACATTTTGCAAAACTGTCAGCCAAGGCAGCAAAGCAAAATTCTGAAATACCATGGCTGTGCCCCGAACAGGCCCATAAACCGATTCCCCACGATAGTATACTGTGCCATTAGTGGGTTGAACTAAGCCAGCAATGATACGCAATAAAGTGGACTTACCAGACCCGGATTTTCCTAAGATCGCGACGATCTCACCTTCATTCATTCGAAAATTCACATCTTGCAAAACCAGTAATTCTTGCCTATCACCTTTCTTAAAAGATTTTTGGACATTAATGACTTCGATGATGGGGGATGGATTTGCAGTTGTGTTAGCGCTCATAAAATAAATCTCTAATCTAACTGATAACGTGTTTCAGCCAATACATAGAGCGGCCTCCACACTAAACGATTGAATATCAAAACCAGCATACACATCATGCCTATGCCTAACGCAATATGAAGAAAATCACCCGCTGCGGTATATTCAGAAATATACGCGCCCAAGCCAGTTGCAACAAGTTTCTTATCGCCCCAACTTACTACCTCAGCCACAATACTAGCATTCCACGCACCACCTACTGCCGTAATTGCACCCGTAATATAATAAGGAAAAATACCAGGCAAAATTAATCTACGCCACCGTAACCAATAATTTACACCTAAGTTATCTGCGACCTGTAAAAGATCTTTTGGCAGCACTGAAGCCCCCGCTATTACGTTAAAAAGCACATACCATTGCGTGCCCAATATCATCAACGGTGTCAGCCAAATATTGACGTTAAGATGAAAAGTAATAATGCCGATTACAAATAAAGGATAAAAAAGATTGGCAGGAAATGCTGCAAGAAATTGCGCGATAGGCTGAACATACTCAGATACTCTAGGTCTT
>DHXK01000167.1:15898-25142 GCA_002413665.1 Legionellales bacterium UBA5158 | reverse complement strand
CTCAGATACTCTAGGTCTTAATCCTACCCATACGCCAACAGGAACCCAAATTAAAGAAACTAAAATAATTAACACAAACACTCGTGCAGCGGTAATCATTCCTAATCCAAAAACCTGCAGGATAGCTGACAAAGGAATCATTCGAAAAATAAAATTCCCCAAAAAAACTAATGCACTTATCGACACAGCAGCAAGAATAATATTCCATGCATAAGTCATATAAATTTCGTTACGTAATTTGCGCACCATGTGAGTGTAAGTGACAGGCCTAGATCTAAAAATCGCGACATTCACAAAGCTATCAAATATTCTTGTGAGCTTGAGGCCAAAATAACGTAACAATCGAGTACGATGCAACATATCAACCACCCAGGAATGTGGCTCTTGTTCTTGCGCAACTTGCTCTGCTTTGAATTTATCAGCCCATGCTATCAAAGGACGAAATAATAATTGATCGTATATGAGTATGACGATTAACATTGCTAAAATTGCATACAAAATGGCATGGACATTCGCGGTTTTAATGGCAACCGCTATATAAGATCCTATCCCTGGTAATAAAATTTCTTGATTAGCAACTGACACAGCTTCTGATGCCACCACGTAAAACCAGCCTGCAGACATGGACATCATCATGTTCCATAACAATCCTGGCATAGAAAAAGGCACATCAATTCGCCAAAATCGTTGCCATGCCGATAAATGAAACATATTAGCGGCTTCTTTTAAATCTTCAGGAACAGAGCGCACAGTCTGATAAAACCCTAATGCCATGTTCCAAGCTTGAGAAGTAAAAATAACAAAAATAGCGGCACATTCAGGGCCTAACATGCTAGAAGGAAAAAGCGCGATAAAGCCCACTACTGCAATTGAGAGGAAGCCTAAAATAGGAACTGACTGCAAAATATCAATAAGCGGAATGATGATGCGTGCCGCGCGTCGGCTTTTTGCAGCCCAGGTAGCAAAAATGAAGGTAAACAACAAAGAAAAAATCATAGCGATTAACATGCGCAAAACGGTACGCAGCGCATAACCGGGCAAATAACTTGGATCAAGAGAAATAGGTAACATCTGACCTAACTCATAAGGCACGGCCATTTGCTTTGCGTTCCAGGCAAGCAAGGTGATGACAGCTAATGCTAACAATAGGGCAATAATATCCCAAAAATTAGGATACAGCCTGCCTTTGTAAACTGTCATAAATGTGTTGCGCAAGGATATCATAGCTATAAAGTCTCAACAATTTTCCTTCTCCCCTTGTGGGAGAAGGTGTCCGAAGAGCGGATGAGGGGGCCATAACTAGTCATGAAAATTATTAACATACAATCAAGTCTCTACATTTATATTTATATCAATAACGATCGCCCACCATCTATTGCTAAAATCTGACCTGTCACATAGTTTGCATCATGCACAAAATACAAAACGGCTTTTGCTATTTCACTGGCTGTACCTGAACATCGCAAAGCAATCCGTTCTATAATTTTTTGTTTCACGGAGGCTTCAAGGGCATTCTCACCTTCAGGCCACATAATCGCGCCTGGGGAAATCGCATTGACCTTAATGTCTGGACCTAACTCCTTGGCTAAACTTTTAGTCGCCATGATCAGCCCCGCTTTCGAAATACAATAGGCGCTATAATCACGCATAGGACGCTCTCCATGAACATCCGCAATATTCACAATACAGCCCTTATACTTTTTTAAATGAGGAGCTGCAGCTTGAGATAAAAAGAATGGCGCTTTTAGATTACAAGCTAATAAATCATCCCATTCAAATTCAGTCACATTCCCCAGTGTTGTTTTATAAAATCGAGAAGCATTATTAATGAGAACATCCAGGCGACTCCATTTTGTCACAGCCTGTTCTATTAATTCATCTAAGATGGATACTTCTGTCAAATTGGCTTGCAAAGCGATAGCTGAATCTGCACGGCTTGCATTTAATTTCGCACATAATATGTCAACTTCCGCCTGAGAGGTATAATAATGCAAAACAATATTCATACCTGAAGCATGCAAGGTTTCAGCAATTTCTGCACCGATGCGCTTTGCTGCACCCGTTACTAAAGCAACTTTGGCTGGTATAATGCGGTCTTTTTGCATGTTGCCCTCATAATGCGAATTGAGCCCAGAGAGATTATAACTGCTTATGTCCACTCTACCTACCCCTAGTGCCCATGCTTTAGAACATAGCCAAAAACTGTTAGATCTTATTCGTCAAAAAATAATAAATAACAATGGATACATTGGCTTTGCGGAGTTTATGGAGCTGGCTCTCTATGCACCGGGACTTGGTTATTACAGTGCAGGAAGTCAAAAATTAGGGAAAGGTGGGGATTTTATTACCGCGCCTGAAATATCACCTTTATTTGCTCAGTGCATTGCACGTCAGTGCCAACAAATTTTAATGACCCTAGCCCAGGGCGATATTTTGGAATTAGGTGCAGGCTCTGGAATATTAGCGCGTGACTTATTAGTAGAACTTTCCCGATTAAATTGCTTACCTGAGAACTATTATATTTTAGAAGTTAGCGCTGAATTACGTGAGCGACAAAAAATATTTCTTGAACGTGAATGTCCGAATTTTTTTGATCGTATAAAATGGTTAGACAGCTTACCTGAAAAAGGCATCAACGGAATTATTCTTGCAAATGAAGTCATGGATGCTATGCCAATTCATTTTTTCCAAATATCTGAAAATGAAATTCGCGAACGTGGAGTTGCCCTACAAGATAATAATCTTATTTGGAAACTTGGCGCTAAAAATACAACTGACATTCAGCAACAATTAGATGAGTTGCAAAGTGAATTATTATTAGAAAATGGTTATATATCAGAAATAAATACGTTATTACCCTCATGGATATCTGCACTAGAAAACACTTTAAATACAGGAATTATATTATTATTTGATTATGGCTTTGGGCGATCGGAATATTATCATCCTGACCGATCTATGGGTACCTTGATGTGTCATTATCAACATCATCGACACAGTGATCCATTTTTATTAGTAGGCTTGCAAGACATCACGGCGCATGTAGATTTTACTTCAGTCGCTACAAGTGCTGTAAATGTAAATTTACAATTATTGGGTTACACAACACAAACCTCTTTTTTATTGAGTTGTGGAATAATTGATTTAGCTGAACAAAAAAAATTATCTACAGTAGAAAATTACGAACAAAACCAAGCCATCAAATTACTAACTTTGCCTTCGCAAATGGGTGAGTTAATCAAAGTAATAGCATTAGGTAAAAATATCACTTTACCGTTAATTGGGTTTGCTTTACATGATAGGCGCAGGGATTTGTAATGTAGAGCCAGTCGCCTCCAATTAATGTTAATTTTAGCAGCAATTATCATTACATTTATGTATAATACCCGGCCAAATAGAATAGAAAAGTTGAGGAATAGATCTTGTCACGTTTAGCCATCGTTAAATTACATAAAGAAGAGCTGAAGTTTTCAGCGGGCCACTTTATGCTTTTTTCAGGCACAAAACGCGAAAGCTTACATGGTCATGATTATCAAATTAGTGTTTCTTTTCATACGGTTATAAAAAATAACGGGATGAGCTTTGATTGTCGCGAATACAAACGTAGGGTCCTAGATATTTGCGAATCCCTAGATTATCGCTTTATTCTTCCCGGTGAATCAGACTATCTACGCTTAGAAGACGCGGGTGATCAATGGATAGCTCATTTAGAACTAGAATCCTTACCTTTCTTCAAAAAGGATGCGGTTGTACTCCCTATTTGCAATGTCACCCTTGAAGAACTCTCCAATTGGATCTTGCAGCAGCTGAGGAAGAACCCTGCTGAACTGGCCGAACATCACATTCAAGGTATGGTTGTCAGTGTTTATAATGGTCGCGGTGAATCAGGTGCGGCATGCTGGGGCACATGTAATTAAAACATTATAAATGTTTATACTCTCGAAAAAATAAGACCGAGAGCTACGTTTTTTCTAATCCCTTAAATTTTTTTCTTAAATTCGAATTAAGTTATCAAGCTTTTGAATTCTTCTAACTGACTACATCGATTTACATCTACAATAGTTTTATCGCTCTCGTGAAAAATTATTTTTAATAAACTGCACGCGTAGCCATAATTCGTTTATTTTCAGAATCATCCTTGACTAACATTCGCTTAGGTACACCAGTAAAACGCAATTCAAAACTATCATCGAATGTATTGCTTTTTAATGAAGACATCATTGCATAAACACACTTCTTTCTAGTCCATGCTTTAGGTGATTTTTCATGCACTAAGCTGTCCATCAACATTCCTCGTAAGGACGTAGTCTCGGTGTTGCTACTGCGAGAAAAACTTGAAAAAATACTCCACTTTTTACTATCAATCTTAGTTTTACCATGTTTTAAAAAATCAATTACAATGCTAGATAAACTACCTTGATCATTAGTCTCTGAAATAGTCATCAGTAGTTCTAAAGCACGCTTCTCTCCATAAGTATTTTTATGCTCAGCCAGGTACTTTCGTATAATAGTTAAGACTAATTCTTTCTCCTCATTGACGAGGTCATCATTATCGATGATATCTAATTTATTAATACTTGCTGCTCTTCTAATACTTTTCAGAACTTCTCTTGACGATATTCCTTGGTATACATTAATAGTTCCAACTGAGCTGTCGATATTAGTATTTCTTGCAATCACTTCATCAATTGTATCAGCATGCATTTTATTTTGAGTTAAAAGCTCAGCAAGAGGCTCGTCATCAGCTGGGCTGATTTCTTTGAAGCGGCTAAGTATTAAAAGGTCAGAAGATTCAGAGTGACTGTCACCAAGCGTCAAAATAACTAATCTTGGCGCAGCAGAATGAGGAGAAACTTGTGGCTGTAAGGCTTCAGTCATTTCAGGATCTAATAATTGTTCGTCAGATTCTTCACAACCCTCAGTCAACTCAGGAGACAAAGATAAACTGAGTCTCGAAGAAGACCCTTTACTGCCTGTTTCATCACTTAATGCTGAAGTTGGTGAAACAGATTCCGGACTCACGTCTGCAAAAGTAAGTACTGGAGAGACTACATCAACTTCCAAACTATCTTGTTCGTCAGATACGCTACTGCTACTCCCTGCTGAACTATCGGAAGATGCGAGTGAACTTAAGCTAGAAGAACTAGCGCACTCAGGAGCTCTTACAGATGGCGTGACTAAAAATGGCGAGACAGGCTCAGCCAAGCTTGGCTCTGAAGAATTATGTGCTGGAGGAGCTGCTTCAGCTCTCTCATCCTTATGTTCATCAAGATCAGCACTTTGAATCGTTAAAGATGAAGCTGATAACCCTTCTAGAACAACACTATCCGTTGGGATAAAAGAATTATGAATAACTTTATTCATTTTCTTCTGAAAAACTTTAATGCTATTAATAAATTCTAAGAATTGCAGGGCATTACCGAATAGAAATTTTGAGTCCTCTAAGATATTTTGTAACCTTAAAAAATCTTCGCTATATTCGTTATAAGCGGAGAGGCTAGTTTTTGCCTCATAATCAGCTATTATATTTTTTAAAAACTCAAGATAGTCCAGGGCTAAATCAACAGCCTCACTCTCTATCTCACTTTTTTTATAAGCGTTCAAGGTCGCAATGAGCTTATCAACTGCATTTTCGTCTAGCTTTGCACGTGGTTGCATTTGAGTGATTCCCAGGTTATTAATCTATTGATTAGCATCGGCTAACAATCCCTGCTTCCCATTGACTCCTTGTCCACTGCGTTAAACATGGTTAATCGTAATATTTATACTATGATACCTGATTATGCTTAATGTATTGTTAAAAAATTAACATTTTAGTAAATAATGGATAAAATAACCGCTTTGCCTAAGACCTAAGAAGGTAAATTATTGGTTTAAGAGAATAATAAAAAAGAAGAGAAATTGATTTTTATTGATACATATTAGTTAGTAACCTACTGATTAATATGGCGCTCCCTGCGGAATTCGAATCCGCGTTACCGCCGTGAGAGGGCAGCGTCCTAGGCCACTAGACGAAGGGAGCAATAAAAGTGTATAGATATAAAGCAGGAAGAAGTGGTATTATACGCCCATATTTAACTTTGATTAAGCATTACCTAGTGAGGATCTGAAAATTATTAAGTTGCTAAAAGGGCTATTAAAAAGCTTCTCCACAAAAAAGCCTGCATCGATTAAGTCGATCAAACCTATCATTATTCCCCGTGCTGAGCATACTATTTCCCGCAACGGAATCAATCATAATGCGCTCAAAGTGCTTTATCGATTAAATTCCAGCGGTTATAGCGCTTTTCTGGTCGGCGGCTGCGTGCGCGATTTATTATTAGGTCGTCATCCTAAAGATTTTGATATTGCTACGAACGCCTTGCCTGAAGATGTACGCAGACTTTTCAGAAACTGTCGTTTAATAGGCAAACGTTTTCGTTTAGCACATATTATTTTTGGCAAAGACATTATTGAAGTTGCAACCTTCCGAACTCACCACAAAGACAGTCACGAAAAACACGGACATAGCCATGAAGGCATGATTATTCGTGATAATGTTTACGGTACGATTGAAGATGACGTCTTGCGGCGTGATTTCACTATCAACGCTCTATACTACAACATTGCTGACTACACGATTGTTGACTACATGCATGGAATGCAAGACGTGCAAACACGATTACTCAGGATGATAGGCGATCCTATGCAACGCTTTCAGGAAGATCCTGTGCGCCTGCTGAGAGCCATTCGGTTTGTGGGAAAATTAAATTTAGAAATTAGTCCAGAGTTAGAAAAGTCAATTTACGAATTAAGTCATTTGCTCGGTCATGTCTCTGCTGCCAGATTATTCCAAGAAATTTTAAAGTTTTTTCAAGAAGGTCCACGTTTGTCGACCTTTCGCTTATTACTGAAATACCAGTTGTTTAATCAGTTGTTTCCACAAACATCAGAATTTTTAACACAGCCTGAAACCATCCAATTAATTGAAAATGCGCTCTCTGATACCGACCAACGAGATGACGAAGGAAAAACTATTTCGCCTACATTTCTGTTTTCTGTTTTCTTATGGCGCCCTATTTTACAGTTATCAAATAAATCACAAACAGAAGATCTTCCTGCGCATGTGACATTTGAAAAATCTATTCGCACAGTATTGCGGCAACAACTGGAAAGACTCACCATTCCAAAACGTTTGTTAATGTCTATTCAAGATATTTGTTTTTTACAATATCGCCTAACTTGTCGATATGGCATTGCGCCATTTCGTTTGTTAGAGCATCCGCGTTTTCGAGCAGGATATGATTTGTTGATTTTACGTGCGAGCGCAGGTGAGCCGGTAAAAGAGTTAAGCGAGTGGTGGATTAAATTTTATTCCAGCACGCAAGAAGAACGTGAAGCCATGATTAAAGAAATCAGCGATTCAACTGCACCAAAAAAGAAAAAACGTCGGTCACGGCGACGACGCGCGCCTAAATCTAAAAACGAATAACTGAATTAAATAAAAGTTGGGTTGAGCTTGCGAAACCCAACTTTTCTGTGCACACCATTACCTCCCTGGCTGCAAGTCATCCCACATCTTGAAAAAATTCGGACATGTTTTTGCCACACATTCTGCACCATCAATTTCTATACCTGGTATGCGTAACCCAATCACTGAGAATGCCATGGCAATACGATGATCCATATGGCTATCAATTGAGGCGGCAATTGGCGTACTAGGATAGATCTTTAGCCAATCCTGGCCTTCTTCCACTTTCACTTGTAGTCTCTCTAATCCTTCCCGCATAACAGATATACGATTAGATTCCTGCAGACGAGCATGTGCGATGTTTGTGATCGTCGTGGGTGTTTCTGCAAAAGGAGCAAGAGCTGCTAAAGTCATAAAGGTATCAGAGAAATGTCGCATATCTACTTTCACACCCACTAATTTCTGAGGGCCCTTTACCGTCAATCCTGTTTCCGTTGAAATAACCTCACATCCCATTTTTTCTAGAACGCATAAAAACTCTACGTCCGCTTGCTTGGAATTAAGCCTATCAACAGCTTGGATGGTTACTTCACCTGCACTCACAGCAGCAGCCGCAAAAAAATACGATGCTGTGGAAAGATCTGGCTCTATCACATAATCACGCGCCACATAACGCTGAGGAGCAGGAATAGAAAAGCGTACACTGTGCATACGTCGCACCAATACACCAAAATCTGCCATCATGGCACAAGTCATATCAACGTAGGGGTTGCTCACTAAATCATGTGTTTTCACTAGCACAGGTAATTTTGCAAAAGGTGCAACCATCAACAAAGCGGAAACAAACTGACTGGACTCACTGCTTTCAATTTCAATTTCACCACCGCGTAACCCTTCACTTCCAATAATGGTAAAAGGCATTTTGTGTGTATCTTCAATGAGTTTTGCCCCCTGACCACAGAGCGTTCGCAATAAGGGCGCAATAGGTCGTTGACGTAATTGAGGAGACGCATCGAAATGATATATGCCCGGTGTAGCAGCACAAGCTGCTAATAAAAATCGTGCTACCGTTCCTGCATTGTCACACCAGATAAAGGATTCTTTTTTGGGAAACTCACCCATGCCACCGGCGACTATGCATGAATTTGCAGATTCATCGACTTGAATCACAATACCTAATTCTGTCAGTGCATTGATAAAAGCCCACGTATCGTCACTTAATAAAATATCAAATAATTCTGCTACGCCTTCTGACAATGCGGCTAATAATAGCGCTCTGTTGGTAATACTTTTGGAACCAGGTATAGTTATACGCGCATGGATAGGCGAGCTCACTGCACTAATGATTTGCTTCATTGCGATTAAATCCTTAGAACATCAGAATAAAAATCATTATTATACACATACATCACTAACTGCTCGAAGAAATCAATAAATTATAAGGTAAATAATTATGTTGCAATGGCATTGGCGTTCTTTCAGCGAGCTAACTAATTATGAACTCTATGACATACTAGCACTGCGACAAAATGTGTTTAACATAGAACAACAATGCACTGAGCCTGACATTGACCATTTAGATCAACAAGCCATTCATTTATTAGGCTTCAAAAATAATGAACTGGCATCTTATCTACGTGTATTTTTACCAGGCACAAAATATCCTGATGCAGCAAGCATAGGACGTGTATTGACAATTAAATCTGAACGCGGACAAGGTCACGGAAAAGAGGCTATGACGCAAACACTTGCATACTTAATAGAAAATAATATTTCTGCACCTATAGTCATATC
>DHXK01000167.1:10032-15804 GCA_002413665.1 Legionellales bacterium UBA5158 | reverse complement strand
CCTATAGTCATATCAGCTCAAATTTATTTAGAAAAATTTTATGCCCATTATGGTTTTAAAAAAATAGGCGAGCCATTTGACGAAGCAGGTATCGTTCATATTCCCATGCGGAAAGAAGCAGTATGAAAAACGTTACGCTAGATCTAGAAGCCATACAAGAATTGCATCGAGCCGGTGAATTAGAGACTGCCAAAACAGAATATTTAAAATTATTAAAAAAAAATTCAAAATCAGCAGACCTCTTACATGGGCTCGGAATTCTCGAGGCACAAATAGGAAATTTTTCACAAGCAACAGACTATTTTAAAAATGCTGCTGAGCATGATAAACAAAATCCTATCATTTATTTAAATCTAGGAAACGCATTTAAAGCGCTGGGATTTTTTGATAAAGCCGCTGTCGCATTTCAACAAGCTATCACTCTTGACCCTAATTATGCCGCTGCATTAAATAATTTGGGCACAGTCTATTATGCGCAAAATAATTTTATCGATGCAGTCAATTGTTATCGTTTTTCCATCGAAAAACAATCTGACTACGTCGAAGCTTACTACAATCTTGGTCTTGCTCTCACCAAACAAAATAACATTGATGCAGCGCTTGAAACCTACCAAACATTATTAAAGTTCGCACCTGAACATGCCGCTGCTGAATTTCAATTAGGTAGATTGTTATTAGAAACAAATGATTTTAAAAATGCTGAAATACATTTACTAAATGTAGAAAAAAATTATCCTCATCATTTTGAAACACAAACTAATTTAGGTACGTGTTATTTAAAACTAGGCGCACTCTCCAGTGCAAAAGAACATTATTTAAAAGCACTTACACTCGACCCTGGCGATACACAAGTCTTATTTAATCTAGGTGTAGTCTGCATGCAACAAGGATACATTGATAGGGCCATACAATATTATCAACGTGCTTTGCAAATTCAACCTGATTACTTTGCTGCACATAATAATTTGGGCGTGGCATTTTTAGAAAAACAACATGTTAGTTTTGCGCTTAATCATTTCCGAGAAGCATTGCGTTTAGAGCCTGAAAATGAAGCGATACGTTATACGGTACAAATGCTCGCGCAAGATACGCGCCTAACAACATCTCCGCCTGAATACATAAAAAATTTATTTGACACTTACGCTGATCATTACGAACTTCATTTACTACAAGGTTTAGATTATAAAATTCCAGAATTATTATTGAACGCATTTCAAAAAATAAAAAAATTAACTCCTCACTCCATGGACATTTTAGATTTAGGCTGCGGCACTGGATTGTGTGGCGTGCCTTTTAAACCTTATGCAAAATCATTAACAGGTGTAGATCTTTCACCAAAGATGCTGGAAGTGGCAGCACAAAAATCAATATATGATTTGTTAGCTACGCAAGATCTACAATCTTTTAATGAAGCTAACAGAGGTCGTTATGATCTTATCATCGCCGGAGACGTGTTGGTTTATAGCGGTGATTTAAGTGCTCTCTTTATGTCTATCAAAACAGCTTTACGGCCTTCCGGTTTATTAATTTGTAATACGGAAATCACAACTGAGAAAGATTACACTATGAATCAGTCGGGTCGCTTCTCGCATCAAAAAGAATATTTAGAGCAACTTGCAAAACAACATCATTTCAAAACCTTGCACTATGAAAAAATAATGACTAGGCAGCAAAACAATGAGCCAGTGTATGGGCATTTGTATGTATGGCAAGCAGTTTCGTTTTAGCTAATAATAAAACTCTTTCGATATTTTCCGTAGACTTCTAATCTTCGCTTTATACCTATTCTGTGATAGATTCTTATACTAATCAAAGCGGTTAAGGACAATGTGGTAATTGAGCTGAGGACACTATGAAAAGACGCTATGTATTTGGGATTATTTGTACAACCTTACTGCTTCTGACAAGCTGTGCACACAAAATGGAAAACAGTTATAGAGCCCAAGTCGATATGGGTTTAACACAAGAAGTTTGGATGCAACAAACCAACATCAATCCAAATTTATGGACACGACAAGGTGATAGATGGTTCTTCACCGGCGAGCCCAGTCAATTTAATCAGTTCGGTGTGAACGCACCCGAATCAAAAGCATTTACTGCAATGATGATACGCACATCAGACTTTACTAATATTAATGTTGATGGCCCATTCGTCGTGCAGCTATTTGGCCATCAAGAACATAATAGCGTTTTCGTCATCGGACCTAATGAGTCAGCTCGACAAGCAGCAGTTGAAGTTCGTGGCAATACCTTATACGTTCATCAACCTGTTAATTGTGTCGCCAAGCAAATGGATCAAGTCATCATTCGGATCGGATTACGCAACCTTAATAATTTAATGGTATCAGGATGTGGGAAAACCGAAGGGACACAGCTTTATAGTACGGGCTTAAATATTAAAGCCACCGGTAGTTCTAATGTGTTGCTCTCCGGCAACATCAATCTTCATAACGTAACACAATTTAGTAACGGAACCATCTCCGTGATTGGCGCCTACACTCCTTCGTTGGACATAAGAGACTATGGAAATGGTACGGTCAATGTTAGCGGCAGAGTGGGAATACACAGCATAGCCAAAAGTGGCGCTGGCAACATCAACATAGTGGGTGCTGACAGTGATTCCTTAGTGATTGATTCATCAGGCAGTGGAACAATCAGCATTGCCGGTTTTGCTAATTTGAAAAAAGTAAATGCCACTCAAGCAAGCCGCGTCTATTTATATTGGGTAAACAGTAATGGTATTTATGTCAATGTTCATGACCGTGCGCGTGTAGGTTTAGCTGGAGTAGCACGTAATGTGGATATTGAAACAGATGGCTACTCGCGTTTTGAAGGGAAATATTTGCGCAGTGATAATACCTATGTGAGAACACGTAATTGGTCACATGCTAACGTCAGTCCTGTGCAGAAATTATTTGCGAATTCATTAGATAATAGCAGCATTTACTTCTTTGGATCACCTAACGTAGTGTCCAGATACACGATGGATGCGGGCATAGTAGTCCCTGTGTGGAATGATGCTTCACCTACTCCAGCAGTGCCACCAGCTTCATCGTGGTCTTGGGGAAATAGTCGTCCAGCATTCACACATCACAGCAGCAGGCCTCTATATAAATGATCTTCATTATAAACGCTGCGCGTCATTATTACGGACGCGTAGCGCTTACATAAAATGAATAACGACGCTTTAAATCTTAGACCACAAAGGTTGCTCAAGATCACTTAAAGGTAAATTTAAATAAGTCCCAAGCTGAGTGACTAGCTTTTTCAAAGGATTGTTTGACTCGCTGTAATCCTCATACCTTGAAACATGGAACTCGGCTTCCATAACGTCTGTTAAGTTACCCAAACCATCCACCAAGCCTAACTTCAAAGCAGTTTCGCCTGTCCAGAAATCGCCTGAGAACAATTCTTTTTGGTCTCCCTTCAATTTACCTGCACGGCCTTTTAATACGGCTTCATTGAAATTTTGATGCACTTCATCAATCACTGTACGAATCTTCTTAACGTCTTCAGGATTCTGCGGTAGGAAAGGATCCAAACGATCTTTATGCTCTCCAGAAGTAATCACTCGACGATCAATTCCTAACTTCTTAATGCCATCTGTAAATCCAAAACTTTGCATAATGACGCCAATTGAGCCTGTGATGGTATTGGGGTTTACATAAATTTTGTCAGCACTCACTGCAACAAAATAGGCTCCCGATGCCAACATATCTTCGCCCACTACTATGACTTTTTTGTTGAAGCGCTTCTTTAGCATGAGGATTTCATCATGAATAATAGCGGCTTGAACCGGTGTTCCGCCCCCCGAATTGATATCAATAACGACGCCTTTCGCACGTTTATCAGAAAAAGCTTTTTTAAGAATGGGCAAAACTTGTTCTGCAGAAAATGCTTTACCAGGCGCAATCAGTCCATCCAGACGTACCAAAGCAACATATCCTTTGCTATCTCCAGGCAATGCGGCCTCTTGGCGACTTCCCGAAACTTGCAGGAAAAAAAACACAATAAATGCAAAGCCTAAAAAAAAGCGGACATTTCGCCAAAAACGGTCCTTTTTTCGTTCTTTAAGGAGATCTCGCGCAAGGTTTTCCAAGATACCATCATTTGAACTTTCTTTTATATCAGACATATTTAAATACCTATCTTTATTTACATGTTTAAAGTTACATTCTAAGGGATTACTATTTAACTTGATTAGTGTGTTGCAAGCAAGGATGCAAACAATCTAACATAACAGAGAGAACCTTCTCTAAAAATTGCTTATTTTAATGTCATGAGAGAACTTTATGCCTTGGTTAATCAACTCGACTCAATTAGACAAATTTCGTAAAAATCAAAAAAATGTCATCATTTTTGACGCAAGCGCTCATATGCATGATGAAAATCGCGATGCGAAAAAAGAGTTTATAGCCAAACATATTCTAGGTACCCAATTTTTTCCTATCGACGATTTTAGCGATCCTGACCCCAGCGCCCCCCACGCTCATATGCTAATTCAAGATGAACAACTCATCAGTGACAAACTCAGCGCATTAGGCGTTCGTAATGATGCGAAAATCATTTTTTATGACAATAGTAAGCTTCACTCAGCTTGTCGTGCCTTATGGATGCTTAAAATGTTTGGGCACAATCCACAATTACTTTATATTCTAGATGGTGGCCTGGATGCCTGGGAAAAATATAATGGAAAAACAGAAAGCGGTGAGCCACATGTCACTGCTAAACATTATACGGTTAACTATAAAAACGAATTCATACGCACCCTTTCACAAATGAAATCCAATCTACATAATCCTAGCGAACAAGTGATTGATGTTCGTCACGCAGTACGTTTTGCGGGAGGGCCTGAAACACGCCCGGATTTACGATTAGGTCATATTCCAGGGAGCTTTTCTTTTCCCTATATTACATTGTTCGAAAAAGATGGTTCATGGCGTCCAGTAGAAAAAATTAAATCACAATTGATAGCTAGTGGTATAGATTTAAAGAGTCCAATCATTTCTACCTGCGGATCCGGCCTGACAGCAGCAACTCTAGACTTTATACTGGACCTACTCGAGCTTCCTAAGCACGCAGTTTACAATGGCTCTTGGTCAGAGTGGGGATCCCAAAAACTGTATCCTAATGAATTAAGCTTGGATGAGAGGCCTGTTGAAGATTGCCTGAAGGAAAAATAAAAAACTGACGACTTTTTTAAATAGCATAAACTATCGTATAGCCTCTGCCAACGTCACTAAAATTTTATATAGATCTTTAAAATCATAGATAAAGGCAGATACATAAATGTAATCCTTCGAAACATCTAATAATGCTAAAGGTAAAGAAACAATTTTATTAAAATGATTCTCTAGCGCGATTAAATCATCATAAAAAATTGTAAAATTATCATCCTTCGTTTTAAAATCTAAACGTGCAGCGAGATCTTGCATCGCAATTTTAGCATCTTCAGAACAACTTTTTAGTGAACTTGCTAATTCGTTTAATAACAAAGGATCAATAGAATTTCTAGCCACATAATGCATCGCAAATAAAACCTGCCCTAGTTGCTCTATCTTCATTAAAAAATGTCTATGACCTTGTTGCAAACTAGGCACGAAGCTTGAATGATAAACCCATTCTGGAAAAGATAACTGTGTTTTACTTAGCAACTCTTCTACAAGAATTTTTGCCGCCTGAACATCTGTTTCAATGTTATCTTGCTTTAATAGAAGATTCATTATTGTTGATAAATAATTTGAATAGGCTTTTACTATAGGAATCACGCCC
>DHXK01000167.1:0-9849 GCA_002413665.1 Legionellales bacterium UBA5158 | reverse complement strand
CTATAGGAATCACGCCCTGCCTAAAATCAACATCAGGGCGGGGACGAAAAAATAACATCCCCACGAAAAAACTGACTAACGCACCCAGACTCACATCATGCAGACGTGCAACCATGCTAGAAGTAACAGAAAGTGGTATCACTATCACAACTAAAGCGGAAACAAATAACAACGCAATGGAAAAATATTTAAATTTAAATGAATACAATTGAATAAAGTAATAACTACCTGTTACAACAACAATCAGCAACATCAACAGTATCGCACTCATTATCAACATGCCCTGTGCTAAAACAAGAGCAAACACTATACTTAGAAAACATTGCAATGCGTGACGCATGTTGAAAGATAATGGAGTTTGTAAAATTAAAAATGCGGCCAGTGGCTCCCAAAATTCATGCGCAGCAGAAAAAAAATGCTGCACTATCACAGCAAAGAAAATTGCAATCGATGTACGCAGTGCATGTCTATTCAACAAACTAATCATGTTTTACCAACGCTTCATCTAATTGATCGATCTTCTGGAATAACTGTAAAATCGCTTCATTGAGCGCGTACAAGTCATAAATAAAAAGTAAAAATATTTTTGGTTCTGGAGAAACCACTTGTATCACGCTGTGATAAATCTCCTCTAACGGAGGGATATTTTCAATTAATATATTTTCATGCGTTACAGGATCCCCTTTATGAAATACATTTTCTGTTAACTCATTTATTCGCGTATCAATACTCGCTGATATGGCATAAAATTCTTTACTGGCAACTGCAAACATAGAATGATCGTCAACACGATAAAGTGAAGACCCTAATGCCAACATAATTTCATAAAGATAATCCACATTTTTTATAAGAGGCGTAAACACTTTTTTAGGCACCGAGGACATGTCTCGCACGATTTCACGAAAAAAATGTATCTCAACTAAAAAATTACTACGCTTGATATGTTGCTCACGCTCATAAATATATTTTTTTTCGACATAATCTTGGGCGAGATAACAATTAAAAATAGATTGATTTAAAAGAGACAGATTACGCAAACAATTTGTTAATGCCAACTTCGCCTGATCCACACGCTTGCTTAACAAATAATATAAGAAAATAACAATGAAAAACCCAAGCAACATACATACAAATCTTTCTACATTTTCAGAAAATGTTACTGTCGCTGATGAGGCGATAATAGCAAAAAAATTCACCAAGAATCCTGCGCCCCAAATACCAGAATAGCGCAAGCATAAATAAATAGAACTAAAAATGACAAATGATAAAATGATAGCTGTACTAATAAAATAATTGGGTAACATTCCCATCACAAAAACTACCAAAACTGCAGTGAGTGCGAGCCCACATAAAGTTAAAAAGTTTTTACGCACTATCTGAGTGAGACAAATCTGAAACCCGAAGGCTGCTAAGATAATCCAATAACTTTGAGAAATAGAAAAAAAATAATAACTACAAATAGCAAAAAGAACAGTCAGGCTGAAATTAACAATATGTTTAATGACAGACATCTTAAAATTTTTTCCCATAGTTACAAACCATGCGGCTTTATCCATCCTAAACTAAAGGCAATGATCAATAAAATAAATAACGTGATAGACAGTCCTATACGCCAAGTCAAAGCCATCGCTACGCGTTTTGATTCACCTTTATCGCGAACCAAATAAAAAAGACCGCTGCCCAAGCAAAATAAAATAACGAAAATAAACAATATCACAATGATTTTGGCTAACATCCTAATGAACCCTACCATTTACTAAAACATTAATGAGCTGTGTGACAACGGATGTCATATTTTAATGAAAAATCTATTCCGTTCAGTCTATTAGGAAACGCTTCTTATTTCACGCCTAAATTAGATCTTATTACCAATCTTACCTAATTTCATATTGTTAAGGTCTGCCCAAAAAGTATTTAGCTTGGCCATTCAACTGCTTGCCGCAGCTTTTAGCTTGTGAGGTGCTATTCTTCCTCTAACTACCATAGAAGGCTTCCTACTTAAAACTTTCATAATTCTCTTAGGTTGCGCTATAATGCGGCTCATTTTTGCGAACCTAATCTATGAAACGAAAAAAATTAAGCGTGCTTCCTCAATACCTTGTGCCTCAGCATGCTTTATCAAAATTAGCAGGCCTGTTATCGGAATGCAGATGGAAATGGTTTAAAAACTGGCAAATTAATCATCTTATCAAACGCTACCATGTAGACCTTGAAGCCGCCTTGTTCACCGATCTTAACGATTACCCTACTTTTAATAGCTTTTTTACTCGTTTATTAAAACCAGAGCGCAGACCCATTGCGCACAAAATTGATGCACTTGTTAGCCCAGTGGATGGTGTCATTAGTCAGATTGGCAAGATAAATAATGATCAGCTTTTCCAAGCAAAAGGTTTTTATTTTACCTTACAAGAATTATTAGGCAACTCAGGCTCAGCATCTGCGTTCGAACATGGCGAATATGCGACTATCTATCTATCTCCTAAAGACTATCATCGCGTACACATGCCTTATACGGGAACTTTACGTGAAACTATTTTTATTCCGGGTAAATTATTTTCTGTGAATCAAAAAACGGTACACAATGTCCCCCGCTTATTTGCTAGAAATGAACGATTAATTTGTATTTTTGACACGGCTTTTGGTCCCATGGCAGTTATTCTTGTGGGCGCCATGCTGGTTGGTAGCATTAATACGGTATGGAAGGACAAACCTTTTGTTTCCCGTACAGTGATTAATCAGTCTTATCCACCTGATGGAAAAGGGGCAATTACGCTATCTGCAGGAGCAGAATTAGGACATTTTAAAATGGGCTCAACTGTCATCACCTTATTTCCTAAAGGAAAAATAACCTGGGCTCCGTCTCTCCAAGAAAAATCCATCTTACATATGGGTGAATTTTTTGGAAAAATTTTCCTTTCTTAATTTTCTCTTAAGTAAACCAATTTAGAATTGCAATCCTAACAACCACTCCTCATTTATTAATATCAATAGATTTTATTTAATAACAGACGGTTTATAGCTCTACATAGGAAAGCTTTGTGTTAAGACGATATAATATACGAAAAAACAAAACGTTAAACTTAGGTGGCATTATTTTTTTGCTTGCCACGGTGTATATTATTTATTATTTGTTACTAAAAGATACTTTACTGCCTTTCTCCGTGTCATCACTTCTTGCATGGGGCGATAACTGCTCTAAGTGTTGGCATGTTTTAGCCGTCGGCCTAATTCCCATTTATTTAGCGATGGTTATCTTCGGAGCGGGCGTATTAAGTGTTAGCATAGGGTCAGCATTACAGCGTTGGCTAACAAAACTCTGGCGATAATTGTTCATTAATCTCCCCCTCCCCAAAAAACCCATTTATCCTGCATGGCGAATGTCTCACAAATGCGTAAGCGATAAGCTATACGACAGTTGAGCATAAATCTACTTCATTGCTGTTTTCTTATTCTTGTTTTATATAACCTATTGATTGTTACTAATATATTTCTTAATATTCTTTATTTGAACACTTTTAATCGATTTACAAACCCCCATTCTAGTTGTAGGGTCGGTGACGTTTGCTATTATGAATTGCACTCAGGATGAGCGCATATGGATCAGCATTAGGATGATGCTTAGAAGGATAGTCTGCCAAGGACTGGTAGTTTGGGCCAGGAAGCCCAGGGTAGGACAAAAGGGGTAGTCATGATGACTGCCCCTTTTCATTTCTGTAACTTACTGTTTTCATATAACATCTACATTGCGCAAAATTTTCTCTAAATAATTCTGTTTGTTAATTATTTCTTAATGTTAGCTACGTATCATAGTATTTAAGAACTGAAAAGATAGATAGCGTTGCTAGCCTGCCATTTCTTTTCTTGCTGAATTGGAAAGTCACACTCAGGAATTACTGATCTTACATTGAGAGTGGTGAATATCATGCAAACGAGAGAAGCCGCCATAAAGAAATTGAGCGAATGCCAAGTTCTAATTTTTAACAAACTTAAAAAAATAAAGCCTGATATTACGCATCAATATTTAGATAAAGTTGGTGTTCTTCCTATTAATAATATTTTTCAGCGTCTTTGTGAATTTTATTTTCAAATCAAAACCATTCTCACGCCCCAATTAACTAAATTGGAGACCGAAGAAAGAATCAACCTGATTAACAGTGAACTTACTAAGCTGTACAATAAAATTTATTATTTGAAGCCTACGCCCTGGAGAAAAAGTAGCGCTGAACAAACGAATGCTTCTTTACCTCGCATCCAGGAAATTTTAAACAATATACAAATTGAGATTGATGCAGCTAACCAAATTGTTAAGGGAGCAAAACAAGCTGAAGCTGACGCTATTGCCAAACAACAAGCTGAAGCGGAAAGAAAAGAAGCCGCCAAAAAAGCGGCAACCGCCGTTCGTGACGCCCGGCTCAAAGCTTCTGCAGCCGCTGCTAAAGAACAAAAAGCTCAAGCACAATTAAAAGAAAGAGCAGCTAAAGATTCTGATTCTGGCTCTGAATCTTCACCAAATTCAGCAAGCCCTTCACAATCTAGTTGTGGCTCATCGAATACTCCCAGCCCAGCAGAATCAAGATCCGTTTCTCCATCTAGGTCACCAGTTAGCAGTGATTCCTCGAGTCCATCTATACTACATTCAAGTTATTTCGTAGCACCAACACCACTTCTACCTGCTTCTCATATTCCAATTAGGAAACACAGCGCACATAAAGAGCGGAAGTTGCAAGATGAGGAGTTGAAATATGAGAAGTTGCAAGATGATTTACTTAAGCTAATCCAATTTGCGATTAGTAGCCCTGCAGCAACAAGCTTCTGGGTAAAACAAGTAAATGGTATTTTTGCAGGTGAAAAAATACAACATGGAGATACCACTATAAAAGTTCCAGCCACTATCAAAAAAATAAGTGCTCATTTAAATTTAGAGATTGGATACCCAGCTGTTAAATTAAGAGGCATCTTAACTGAAGCTGAGAAGCAAACACAGCCTAGATGTTGTGGCCTTTTTAGTAAACCCATCATGCGCGGTGGGAATACTCATGCTTTTTATAATCTCTTAGCCGGTCTCGAAGGGATCAAAATAACTCAAGAAGTGATTGCGAAATTTAGTACGGATCTAAAAAGAATTAATGAAGCGCTAGTCATTAGCACCCCCAAGGTTGTTGATGAAGCAAAAAGCGCTCCTTCTTCCCACTAGGGTTTATTTAAAAAAACACCAGAAATTCTGCTGTATTTAAGATACAGCAGAATGACCTACTTCATTTCATTCACGAATATTTTTAACCAATAGTTATTCTTGATATCGCTTTACACTTTCTAAAATTTCTTTTTTTGCAGCATCTTGATTTTCCCATCCAGCAATTTTAACCCACTTGCCTTCTTCTAAATCTTTATAGTGCTGAAAAAAATGTACGATAGATGCTAACAATTCTTTATTTAAATCTTCTGGTTGTTGAACATGACGATACAACGTTGATAATTTATCAACAGGGACTGCAAGAATTTTTGCATCAGGACCCGAATCATCTGTCATACGTAACATACCAATTGGACGACAGCGAATAACAACACCAGTTACTAATGGGAAAGGTGCTACCACTAATACATCAACTGGATCCCCATCTTCCGACAATGTATTGGGAACATACCCATAATCACAAGGATAAAACATGCAAGAAGATAAGAAACGATCCACCATTAATGCACCCGATTTTTTATCCACTTCATATTTGACAGGATCACTCTGACGGGGAATTTCTATAATGACATTGATATCGTCCGGAACATTACGTCCTGAATCTACTAATTCTAAGCCCATATTCATTTCCTTTTTTTATTTAAGCTTTATTAATTGCAAGAAACACAACCTACTGCTTGCTGATCTCTAGTAATAGGACCTTCACAAACAATACACTGCTGATTTTTTGTTGGTTGCAAATCAGTATCTAACGCTACTCTATGATCGAACACAAAGCATTCTCCCTGATAATGATCACCACCGACTTCTGAAAAATAATTTAAAATGCCGCCTTCAAGTTGATACACTTCTTGAAAACCTGCCTCCATTAATTGTAATGCGGCTTTTTCACAGCGAATTCCACCCGTGCAAAACATCACTATGGGTTTTTGTGAATTTATTTTTTTTTGCATCGAGGGAAATTCGCTAAAATCTTTAATATTTAAATGAGTGGCTTGAGAGAAAGTTCCAAACCTAACTTCATACTCATTACGTGTATCTAACACTGTGATATCACGCTTATCATCCAACCACTGTTTAAAATCAGTTGGAGTGATGCTAGGTGCTTTTTTAATTTCAGGATGAATAGTAGGTTGCTTCATCGTGATGATTTCTTTTTTAATTTTTACACGCATAAATTTAAAAGGTTGTTGGTTAGAATAACTTTCGCGAAATGTGATATCTGAAAAACGTGGGTCTTCCGCTAAGTAAGCTTTAAAAAGTTTAATATTCTCAACTGCTCCTGAAAGCGTTATGTTAATGCCTTCACTACTTAATAAAATGGTTCCCATAAAATGAAACGCAAGACATTGCTCCAGAAAGGCAGTACGCAAATCAGGTAAGTCACTTAAAGAAATAAACTTGTAACCTGCAATATTAAGGTTATTCATATCGCTTAAACCGTTATAAAAATGTTTGCCAACTTTACGTTAGAATCTTCTTTTCGTCAATTTTCGCGCAAGTTACGAAAAGACAGGGATGCCAATCTTTTAATCATCTCTTAAGCTTTTTCCTGTACTATCTATAAACTACATTGGAGCGGTTATGAAATCTAGATTTAGCATAATCATTGAAAGTGATCAGGCTAGCATAATAGCTCCATGTGCTCCTATCCTTTCTAGCGCAGACTCCCATCGTTTATATGCTTTTGATGAAAACACTCACTTTACTCCCGAGCCTGAATTAACAGCGACAACTAATCTTTATTCCAAATCCTACGCTCTTAAACCCTTAGCTTCAGACAGCAATTCATTCGGATTCTTTTCCTGCAAGTCTCCAAAAGATCAATCAGTTGAAACTAGTCAAGAAAAAATGGATTTGAAGCACCTACCTAATTATATTGAACAAGAATCCAGGCTAAAACCCACAAAAAACAGCTATAAACTCTCAACCTATGACAAGAAAGAGAAGGCGCTAAAATTTATATTTCTTAGTCTTAACAAAAGTGTAAGAATCCTGACCGAACAAAATCTACTGACCCCTAAATTAGCTAAAATTTTTACAGAGGCTCAACATCATCAAGATTTGCCTGGACTCATCAATAGCATCGAAGAAACATTAAAAATTAGCCCTAGGCCTTGGTATGCTTGCTTTACTAAAGTTATTAAACATCCCCCTCAAACATTAGCACTTTGTGCGCTTATTTCTGGATTAAAGTATGCTCAGCTGGACCAGAAAACGGCTGCGGAATTTGCACTTAATACCGTAGCTTTACATTTAGCCACTCCCGATCTAGTTAAAATTTAATCTACCGATGTGCGATTGTTAATCATCCCTTAAGGTTTAATCTGTATCATATATATACATATTGAATGCTTAATCACTTAACTGCTGGGGAATTTTCATGGAAAATCGCATGCTTCAAATATTTGAAGAAGTTAGTCAGACAATACCAAATCAACCTAAAATACAATATCAGCGCCATCAATTAACATCTCACAGCTTTGATAAACTCACGATTCAAACCTGTGATACCCAACAAGTTAGCGAAGTTATCCTATCTCCTACTGATATAGCTCGCTTACAAGGATTTACGTTAAATAATGGCGCCTATCTTCATGCAGGCCTTTTACCTACAGGCTATTTGAGAATTCAGGAAATTGAAGCTTTAGGTATAAGCTTATTACCATTAGGTAATACTCCAGCACCTGAAATTAACCCTTCTATTCTTAGCTTTATGAGAATGCAAACGGCGCTATCAAAGCTTTTAACTGCAAAAGCAGCGCTCAATAAATCTCCTGAAGCTGAGAAGACACCCATGATCATGGAGCCGGCTGTTCTACCGATTCAAAAACCTGTTGAGCTTTATGTGGGGGCAGCTGCTCCAGATACTTACTTTCTTCCTCATAAAAAAAGTGTTGTTCCTAATAACAAAAAAGTTGTTTTAGCTCAGCCTGTTAACCCATTACCAGTCAAACCATTAACAGTACCTGTTGCCTCTAGAGTCCGAATAGCAAATCACCGACGCACATACGCCATGATTCCAGCAGAAACTCTCGATTCTTCAAGAACAGCCTTACCCTTAGTTCCAAAAAAATATTTTACACCATCAGATGTTGCAATGCTAAAAGACCATTCAGTCCGCACAAAGCAACGCTCAATTAATGCCATGGCGCACCTCAATGCCCCAAGCGCAAGTTCTACACCTTCAGCGCCGCTTCCTTACATAAAGTCTTGGAGTAACTTTCCACCTGTATATAATCAAATATTAGATACAATGAGCACATCTATTTCTACTCTAGAAGGTAAAGATAAACGAGATGCTTTAAACATAATTTCAATATTAAAAGATGCTAAATTATCTCCTCATCAAAAAATTCAAACTATTATTTCGGATGCTTTACGACCACGAGAAGATGACGCAAAATCTTGTTTTGCAAATTTTTTCTCACCCTCTCCTGGAAAAACAATTGGACGAAAGATTTTAGATGAAATCATGTCATTGGAAAATAAAGAGATAAATGAAAAAACCGCTAAAAAGTTTGAAAGAAATATTAATTTATTATTAAGTGAAGTCAAACCCACTAAATTATTTGCACAAAGAGCTGATACAAAAAGATCAAATCGCGTTGCCTCAATCTAACCCAGATAAAAGGCAAACGAGTGGAAAATATTTTCATAAAACCCTACACTAAGCGCTTTAAAGACTTAGGTAGGGCTGTGATTAAATGGATTGTTTATTTTGCAAAATCATAAAGGGTGATATACCTGCAGCTAATATTTATCGTGACGAATGGGTAGTTGCATTTGATGATATCAATCCTCAAGCACCACACCATAAACTGATTATTCCGAATAAGCATATCGCTACACTAAATGACCTACAAAATGATGATAATGAATTGATCGGTCACATGGTGCAAACAGCAAAAATGTTAGCCTCAAAGTTGGGTCTTGCTGAAGATGGTTATCGTTTAGTGATGAATTGTAATGCTCATGCAGGTCAAACGGTTTTTCATATACACTGCCATCTGTTAGGTGGACGACAATTTAAATGGCCTCCCGGCTGAGTATAAATGATGGAAAAACAATTTAAAAAAATTATTGAAGAACTCGGCGAAGATGTCACTCGTGATGGCCTCAAGGATACACCTCAGCGCGCCGCTACAGCGTTAAAATTCTTAACCCAAGGTTACGCACAATCTTTAGATGAAATCGTAAATAACGCTCTCTTTGAGTCTGACAGCGATGAAATGATCATCGTAAAGGATATTGAACTTTATTCTCTGTGTGAGCACCACCTACTTCCCTTCATTGGAAAATGCCATGTCGCATATATTCCGAGTGGAAAAATCATTGGGCTTTCAAAGATTGCTAGATTAGTGGATATGTTTGCACGCCGATTACAAGTTCAAGAAAAACTTACTAAACAAATAGCAGAAACAATTTTAATGGCAACAAATGCATTAGGTGTGGGTGTCATTATAGAAGCGAAGCATTTATGTATGATGATGCGCGGCGTACAAAAACAAAATTCTGTGATGACAACATCTGTCATGCTAGGTTCATTTCGACAAGATCGTCGCACCCGTTCTGAATTTTTAAGTTTAGTGCAAAAAAATTCTTCTTAAATTATTTTTCTAAGCGTTTTACCGAGCCGCGACCGTAAGGGAGTG
>DHXK01000066.1:433-5756 GCA_002413665.1 Legionellales bacterium UBA5158 | reverse complement strand
TTACAAATATTTCAACTGAGCACATGGATGTATATGGTTGCCAAATTGAAGGGCTTATAAAAGCAAAATCAAAAATGATTAAATATATGGATCAATCAGGTGATCTTTTTTTAAATATCGATGATACAAATTCTAAACAACTGGATACAAGATCATTTAAAGGTAAGGTTTTTACTATTGGTATTTTAAATCCCCAAGCAAGTTATTTTGCATACGATATTGTTGAAAATGATTTTGGTATTACATTTCATGTGGATCTTAAAGAAAAAAAAGAAAAATTTTTTACGCCTGCTTTAGGCAAACATAATGTTTACAATGCATTATTTGCATTAGCTTTTGCTGACAAGTTAGGCTTTACTTCAGACGACATCAGATATGGATTGAAGTTTTATGAAAAGCCAGCATCAAGATTACAACTAATTCGATTTCATGATAGAACTATTATCGATGATTCTTTTAGTTCATCTTTAATTGCAGCAAAAGCAGCTATTAATGTGCTTGCTAAGCTTGGAAATGGTTTGAAAGTTGCAGTCTTAGGTCCCACAGGTGGTGCCCTAAATGGTGTTTCAACGGAACATCTTGAAATTGGGCAACAAATAGTAGCGATGAAAATTGATTTTATTTTTACTCTTACCGAGCAAGCTAAAGATATTGGTTTGGCTGCCATTAATGCGGGTTTTCCTCGAGAAAACGTAATACATTCATCTAATATTAAGGAACTGCACAGACAGTTACGTGAAAAAATGTGGATCCCAGATGTTACTTTTTTAGTAAAGGGATCAGTAGTACTGAAAATGTATTCTACAACCCTTTTTCTAAAAAGCATGTGTAGTTTGCAAGGGACAAATTTTCAAAAACAAGTTAGTCAAATGCTAATAAAGGTTAACCCAAAAGAAATAGTTTAAACGAATCTTACGTGTGTCGTTGAGAGCTTTCGATCGCAAGATACATTCAGTTTGCAGAATAATTACGGAAAAGTTTATCGAGTTTTTTAGAATTTGATTTTATTGGTTAACAAACAGCTCATTAAAAATCCCCAAATAATAAAGTGTCATAATAAATTTATGTTTTTGAAGTTGATTTAATCAAGCTGCTCTCAATCCTTATGTTAATTATCATCGACCTGGCTTATATGAAACTCTAGTCATTGATAAAAAAGGAAGGAGAAAAAGCAGTATAAATATAAAAATATGATGATACCTTATGAAAAATTTAAATTACTTTACAGAATCTGAAAAATATTTAAAAGAGAATTTCACTTTTAAAATGCTAGATGACATTGCAAAAGCAATGACTGATAATGAATCCGCTGATTATTTGCAACAACAACGTAAGTTTCTATTTAAACATATTCATGAAGGCAGCAAGAAGAGGGCATAATTTGCTTAGATGCCTTTAGACTCATTTAGCTATTGGAAAACACTAGACTTCTTGATAGCAAGCTTGTGCTCAATTTTTGATATTTATTATGTGTAATGGCATAATTACGGCATTAATTGCGCAACAAATCTGCCCTATCCTGTATAGATAAAGGCACATTCAATCTCAATAGAGTTAACATTTGCAAACGAGTTATTTAAATTAAGGCTGCTATTTTATGATTACATTAAAAAACGATAGACTGCTACGCGCACTGCGACGCGAGCCTGTAGATGTGACACCTGTATGGATCATGCGTCAAGCCGGCAGATATCTTCCTGAATATCGTGAACTAAGATCACGCGCTGGCAGTTTTATGAAGTTATGCCAAACACCTGAATTGGCTTGTGAAGTTACTTTACAGCCACTCGCACGTTTTCCCTTGGATGCTGCGATTTTATTTTCTGATATTTTAACTATCCCTGATGCTATGGGCTTAGGATTACATTTTATTGAAGGAGAGGGACCTGTATTCGATCGGCCACTTCGTAGTGCAGCAGACATTAATGCTCTCAGTGTTCCTGATCCAGAAATAAGTTTAACTTACGTTTTAGATGCTATTCGTCTAATACAAAAAGAATTGGCTGGCAAAGTTCCGCTGATTGGTTTTTGTGGAAGCCCATGGACACTTGCTACTTATATGATAGAAGGTAAATCCAACAAAGCTTTTCCAACAATAAGAAATATGTTGAAAACAGATCCGCAATTATTACATAAATTATTAGACACACTTGCACAATCTGTTGCTGCTCATTTGAATGCTCAGATCAAAGCAGGGGTGCAAGCCGTCATGCTGTTTGATACATGGGGTGGCATTTTATCCACGCCGGATTATCAAGAATTTTCTCTACGTTACTGTCAACAAATCATTGCGAATTTGATTCGAGAAAATGAAGGGCAATCAGTACCCGTTATATTGTTTACTAAAAGCGGCGATAAATGGTTAGAGTTGATGGTCGATTCAGGAGCTGATGCGATAGGAATTGATTGGATGATCGATATTGGAGAGGCGCGGTCTCGAGTCGGTGAACATGTTGCCTTACAGGGTAATATGGATCCCCAGTTTTTATATCGTTCACCGGATGAAATACGCTTAGAAGTCGCGAGAATTTTGCAATCCTATGGTAAAGGTGTAGGGCATATATTTAATTTAGGGCATGGAATTTTGCCTGATATAAATCCCGAACATGTGGCTGCGCTCGTTGATGCTGTGCATAGCAACAGCAAGATCTATCATGAGTAATGTTCCATTTAAACCAGCTTGGTGGTTGCCAGGACCACATGCTCAAACCTTATGGGCGGCTTTGTGTAGACGTAAAAGTAAACCATCGTTAAAAACTTTACGTGAGCGCATTGAATTGCTTGATGGCGATTTTATAGATTTAGAATGGGCAGGTGGAAGTGTAGGGCCTATCGTTTTAATTCTGCATGGATTGGAAGGATCTGCTGAATCACCTTATGCTCAAGGTTTATTAAAAACATTTACGCAACAACATTGGCGTTCTGTGGTGATGCATTTTCGTGGTTGTAGTGGTGAGACGAATAGATTGTCTCGCACTTATCATTCAGGAGAAACATCTGACATCGCGGCTATTGTAAAAATTTTACAAGCAAGAGAACCTTTAGTGCCTATTATGGCGGTGGGATTTTCCTTGGGCGCAAATGTATTGTTAAAGTGGTTAGGCGAAACTGGTGCTGAAAATCCGCTAATGGCAGCTGTTGCCGTCTCAACACCTTTTGAATTAGAGAAAACTGTGAGACGGTTGCAGCAAGGTCTTTCTCGTGTTTACGATTGGCATTTACTCAGATGTTTGAATAAAAAAATGGTAAAGAAATTTAAATCTAAAAGCTCGCCTATTGATATTGCTTTGCTGGGCAGGGCTCGCAGCCTTTATGATTTTGATGATCAGGTGACAGCGCCGTTACATGGTTTTTCCAGTGCCCATGATTATTATACGCGATCTAGTTGTAGGCAGTTTATCAAAGGGATACAGATACCCACGTTGTTATTGCAGGCGAAAGACGATCCTTTTATGGCTGAAGGTATTATTCCTCAGGCCCACGAACTGCCTTCTTCTGTTACGTTAGAAGTGACGGAGCAGGGGGGGCATGTAGGTTTTGTGATGGGACAGTATCCATGGCGTCCTGAGTATTGGTTAGAGCAGAGAATACCGGCATTTTTGAGATCTGTTATTGGGTTGTAAATGGTGATAAATAGTGTTTTTCACCTATTTCACTTATCATTTAAAGATCATGCTAAAAGGAGTTTTATCGTGAGCTTTTTTCAAGGAATCATTTCATCCGAAATATGGAATGCAAAATATCGTTATAGGCAAGAAAATAAAAACATAGATCAAAGCATAGAAGACACCTGGCAACGCGTCGCTAAAGCCGTCTCTAAGGCGGAAAAACCTAAAGATAGAAAGAAATGGGAAAAGCAATTTTATAATTTGCTAGAAGGATTTCGTTTTTTACCAGGCGGCAGAATCTTAGCGGGTGCAGGCACGGAACATAAGGTCACTTTGTTTAATTGCTTTGTGATGGATATTAAAAATGATTCTCTTTCAGGTATTTTTTCTGCGTTGAAAGAAGGCGCATTGACCTTGCAACAAGGGGGTGGCGTTGGCTATGATTTTTCTGGGATACGACCGCGCGGAGAATTTGGAAAAGCAACTGGAATTGTAGCGTCAGGTCCAGTTTCATTTATGCGAATATGGAACACTACTTGCGGGATTTTATTATCAACAGGCGCACGTCGTGGAGCAATGATGGGTGTGTTACGGTGTGATCATCCGGATATCGAAGAATTTATTTCTGCAAAAAAAGATCCAGCGGAGTTGCGTCATTTCAATGTGTCAGTTTTAATTTCAGATGCGTTTATGCAAGCGGTTAAAAATGATAATGAGTGGCCGCTCGTTTTCCCCAGCAATCATTTATCAAAAGTGTATCGCAAAATCCCTGCACGAAAATTATGGGAAGATATCATTCAGTCTGCTTATGATTATGCTGAGCCAGGTGTGCTTTTTGAAGATACCATTAATCGTATGAATAATTTATGGTATAGAGAAAAAATATGCGCAACAAATCCTTGTGGCGAAATCCCTCTGCCTCCTTACGGTGCTTGCAATTTAGGGTCGTTAAATTTAACCCAGTTTGTATCCCAAGCCTTTACACCACAAGCGTGTATTGATTGGAATGCATTAGACCATGCAGCGAGTATAGCTACCCGTTTTTTAGATAATGTCATTGATGTATCACGCTATCCATTAGCTGCTCAGCGCGTACAAGCGAAAGGGTCGCGACGCATAGGGTTAGGGTTTACTGGATTAGCAAATACATTTGTTATGTTAGGGTTAAAATATGGGAGTGAGGATTCATTAACATTAGCGAATCGAATTATGAAATTCATTTCAGAGATCACTTGGAGAGTGTCTTGTGAATTAGCAAGCGAGAAAGGAAGTTTTTTGTTTTTTGAAAAAGACGCTTATTTACAAGGGAATTTTGTTAAAAGTTTACCGCAAGATATTCAACGAAGCATTGCTATTTCAGGAATGCGTAATAGCCATCACAATACCATTGCGCCCACGGGCACGATTAGTATTTTAGCCAATAATATTTCAAGCGGTTTAGAGCCTATTTTTCGCGGTAATTATGACCGCAATGTGATTCAATCAAACAATGAAATAAAAAAATATTCAGTGACAGATTATGCTTTAGCCGAATGGCAAAAAAACAATAAAGCTGATAAATTTCCCCCAGCTTGGGTCGACAGTCAAGAGTTAACACCGCAAAATCATTTGCAAATTCAGCAAGCAGTTCAGCCCTATATCGATAATGCCATTTCAAAAACAATTAATTTGCCAGTGGATTTTCCATTTGAAAAATTACATGAAGTGTATACTCA
>DHXK01000066.1:0-308 GCA_002413665.1 Legionellales bacterium UBA5158 | reverse complement strand
GTGTATACTCAAGCATACGAGATGGGATTAAAAGGTTGCACGATTTTCAGGCCTAATGCGATTACTGGAAGTGTTTTAGAAACAACAGATCCAGAAGAAATGGTAGAGCCTTGTTGCCAGATCTAACAATAAAGCGACTCGTCATTGTAGCTCGCAACAAGCAGTTTATGCTGCAAGCAGATGTCTATGAAGCTAGCTTAGGTACCATGATTATTCTTAATCAGTAAAATTAAAACATCTTGATCTTCTATTTTGTAAATGAGTCTATGATGATTGACTACCTCGCTATATAAGCCTGTCATGCCTTC
>DHXK01000031.1:12252-14357 GCA_002413665.1 Legionellales bacterium UBA5158 | reverse complement strand
GTAACTATACGACTGACCTGCAAATCGGCTAACTTGTCTTGAGGGGTTCTTGATATAGTCATGTCATAAATCCTTTGTAAATGAGTCATTCTGCTTTATTCCAAGGAGCAATGCAGACTGGACAAAAAACCTTCTACTCTTGAAAGAAGTACTTGATAATTAAATTTTAAAACAAGTTGATTATCAACTCTTCTGCTTAATAAAGCAAAATTTCTGATGCGGGTTTTTATTTCAATAAAACTTAGATAATTTATGAGGTTAAAAAAATTGAAGCATTTATTGCAATATTTCTTTGTGACAACACTTACATTTTACTTCTCGTTTAATTAACTTTGAGACGCATTCAAACATCAAAAAAAAAACGCTACGGTTAGATCAGTCTTTTAATCTTTACAGATTAAACAAATACTAGTTACCTTTTATATATACGTCTACCGATTGGCCTGGATATAAAAAGTTTGGCCTGCAATTGATAATCCAATCACAAAACTAACGAATTCCATTATCCATAAATTTGTACCAAAACCGGTATTAAATAAATAGTAATGAATATTCCTCTTCATAAATTCTTTTTGTGTAAGCGCTAAATACCCGAACTCATTGACTCTCTTTTTAATGTAAGGAATGTCTTCAATGGATTTTGGCTCTACCAAAACATAAGATAGAGCTGAATGCGGAGAGCGCAAAGAAGCTGCCCTCATGTGTGTGGTACAGAGTGTAGGCAGTCCCCATAAACCTACAACAGGTTTTTCACCTGAGGCTTTAAAAATCAACCATATCACTGTACTATACGTGCCACTCGCCCAATTATCCGCATCTGAGGTAGTTATGGAATCTGTTAGTCAAATCATTCATGCTCGATGGCTTATTACTTGCGAAGCTGAAAATCAAGTCTTAGAAAATCACGCCTTAGTTATCAATAATGGTCTTATCAAAGATATCTTACCTAGCGATAAAGCGACAGAACGTTACCAAGCATCAGATACTCAACATTTTGGCCATCACACTATTATGCCTGGCTTTATCAACACCCATACGCATCTTGCCATGAATTTATTTCGTGGTTTAGCAGATGATTTAACGTTGATGAATTGGTTAAACAATCACATATGGCCAGCAGAAAAAAAATGGGTTAGTGATGAATTTGTTTATGATGCCTCTTTGTTCGCAATGGCTGAAATGATACGCAGCGGAACGACCTGTTTTAATGATATGTATTTCTTTCTTCAGGCTACCGCCAGAGCAACAGATATTGCAGGCATACGTGGTCATATTGGTATTACGGTTATTGGTTTTCCATCAGCATGGGCGCAAACATCTGATGAATATATTTCGAAAGGTTTAGCATTTTATGGCGAATATAAAAATCATGATCGAATTACAGCAACTTTCGCACCTCATGCAATTTATACTGTCACAGAGGATACTTTAATTAAAATTCGTGATCTTGCTGAAGAACATGATTTAAAAATTAATATGCACGTACACGAAACAGCTGATGAAATAAATGAATCTATTGCTCAAACAAAAAAGCGTCCTTTGCGTCGCCTGCAAGACATTGATTTTATTTCTCCGCGCTTAATTGCAGTTCATATGGCACACGTTGATGAAGAAGATTTAGATATTTTAGAAAAAGAAAAACCGCAAATTGTGCATTGCCCTGAATCTAATATGAAATTAGCCAGCGGGTCTTGCCCTGTTCAACAATTTCAATCCTTAGGCTTGAATGTGGCACTGGGAACTGATGGTGCTGCCAGTAATAATGATTTAAATATGTTTGGTGAAATGCGAACGGCGGCGTTACATGCTAAATTATTGACGGGCAATCCAGAAAGTTTGGGGGCAAAAGAAGTTTTAACGATGGCCACACTCAATGGTGCGAAAGCATTAGGCATAGATCATCTCACGGGTTCTCTCTCTATAGGAAAAGCGGCTGATTTTATTGCCATCAATTTAGATGCCATTGAAACACTTCCGCTTTATCATCCCACCTCACAAATTGTGTATGCTGCTTCACGTAGCCAAGTGACTGATGTTTGGGTTGCAGGCAAACAGCTTATGAAAAATCGTGAACTACTAACGTTAAATGAACAAGAACTTATGCA
>DHXK01000031.1:4611-12111 GCA_002413665.1 Legionellales bacterium UBA5158 | reverse complement strand
AACTTATGCAGAAAGCCCGTTATTGGAGTAACAAAATAAGCGCCAGTCATTAGATTTCATTCATAGGTTTTTTATGTCAGAAGGTATGCCAAAATGATTTACGTGTTTTTTTAAGGAGCATACCGTGAAAGGATTCACTCATTCATCTGCCCCCATTTTTTTTGCTTATCATTAACAAGGACCACCATTGACCGTACAAGTTCCACCCGTCAGTATTTTACCTGTAACCTGACTTATGCTCATCACTCCAATAGCGCCTCCTGAAATGTTACTGCTTACATTTATCGTACTATTATTAATTATTATATTCCCATTGATGTTGATACAGGTACAGGTGCGAATGTACTCGAAAAAGTGGATGTGCCAGAAATGCATATGGAGTATTTGCTTGAAATACTGGCAGTGCTTTTAAAACAGGTTTAGGCACAACAACTAAGAATGCTGGTACTATGTGTACAGTTAACGGTGTCGCTTGCTAAACCAATAATGCTTTTAGCCTTGGTTTCCAGGGTTTTTTTTGATTATTGTTGTTAAAGCTGCACCCAAATATTGTCATCTTCAATTTTAACAGGATAAACCGTCAAAGCTTTTTCTTTCGTTAAACACGCTAATATCTTCCCGACTACAGGAGGCCATGGACTCCACGCTTTTACATCACCCGTATCCAAATCAAAAGCGCTATGATGCCAAGGGCAAACAATAGTGTTGTCTTCAGTTATATTACCTTTAAATAATGGAAGACTTAAATGAGGACATTTATTGGTCACTGCGCGCAGTTTGTTCTCGTAACGAAGAAGCAAAACAGATTGCTCCCCTACTTTAACCACTTTTCGGGATCCTTCTGGCAAATCCTTTTCTGGTAATACTTTATTCCAACTCATATCAAAATCCTTTAAAACTCTCTGCACGATTGAATTTATAGGCAAAACTAACAGCTTTACCCCTCAAAGATGACACAATATCACATTTAAACGTGCTTTTTTAGCACAAATCGTTATAATACCCCTCCTCGTGAAAAAAACACCTAATCGGAGCGAACATGACAACCGAAAGAACCTTATCAATCATTAAACCTGATGCTGTCGCTAAACACGTTATTGGACAAATCAATAGCTGTTTTGAAAAAGCTGGATTATGTATTGTTGCTGCTAAAATGATGCATCTTACTGAAAAACAAGCACAAGAGTTTTATGGCATCCATAAAGATCGTCCTTTCTTCAATGGCTTGGTTAGCTTCATGAGCTCAGGCCCAGTGATGTTACAAGTCCTAGAAGGCACGAATGCAGTTCTAAAAAATCGTGACATTATGGGCGCAACTAATCCTAAAGAAGCAGCCGCTGGAACAATACGCGCTGATTTTGCTGATTCCATTGATCATAATGCTGTGCACGGTTCTGATAGCTTAGACAATGCTAAACAAGAAATTTCTTTTTTCTTTAAGCCTGAAGAAATCGTTACCTACGTTAAAGAAACTGAGCTTGCATAAATATGACTACTGACACCCAGAAAAACAAAGTGAATCTTTTAGGCTTAGATCGTAAAGCGATGGAAGATTTTTTTGTCACACTGGGTGAAAAACCCTATCGTGCACAGCAAGTTTTGAAATGGATACATTTTCAAGGCGTGCACGATATTCATTTAATGACCAACCTCAGTAAATCTCTACGTGAAAAATTAATTGAAGTTGCCGAAATTACTTTACCAGAAATTGCTTATGAAAATACTGCTCTCGATGGTACTCAAAAATGGTTACTCCGATTAGCGGATGGCAATTGCATTGAAGCAGTTTATATTCCTGAAAAAAAACGCGGTACATTATGCGTTTCCTCTCAGGTAGGTTGCACACTTAATTGTGATTTTTGCTCTACAGGCAAGCAAGGCTTCAGTCGCAATTTAACTCCTGCAGAAATTATTAGTCAAGTTTGGATAGCTGCTCGCCACCTATCAAAAGATCATGCTACTCATGATAGAGCGGTCACTAATGTGGTCATGATGGGCATGGGTGAGCCTTTATTAAATTTCGACCCAGTTGTCAGCGCAATGAATATTATGCTTGATGATTTCGCCTACGGCTTATCAAAACGTCGCGTCACACTGAGTACTGCTGGCATCATTCCTGCAATGTATAAGTTACGGGAAATTAGCGATGTAGCATTAGCTGTATCTTTACACGCGCCCAATGATGAACTACGTGATGTGTTAGTTCCACTCAACAAAAAATATCCGTTAAAAGAATTAATGCAAGCATGTAATGATTATTTTAAAGAAGATCCACGGCGGTATGTCACTATGGAATATGTTATGTTAGCAGGTGTAAATGATTCACCTATCCATGCTAGACAACTTATCACCCTATTAAAAAATATGCGTGTAAAAGTGAATTTAATTCCCTTCAACCCATTTCCCGGCAGCGGTTACATACGTTCCGATAAAGCTACCATCGATAATTTTCGCGACACTTTAATGGCTGCAGGAATTAATGCAATCACACGTAGAACACGCGGTGATGATATTGATGCTGCATGTGGTCAACTTGTTGGACAGGTAAAAGATAGAACTAAACGTAGTGAAAAACATCGACAAAAACTATTGTCCGCCAGCTAAGTTAGCAATAGTAAATTGTTTACATTAACTTTTCTGACCCACTCGTCCCTCTCGAAAACAACTTTACCTATTCACTCTTTTGAGCGCATGCCTAACCCGTTGACTATTTATAAGAATATCAGGGGCATCTCTACTAAGTTTTGGCACTATTTTGACCACTTTCCACCCTCACTTTAAATATGATATAATTAGTATTGTTGATATTAATCATACTCAATACAGGGAGATTTTCATGAATACCAAAGATATGCATAACAATCGCAACACCACAAACGACTTGTATGACGACTTGAAAAAAATCAAAGAAAAAGCTGGTGAAACAAGAGACGCTATCACTCAAGTTGCGTATGATGCGAAAGGAAAAGCCCAAGAACTTTTTGAACAAAAATTGGCTGACGTCAAAGAAAAATCGGCTGATTTCCAAGAAAATGTAATTAGTTATGTACAAGAGAATCCAGTTAAAGCTATTGGCTTTTCTGTGCTTGCCGGCTTAATTCTCTCGCAATTATTGCGCAGATAAATAGTAAGTCACATATAAGTTTTCATTCACAGCCTAAGGAATGTTGGTAATCTTAATGGAAGAAAAAAGTAATTTAAGCTTCATGACTATAATCACTAACTTATCACAAACATTCTTTAAGCTAGTGGGCGACGTGACTAGGTTGGCTTGCACAGAAGCACAATTAGCTGCAAGCAGTTTAGTTCACATCTCGCTCCTTTATCTTTTAATTGGTTTTTTATCAGTAACTACCTGGAGTTGCATCTTAGGTATTATTATTGCCTCTCTTGTTTCTATCCATTTTAGTTGGGTAGCTTCTTTTTCAATTGTGACCTTACTGAATATTTTACTATTGATCATTGCCTTCTTAGCAATCACAAGAATGAAAAAAAATCTTACTTTCGAAGCCACCCGGAAACAACTACGTAGCTTAACTAAATCTAATGAGCCCACTAAAGGTGCTTGACATGAAAAATTTACAACTAGAAATAAAAAAGTTAGAATTACAAATTAATACAGATAAAGCACTAGTAGATATACATACTTCGTTATTGAAACAACATATACATACCCGACCTTTCGTAACACGAGCCATGTTAAGTGGATTGGTTGGTGGCTTTGCTTTTGGTTATGTTGTTCTCTCAAAAAAAACTAATATCCCTCGAAAATTTCTTCCAAAAGCTACTTCGTTCTTAACCCAGTTATATAAAAACATTCGACTAGTAATGCCTTTAATCGTCTAGTAATCTCTAATCTGCTCCTTACAAAAAACAACCCATTGACTCATTAGGAAATTCAACGATATATTGGTACCTATCATTAATAGGAGGCACTCATGATACGCTGGGTTTTATTATTTCTTGCTATCTCTATCATTGCAGGCATGCTGGGTTTTACAGGAATATCTGTGGCCGCCGCTAAAGTTGCTAAAATAATATTTGTAATATTCCTCGTCTTATTACTAATAGCTCTTGTTTTATTACTGGTCGGTAAATAAACCTCTTCCCCAGGCCTTATTTATTTTTTTAGCAAGCCTATGCAATAGCTCGCAGTAAGACATTGAAAATGTTATTATTTACACAATATCGGCAAAAAATTCAGAGGTAAATGTGACAAGGAAGTTGCTCTCTCTCATGCTATTTTTAAATTGCAGCGCGCTGAGCTCTTGTTTATTTCCCCCTCATCAACACGGCTCTATGCAAACAGTTACCCCCAATCTTTCAGCTGCTCGTTTTAATGCAGAGCTAGGATTACATTATTTACAGTTTGGCAAAATTAACTCAGCAAAAGAAAAATTTAATTTAGCCCTAGAACAAGCACCGAATGATCCTCTAGTACTTGATGCATTAGGTTTTTATTACGAAAAAATTGGCGCGCACGATCTAGCAAACCAGTATTATTTTAATGCTCTACTGATAGCCCCCCATTCTGGAACTATACGTAGCAATTACGGGGCATTTCTGTGCCGAAATGGATATGTAAGTGAAGGGGTCTTTTACCTTGTAGACGCGGCAAAAACACCCCATTATCCTCACGCAAGAAACACATATCAGTATGCTAGGTATTGCGCGGAGTACCTCCACAATAATGTTGGCGATAACACAGAATACAATTATTATAGGAAGATGCTTAATCAATCTTCTCCTATACAATATTGGGCAAGATAATCACGGACATTGAATATGATTACAGATAAAGAGTTAACAGCAGAAACACCGTCTAGGCAGTTTACACGTGCTGTAGCAGTGGGAGCTACCTTAAAGGCTGCGCGTGAGCGCATGGGCCTAACTGAAAAAGAAGCTGCCACCCGCCTGCACCTTAAACCCAAGGTTATAGTAAGCATTGAAAACGAACAATTCGACAACGGCTTACCTGCTATTTTTCTGCGAGGGTATCTGCGCTCTTATGCAAAATTATTAAACTTTAGTGAAGAACAAATTAAACAATTATTAATTCAGCTAGAAATTTCGAATCCCAATACTAGCGTCTCCTCTACCGGTGGCCGATTGTCAATTATCAATTATGACAATAACTATGCAAATTGGGCAACGCTCCTTATCGTATTACTATTAACGGCAATGGTAGGCATGTGGTGGAAAAACCATACACAAACCATCACCCCTATCGAAGCTGATAAATCAGAACAAACAATAAATCCAGAAACTCAATCTCTTAGCCTACCTGAACCTGCGATTACAACTGCTTCAAATCCAGAGCCTTATGTTTCCACACAAGCAGCTCCGATTATTGCAACGCAAACTGAACAACAACCACAAAGCGTTATTGGATCAACAGTACACACGGAAACAAATGTTGCGCCCGCACCTTTGTCCATTGAAAGTAATCCAGTTCCAGTAGTCGAAACAACAGTGCCTGCAAAATCTCCACAAGAAGAAGCTCACCCCATACCCCTTCATAAATCATCTTCTAAAGTTGATCTCGAAACAGTGCAAATGGATTTGCCAGAACCTGGCTTAGAACTAGATAATTAATAAATATAAGAGGCAAGTCGTGGCAAATCCTATACAAGCAATTCGCGGTATGAACGATATACTACCCGTCGATACAATCATCTGGCAAAAAGTAGAAAGCATCCTTCGCGAAATTTTACATAGCTATGGTTATGATGAGATTCGTTTACCTATTGTCGAAAAAACCGAATTATTCAAGCGTACTATAGGTGAAGCAACTGACATTGTTGAAAAAGAAATGTATACCTTCGCTGATCGAAACGAAGAAAATTTAACCTTACGACCAGAGGGAACCGCGGGTTGCGTACGCGCAGGCATCGAGCATGGCTTACTCTACAATCAAATTCAAAAGCTATGGTACCAAGGACCTTATTTTAGACATGAGCGCCCTCAAAAAGGACGCTACCGTCAATTCCATCAATGTGGTGCTGAAGTATTTGGGATTGCTACACCTGACATCGATGCAGAGTTAATTTTATTATCTGCCAGAATACTCAATAAACTGGGCTTACAGTCTCATGTAAGTTTACAAATAAATTCTTTAGGCTCCCCAAGTGCGCGCGCAAACTATCGTGAACACTTAGTTAACTATCTTACGACCCACCAAGCCTATTTAGATGAAGATAGCCTAAGACGTTTAACAACAAATCCTTTACGCGTTCTGGATAGCAAAAATCCTGCGCTCATAGATGTCATTAAAAATGCTCCCAAATTAATTGACCATTTGGATGAGGATTCCAAAGAACATTTTATAAAATTACAGCATTATCTCAAACAAGCAGGAATCAATTTTACTGTCAATCCTTGCTTGGTTCGAGGATTAGATTATTACACTAAGACAGTGTTTGAATGGATAACTACAGAACTAGGAGCGCAAGGAACTGTTTGCGCTGGCGGACGATATGATGGCTTAGTAGAACAGCTAGGTGGTAAAGCAACCCCTGCATTAGGCTTTGCAATCGGTTTAGAGCGATTGATTTTATTATTACAACAGGTAGAAAAAAATCCTTCCGCGAAACAAATCGATATTTATATCATGACCGAAACAGATGAATCTTTCCAAAAGGGCTTAGAACTCATTGATCAATTACGCGATAAATTTCTAGGTCATTGCTTTCTTCTACACTGTGGTGGTGGCAGCTTAAAGAATCAATTTAAAAAAGCTAATAAAAGCGGTGCGAAGTTTGCTGTCATTATGGGCGAAAACGAATTTTCAGAAAAATCTATTGCAGTTAAATCATTACGGGAAAATAAACCCCAAGAAATTATCTCTTGGGATAGGGTTTGCGACTATTTTAAAGATAAAATGTAAATACCTAGTTGTCATCGGTAGAATTTGTTCATTTAATAGCCTAAAAAGGTCGAAATGCCTGGCTTTTTTCAGGCGATACTGCTACCCTAACAATCCTTAAAATCAATCATAAAAACAATGAATTAAACCCCCATATGATCACTTTACGCAATCTCACCTTACGCCGCGGTCCTAATATCTTACTGCGAGAAGTCAATTGGACCATCTATCATAAGCAACATATAGGCATGATAGGGGCAAATGGAGCGGGTAAATCCAGTCTTTTTTCCATGTTGTTAGGTGAATTACAGCCTGACAGTGGTGATTTAGATATACCAAAACAGCTTAAATTAGCTCATTTGGCACAAGAAACCCCGGCTTATACGCAATCCGCCATAGAGTATGTATTAGATGGCGATGAAGAATTACGCAAACTAGAAGCAGCATTAGTTATTGCTGAAGAAAGAGACGATGGCCAGCTCATGGCAACCTTGCATCAACATCTCAGTGAAATTGATGCCTATACGGCCAATGCTCGCGCTGCCCAATTACTCAGCGGTTTAGGATTTAATGAAAAAGAACAACAACAGCCAGTCAGTGATTTTTCAGGCGGCTGGCGAGCTGTCTCTTATACA
>DHXK01000031.1:3902-4463 GCA_002413665.1 Legionellales bacterium UBA5158 | reverse complement strand
TGATTTTTCAGGCGGCTGGCGAGTGCGTTTAAATCTCGCGAAAGCATTAATGTGTCGTTCAGATATTTTATTGTTGGATGAACCCACTAACCATTTGGATTTAGATGCAGTGCTTTGGTTAGAAAATTGGTTAATGAAATATCCTGGCACTTTAGTATTAATTTCGCATGATAGAGATTTTTTAGATAAGGTTGTCGATCACATTGTTCATGTTTCAAACAAGCAATTAAAATTATACGCAGGAAATTATTCTACCTTTGAAAAACAACTGGCAACTGATTTGATGTTACAGCAAGCCAGCTTCGACAAACAACAAAAACAAATTGCTCACATGCAAGCATTAGTCAATCGCTTCCGTGCAAAGGCAAGCAAAGCTAAGCAAGCTCAAAGTCGTGTAAAAGCAATCGAGCGTATGGAACTTGTCAGTGCTGTACATGCTGACTCTCCTTTTCAATTTAGTTTTAAAGCCCCTGGCCAATGTCCTAATCCTCTAATCCGCTTGGAGAATGTCACCATTGCATATGGTGAAAAAGTCATACTCAGTGATGTGAACTTAATTAT
>DHXK01000031.1:3335-3630 GCA_002413665.1 Legionellales bacterium UBA5158 | reverse complement strand
GGTCCGAATGGTGCAGGAAAATCGAGCTTAATAAAATTATTAGCAGGAGAAATCACTCCTGCCGCTGGTGTGCGCGAGGTCGGTTCCGGCTTGAAAATAGGATATTTTGCTCAACATCAAATTGATCATTTGGATTTAGATGAAACCCCTCTACATCATATGCAAAAACTTGCTCCAAAAATTCGAGAGCAAGAGTTAAGATCTTTTCTAGGCAGCTTTGGATTCTCAGGTAATCGCGTTTTAGAAAAAGTAAATATTTTTTCGGGTGGCGAAAAGTCTCGACTTGCCCTTGGCT
>DHXK01000031.1:0-3228 GCA_002413665.1 Legionellales bacterium UBA5158 | reverse complement strand
CTCGACTTGCCCTTGGCTTGCTAATTTGGCAACAACCGAATTTATTATTATTAGATGAACCAACTAACCATTTAGATTTAGAAATGCGTCATGCTTTGAGCATGGCCCTACAAGATTATCAAGGCGCTATGATTCTTGTCTCTCATGATAGATTTTTAGTACGCTCCACTGTCGACCAACTTTCTTTAGTCGCTGAAGGTGAACTAAAAGACTTCACCGGTGATTTAAATGATTACCAAAAATGGCTATTTGAATTTCGTCGTCTAACAGCAAATGCAAATTCACCCGTCGCCACACCTGAATCTTCAAAAAAATCTCAGCGACAAGAGGCGGCAAGGCAACGAGAACTACGTCGTCCTTTGCAACAAAAAGTTAAAAAGTTTGAAGACGAATTAGGCCGATTACAGAAAAAGGCCACAGCGATAGAAATTACTTTAACAGAACCATCTTTATATGAAGATCAAAATAAAGAGCAACTACAAGAACACCTTTCTGAACAAATAAAAATAGCCAAACAATTACAAGTCGCAGAAAATAATTGGTTAAAAGCTTGTGAAGAATTAGAGAAGTCACACAAAGACAGTGAAAAACTAACTAATCTTTAATTAGTGCATTTTTTTTATAATCGGCTAAAATGCAAAATCAAATCGTTAACCAGACTCGTTGCATTGTAAGGAGCTACACCTTGACTGAATACATGACTGAACAAGAACAAATTGAACAGTTAAAAAACTGGGTAAAACAGTATGGTTTAACTATCATAGCCGGAATTCTTATGGCTATGATAATGATCTCCGGTTGGCATGCATGGCAACGTTATCAAAACAAAACTCTACTTCATGCGTCGGGTGTTTATGATGAAATGCTCTCATATAAGACTCAAAATAATGCTGCAGGCGCTGTCCTCCAAGCTAATAAATTATTAACGCATTATCCTAAAACTCCTTATGCACAGATGGCTGCTTTTTTGCTTTCACGTGATTTTGTAGTCAATAAGCAATATCCTGAGGCGATAAAACAGTTAACTTGGGTCTTAAATCACAGTAACAATTCCCCTATTATTGCTATTGCTAAAATACGAATCGCACGCATTCAATTAGCGCAAGGCAAACCAGAAGAAGTCTTTAAAACCTTAAACAGCGTTGAAGATAAAAGTTTTAGCGGAATGATTGATGAAGTAAGGGGTGATGCTTACCTCAGTATGAACAACTCAAATAAAGCAAAAGAAGCCTATAGATTAGCTTTACAAGACTTACCTTCCGATGAAGCAGCCCGCAAACCTATTCTTCAAATGAAGGTCGACAACTTAGCCAATGCAAGTGATGCCATAGCATGATAAAGAATCTATCCATGACTAAAACCTTTATGAAAATATTTACTGTAGCCACGATCACTGCTTCGCTTTGTGCTTGTAGTGGTTTTTTTGATAAAGATAATACCCCTACACCTACACCTCTCACTCATTTTAATGCTGAAGCTAAGCCCCAAATGATGTGGTATACCAGTGTGACCCCGGGAGTCGGCAATGATTATTTGAAATATTTACCGGTTGTTACAAATGAGGCTGTCATCACCGTTGGTAGAAAGGGGATGGTTACCGCGTCCGACAAAGCCAATGGTAAAACCTTGTGGAGCACCTCCATTAACAAACCTTTAACTGCGGGTCCTGCTGTTAGTGATGGATTAGTATTTATAGGTACGCGTGACGGAAAGATAATAGCGTTAAATCTAAAAACAGGTGGATTGTTGTGGGAATCACCTGTTGCCAGCGAAGTACTCGCGCCTCCAGCTGCCGCGAATGGAATTGTCATTGTCAAAACAATTGATGGACAAATCTCTGCTTTATCAACAAAGGATGGTCATGCATTATGGCATTTTCAACAAACCGAGCCCGCACTTATTTTGCGCAGTGGCAGCACGCCACAAATTTACGGCAATAGCACCGTTATAGGCTTTGCTAATGGGTCCCTGGCAAAGTTAACATTGCATGAGGGTAGTTTGCTTTGGCAACAGACCATCGCAGCACCACAAGGCAGCTTTGCGATTCAACGCATGGTAGATATTGATGCAGATCCGCTTATCTATAAAAATCAAATTTATGTAGCCACCTATCAAGGTAGAATTTCTGTTCTAGATTTATCTTCTGGTAAAGAACTATGGACGCATGATATTTCATCCTTCACCGGATTAACGGCTGATCCTGGCAAAGTTTTTGTAACCGACGCCAACAGTAATCTTTGGGCTTTTGAAGATGGCACGGGAACGGTAGATTGGCGCCAAACTCAACTGACAGCACGCAATATTACAGCCCCTGCTATCATGGGTAATTATGTCATTGTGGGTGATGGTGAAGGTTACTTACATTGGGTCAGCAAACAAGATGGTCATTTCGTGGCAAGAACTCGCGTGAATCATTCTGGCATTCTCGCCGCACCTGTTGTGAATAACAATGTGGCTTATATTCTTACCAAGGATGGTCATTTAGCGGCGTATACGCTGGCATGAGAGCAAAATAAATGATACCTGTTGTCGCAATTGTAGGCCGTCCTAATGTAGGAAAGTCTACCTTATTTAACTGTTTAACCAAGTCTCGTAATGCTCTAGTGTCTGATTTTCCTGGCATGACGCGAGATAGACAATATGGGCAAGCTCATATCGAGAATCATCACTTTATTGTCATTGATACTGCGGGTATCACTGATGATGCTGAAGGTATTGATAAGCTTTCTATTCAGCAATCTATACAAGCGATAGAAGAAGCAGACAAAGTTTTATTTGTCGTGGATGGTCGTGCTGGCTTAACGACTGTCGATCTTCTAGTAGCAGAGCGCTTAAGAGCTCTCAACAAGCCTATCACTTTAGTTGTTAATAAAACCGAAGGCTTAGAACACGATTTAATTATTGCAGATTTCTATCGCTTTGGGTTTGGGAATCCTTACTCCATATCAGCAGCTCATAACAGCGGTGTTGCGGATCTTATCCATACTATTTTTGAAAATTTTGAAATAGCCTCAGACGAAACCGATTTAGAAAATAGCGGAATTAAACTTGCTATCATCGGTCGTCCTAATGTTGGTAAATCCACATTAATAAATCGCATGTTAGGAGAAGATCGTGTAATTGTTTACGATCAACCTGGCACAACTCGAGATAGCATATTCATTCCTCTTGAACGCATGGGGAAAAAATACACCTTGATCGACACAGCTGGTATTCGACTGTCTCTTA
>DHXK01000067.1 GCA_002413665.1 Legionellales bacterium UBA5158 | reverse complement strand
CCGATGATTTGGAGGGGATACTTCTAATGGGTGTAACGGTTGATCGCAGCTATACTCAGACCAGGATTTAAAGAACTCTCAGCTTTTTTACGTTTCCAGAATCCTTGAATAACAGCTGCTGAATATTCTTTTTTATGTTCAAATGCAAGACTGGATTTTTTGGCTTTATGACATAACAATGTCATAAATTTGTGATACGTCTGAAATTCTAAAAATGAAAACTTTTCCGCATAAAAAACCAGGCTATGCTGACTTTTATCTTTCATTAATAAAATTACAGTTTCATGCAACGTGTTGAAATGAAGATACGATGTAAGTACAGCATTAACTGTCCAGTAAAATAATTTATTCGCTTCTTTTATTGGTTCTTGTCCGTTGACAGGACCTAAGTCTTGATGTTTACCATCTATTGAAAAACCTAGTTCTTTTGAAAATGTTTCTGCACGAAATTTTTCACTATTAATGCTAACACTACATTCATAGAGATCATCTGGAACAGAATTTTTGAGAATATAAGGAATATATTCATCAGTCATCCAAAATCGCATTTGTTTTGTTAAACGAATTTTATTTACAAAAGTATCTAAAAAGGTTAAGGCCTGCTTAAATGACAAGGATGTAAAGATAGAAATCATTTGCGCACAATTAAGAATGATTTGATTGGCTAGAGGTTCCCATATTTCAGATAAAGTTTCGCAATGAATATTCTTTTGACGCGCTAAAATTTCTAAATCATGCCCGCGCCTTCCTGCTATTAAAAATAAAACAAATTGATATTCAGCAAGGACATTCGCAACAGTGTATCGGCCGGTGTGAATTGAAGACACTTGAGAATAAAATTTCTTAACCATATCACTGGTCTCATCATAATAATCAGCTAAAGAGGTCCAATCACCTAAATCTGCTAAGCCTGAAAGTCTTACATTAGGGTATTCAACTGACTCCATCCATCCGGTTAAACGACCTGATCCAAAAGATATTCCTTGTAACAAATCACTTAAAACACGATACCGGCCATTGTCTGAATTATACCTTACAGAAATTTCTCTATTATGAAAAATATCTGCAAGTTGTGAATATACAAAACCATTAGAAAACAAGGTACACAAATCTAAAACAATTATTTGATTGGTTATACCAAAATCTTTATTTGATATTAAAGGATCATGTAAATAGGTAAAATAATTCTTATGCTCTTTTTTTAGATAATATACATACACTGGATGTGTAGGATTTTGAATAGAAATAAGTTTTAAAAAATCCATTGTCTGATCTGGCAAAAAGGATTGGTTCATCATCCACTGTGATAAATTTTCAATATAAAATATACCATGAGGTATGGGTAACTTACTTTTTAATTTTAACTTTAACGCATGTTGATGAAAATGCACCGTGGTTTGGAATTCTTTTATTAGCTCCTCAATCTTTTCGTCGACTTTACCTACTTTGACTGCTAAGACCCTGTCTCTTATACACNNGCTAAGACCTCAGTAGCATTTTCAAATATTATTGTTCTTCCTAAAAATTTTTCAAATTTCCAGCCATCGGTTTTTAAACTATCAAGCGAGAATGGTGCAGAAATATTCGCAGTAGCTGTTAATTGTGGAATACATTTTATATTTCTAGAGGCAGGTAATCTTTCAGCTATTTGAATTAACAGCTGGGACCAGGAATCAATTGCTCGACCATTATCATAAAGCTGTAGATAAAATAATTTTCCAAACGTAGGAGCCAGTCTGCTTGCGAGTACGGGATCTTTTAAAATGGAGTACATGCACTTTAACACAACATTTTTAGGAAATTCACTCACAATCATCTTTAATAAATAAGGTATATGGGTCTCAATAATATCAAAATAGTTAATAAAAATTTGATAAAAAGATTCTTCTAATTTTATGTTATTTAATTTAAGAAATTGTATAACTCGAGGATTTAGACATCTTAATGTTTGCAAAATTCTAAAGAGTTGCATGTCTATCGGCGAGCGCAAACCTCCGATTATATTTTGTAATAATATGTTTTCAAGATCACTATATTTTTTCTGCGAAAATTGTAAATAAATTATTTGTAATAAATTGTAGGAAATATTATTTATAATAATTGTACGCTTATCTAAGTGTACAAATTCATAGTATAAGGCAATTGTGTCATTTACAAGCTTGTCAACAGAATTGATAATATGGGATGATGTTAGAATTGTTTGAGCAAATTCACTTGCCAAACTTCTAAGACTAAGATTTTCAGACCATTTTTTAGAGATAATATTAACGTTATACAAAACTGTGAGGCAAAGTAATGAATGCTCTTCCTGTGGATTCAAAAGAACAATAATTCGCAATATAGTTTCACAATGGTTAGAATTGTTATCAAAAATTTCTAAAAATACCAAGCTTTTTAAAAGTAATTCTTTCTTTAAATCTGCAGTAATCGGACCTATATTTTTATAAATTGTCTCAAAGACTTCACTGTCATGATTCTCTATGCTGACATTCAATAAATGAGAAGTTTGAAATATAGGAAAGGGTAAGTTGGAATCTTTGTAAAACTTTATAAATTTTTCTACCAACCTTAAACGCAATGTTTTAGTAATTTGTTTGTTATCTGAAATCAGAGAAAGTAAATTAATATCACCTTTCACAAAGGATAATTTCTGCTTAAACATTGATGTGATAAGAATGCTTAATTTTTCAAATGCTTTATTTATAGGATAAATAGAGGATAGTTTAGAATATATAGTACATAATTCCTGTATTGTAAAGGTAATCAATGTCACTGTTTGTGCTGCAGCTGGAAATATACATAATCTGTTTAAATCAATTTTATCGACTAAAGTATTTAATGCTTGAAATCGTTTTTCTAAATCATTATTTATATCAACACTTTCGTGATTTAATCTAACAGTTTCAAGTTGGCTGACGATGTATTGAAATAATATTGAATCTGAAATACTCCCTTGTGCAAATTTATTAAAATCATCTGTGGTTTTTATTTCTTCAATATACTGATTCTTAAAGAAGTTCTGGATACGAAACATTTATTGCTCATTCACTAATTATATGGATAATGGAAATCTTTCAAACGCAGGCGGTGTATAAATACCTACGCGTGTACCAAAACCATTCATAATTTTATTAATTTCAAATTGGCAATAGTCAGCTTTAAGGCTTATGCGATAATTACTTTTGAATTCATCAGTTAGGTTCGATTGCTTAAATCCATTAGCTATCTCTATAGCAATTTTTTTTGTATCAGCAGCAAAAACATTTAAATCTGCGCAGATATCATCTAACTTTTTTATTTGTTCAATGGTAAAATCAACTGCAGAGCGATTCAATTTATCAAAATTTCTTAGGAAATCATGCATAATATCCCCTCTATCTAAAGCACTTAGTTGGGGTAGAGTTCTATTAGCAGCACCCACCTTTCGATTAAGATATAGCCCGTATAATTCTATTAATGAATCAAATTCTTTATTTGCGTAGTGTATAAGTGGCTGCTTTATAG
>DHXK01000019.1:12419-15629 GCA_002413665.1 Legionellales bacterium UBA5158 | reverse complement strand
CTTCGGTTATGAGTATTATTACTGCTACAGCCATCAAACTACTCATCTTGACTGGCGCTCGCAGAGGTGAAGTTTGCGCTATTCGCTGGGAAGAGATAAATCTTGAAATTGGAACATGGGAAATCCCATCTCAAAAAACGAAGAACCGACAAGCGCACACAATTTTTCTAGCACCACTTGCTAAACAACTTCTTGAATCGTTAAAACCTCTTACAGGTCAATCAATTTACGTTTTTGATACGGGCTTAAATTCACATGGCCACATTCATACAGACGCCCTTACTAGATCACTTCGAAGACTTATAAAGCCAGAAAAACCTACCAATAAAAAATCAAATACTAAGAAGCAAAAATTATTATCCACCCCACCTCTCGCAGATATGAAATATTTTACTGTGCATGACATACGCCGCTCCGCAGCCACAGCAATGGGCGAGAATTTAAAAGTAAAACCGCATGTAATTGAACGCATGTTAAACCATCAACCACTAAATAAGCTAGTAAGAACTTATCAACGCGCGATGTATATCGATGAACAAAAAGAAGCGTGGCTAAAATGGGGCGACGTTATTGAACATCAAATCGCAACGAACCAAGCAAAGTAATATCAATTAAAAATTTGATTAGCTATCAATCCACTTAACACCATAACTTATACCGAGAAAATATTTATATGAAAATCAAAAACAAGCTTATTCAGCTAAACCCTAAGGAAACTTTTGTCAGAGAGATAATGGCGACAGGAATTGAAGGACAAACTAAATTTTACATCATGAATTCTAAATCAAACGATTTTTACTTATTAACTCCCGGTCAATTGCAAACAATCCAAAATAATCACCCTGGAAAAGTATTAGTATTTCTTGAGCCACCTGAAATTGGTTTTTATGGTACTAAACTTGCCGATGTTAGCCATAAACAATATATTAATTATTTAGATTTGTGGTTAAACAAATCTTTTTACAAATCCTTTCAAGCTAAATCAGATTCAAAAAGCAAAACTGAATCTATATCCGAAAAAGAGCAGACCACCGAAAAAACAAATATCGAGAAAATACTGCAGGAAAGCCCCACCCTTCAAAGACTCCTGCAATTAACAGACGAAGTTATAAAAAATTTTTCCATTTGGAGAAATAAGGTCGGCAAAATAAGAAAAACGGGTAACTTGTTAGAATGGATAAAAACAATGGGAGCTAGCGATAGAGACGCTTTTTTTATAATAAAGATTTTGTCAGAAAAATTTAAAGAACTTCAATAAATCAACATACTACCTCTGTCACACTTTCTGTCATAAGACAAATGATGTGACAGATGCACAATTCATTTAATTTCATTGTCATGTCTAACAACGGCCAATACGGCTTTATGGAGTACAGATATGACAACAATCCCCGAAATAGGTTTTCTTCGTCTTTCCCAAATCATTGGAAATAAAAAATCTAATCCTAAAATTCCTCCCCTCATTCCCGTTTGTAAATCAACTTGGTGGGGGGGCATCAAATCTGGCCGCTTCCCCAAACCAATTAAGTTAGGTACGCGTATAACTGTTTGGCGCGCTGAAGATATTCGTCATTTGATTGAGCATGGAGGGGATTTTATTAATAGGGATGAACTCCCATTTGACCACGTAGCCCCTAAGGATTAATCATGAAATCTAACGCAAACATAAAAAATCCTACGCTGAAAAACGATGAAAAGAATAGCAGCACAGTTATAACATCGTTCGTTTTAGATCGTGTAGATTTGTTTATCGACAAGAATAAGCAAGCTTTTGCAAAAGACAAAACTACAAACGAAGTATGGCATTTATTAGGTCGTCAATTTCGTGATTGGCTGGTATCAGGGTTTTATCAGGAAAATCTTAAAATAATTAGACTTCAATCTCTTATTGAAGCACTATCCGCCTTAACAGGCATTAGTCGCAAAATAAATAATCAATATGATGTACATGTTAGAGTGGCAACTCTAAATGGAAATTACTATATTGATCTCGGCCAGCAAGGGAATAGTAAGGTTGTGAAAATCACCTCCAATGGCTGTGAGATAATTGACTCTCCCCCCGTGATGTTTGTGCGACCTGACTCCATGCTAGCACTCCCTGAGCCTGATCGGCATGTCGGAACTGATTTAGAATTGTTATGGGATATTTGTAATATTCCTGATGACAAAAAAATATTAGTACTTACTTATCTCATTGAATGTTTACGACCAGAGACCCCTTATCCTTTACTCGAGATTCTTGGTGAACAGGGATCAGCAAAATCAACGACTCAAGCAATTTTAAGAAAGATTATCGACCCTCATGCTTGCGATTTAAGAGCGGCTCCCAAGTCTGTCGATGATCTGTTTGTAGCTGCGGGTGTTAATCATTTGTTGAGTTATGAAAATGTGAGTCATTTAAATTCTCAAATACAGGATGGTCTTTGTACCATTGCAACAGGTGGTGGTTTTGCAAAAAGGAAATTGTATACTGACATTGATGAAATTATTATCCATGCTAAAAATCCTGTAATGATAAATGGGATTTCTCCCATAGTAACTGCCCCTGACCTTATAGATAGAACGATTTCTATAGAATTACCTGTTATCTCTAACCGCAAGGAGTCGCCAGCTCTGTGGGAGAATTTCAGCAGATGTCATGGCAAAATATTTGGCGCTTTACTTAATATCTTCTCAGCAGCCCTCGCTATATTACCAAGCATTGAAATATCACCTATTCACCGCCCAAGACTTGTCGAATATGCACGCTTAGGTATGGCAGTCTCAGAGGCTCATGGACACCCTCAGTCTCATTTCATGGAAGCGTTTAATCAATCTCGCTTAGAGGCCATTGATCGCACCCTTGATGATAACCCGGTGGTTACAGCGTTAGTAGATTGGTTCGAGACTCGCGATAGAAACGCTGCTGAGCTGCCTCTTCACGAGCTATTAAAGGAAATAGAAAAACATCAACCACACAACACTAGGGATGTGTGGCCCAAAACCTCAAAAAGTTTTGGCGACACCTTACGACGAGTAGCGCCAGTTTTACGCCAATTAGGACTAAATATTAAATCTCTTGGAAAGCGTGGCGCTTATGTGAAATGGCAAATATCCTCATGTGAAAGCTCTCTCAAATCAAGTCTTGAATGTCTTCATGTCTCGCAGCAAGAAGACATGAAGACATGAAAGACATTGCTTGTATAAGTCACAGGGGGGTACATAGGGGGC
>DHXK01000019.1:10276-12314 GCA_002413665.1 Legionellales bacterium UBA5158 | reverse complement strand
CGGGGGGGTACATAGGGGGAGAGATCTAAAATTTGTCTAAAAAACTCTGAGATTTGGCCAAAAAATGGGCGTGTTTTCAAAATCGAAAACCGGGGCAGGGGGGTTCGGTTATTTATCCGGTGCCCTACAACTCTCTAGTTCATTCCACCAGCGATAGGGGTAAGGTTTATACTAAAATGATTTCATCATTCAAATTTAACAATGATCTTTATAACCTTTCTTCCATCGCAAATAAGCATTTCTAGAATCATAAATAAAAGCATGCGCAAACATAACGCTAAAATAAAGTGTTATCCCTAAAAATATTATTGCCCATAGGCACTCGGCAAACAAGAATATATATCCAAAAAATGTACTCATCTCGCCAGTCCTCTCTCTGATATTAACTAAAACCACAGTTACTAAATCAATTTAATTTCTAGTATTCCACCAACGATTAGGAGGAGTTAAAGAATTCTATCAAAATGGCGGAATAGAGGGTGAATGGCTACGTGTAAGACAATAGCAAATACAACCGCCCACCCTCGCCTTGTTGTTTTGTTATACCCCTTGAGTAGACATAGCCCTATCCAAAAAAATAGCCAAAACAGAGGGTCTGTTAACGTGCCTAACGTCCCACCCAATATTGCTGCTAAGTCATGCATCCGGCAACCCCTCTCTGTTATTAATCCGTCCCTCACTAACCATTTCAACTCCATTCTAATTAAATATTTAGTAATTAAGCGACATTGGAGTCAGCCCACTTTTCATCAAGAAGTTGCGCTAATCGCTTGAAGGTTGAATTTAATCGCATTGAAACTAGATAGATTATGCCCTCATTGATGTCATATTTTTCACCTGAGGTAGTAATCAAAGTCTTATGAGCTGCCGCTGCTTCTAATAGTAGTATCGCATCGTCACTAGATTGATTTGGCTGCTTGCTATAAGCACCCATAGTGGTTACATCATTATTAGAGTCTTTATTATAAAATAATGATTGTTTGTCTTGGACGGGCAATTCATTTTCTAACTCAATGAATCTTTGGGTTTCAACTACTTTATTATTTTCGTAAGACAGTTTGGCGCTTTCCCAAGCTTCTTTATTATATTCTTCTACCGCGACTAAACGTGTTTTATATAGCTGGATAACTTTTCTAATTTCATTTTCATTTCCCACGCCTCTTAGCTCATTCCAAAATTTATCGTGTAACTCCTGTGTAAGATCTACATCTGTTTTAATAGCAGTCTTAAAGAGTTGCACCAGTTTGAGGAGATGTTCAATATTTTGGGTTTGTTCAATGTTTGAAGGCATATACATATCTTGCCCCAATGCCATTAAAGGTAAAAAGAGTAGTAGGAGGGATACAAGGTATTTCTTCATTGTTTGTTTAACACCTGTAAATAATCCAATTGAGTTGCAACACGATAAATAGTCAAATAATTAAAATGCAAAATGACGAAGCATTGCCATAACCACTAGATGAACAACAAGACCTAAGCTAATCCCAAGAATATGTCGTATAAAGACCGGCTCTTCTTTGAGCGCAAAATAAATACAGCCCCAGGAAATAAAAAAATCCGGGCTTGATATCAAACCTAGCGACGCTCCTAATAAGGCAGCTATTGGGTGGGCATCCATATGTCATTTTCTCACAAACTGATGTTATTTTGATCGTTAAGATGCATACTAAGGATTCCTTAGTATCGTGTCAAGTTAAAAACCAAGAATCTCTTAGCTATAGGTATTTACTTATGAGCTGAGAAATATGGCTACACCACCAGTTAGTAAAAGGTTAAGAGAAGCAAGGACTGTTGCCGGACTATCCCAGAAACTCCTCGGAATCGCGGCTGGTATTGACGAATTCTCCGCAAGCGCTCGAATGAACCAATATGAGACAGGCAAACACACGCCGGATTATTCAACTCTTAATTCCATAGCTAAAGTACTTAAGCTACCAGTAGCATACTTTTATGCTGAAACAGACGAGCTAGCTGAATTAATTAAATTATTTTATCCATTGAAGAAACCTGATAAAACTGCTCTATTAGCTGCTATATA
>DHXK01000019.1:0-10201 GCA_002413665.1 Legionellales bacterium UBA5158 | reverse complement strand
GCTATATACAAACTATCTTAAGAAAGGGTGAAAGAGAGTCGAGCCTGGCGAACAAAATAATTCGAATCAAAACCTAATTCAACTAGCTGTTACTTTACACGCTGAAGTTGGCAACTTAGATCCATCATTGCGCGAGATCAAAGACTCTCAATGAGAAAAAAAAATATTTTCCCCATGCCTTGTCAGACTATAATCAAGCAATTCACTTCTTTATTGATGGTAACATATAAATTTTTTAGAAGGATTTTTGGCATGGAGCCTATTTTTATCTTTAAGCCATTAGAAGAAAACCATTTAGACATATTATGTGATTGGTTTAATAAAACTCATGTTAAAGAATGGTGGGATGACCACTTAACCAACGAAAAAATAAAAGAAAAATATAGGCAACGTATAGGCGACACTATAGTTTTTCCTTTCATTGCATACCTAGATGAGAGACCAATCGGATTTATTCAATATTACCACACAGATAAAATTAGTAATAACTGGTGGCCAGATGAAATGGACAGCACTGTTGGCATTGATCAATTTATTGGGGAAGAAAATCACATCAATCGAGGTTACGGAACACAAATGATTGGTCAGTTCATGGTTAAATTGTTTTCCGAAGTAAATATTAAAAAAATTATTACCGATGTTGATGAGAAAAATCATAGAGCTATTCGATGCTATGAAAAGCTAGGATTTTACCTTTCAAATAAGGTAACAACCCCAGATGGCACAGTTAATTTGATGACTAAGTATCAGAATATATCTATCGAGCCACATGCCCCTCTTCTAAAAAAGCCAAATGAAGGAGCGTTGCTTTATAAAGTAATATCTTCCAAAAACTTTATCCACATGGTTGAAAATGATTACTTATATTTTAGAAGAGTCGATTCATATAGCGATGATAAAAGAGACTCTGATCAGCCTGACAAAGACAAAGAGAGCAGTAAAAAAAGCAAATTTGAAAATGCCATTGATTACACCGCTAAAAATTATTATGATTCTTGCCGATCAAAAACGTATGCCTGTTGTTTTTCAACTGAAGCTACATCACACATTTGGAGAAATTATGGAGAAGGTGACCCAAATGCTATATGTTTGGTTTTTGACTGTCATAAGCTAATCAATTTTCTAAATATAACTTTTGATGAAACAAGAATAATATATCGCGGCCAAAGACTAATAAACTTTTTCTACATAAACCACAGCTTAGTAACATATGGGAATTTTGATAATGCTTTTTTAAAGCAACATTTACCAAATCCTATTGAATATGTTTATTTTAAAAATGCCGAAAAATATATGGAAGAAAAAGAATTTAGAATATCTCTTTCATGTTTAGGTAGTTGCAAGCATACCCTGCCCAACGGAACAGAATTCCTCTTCCCTGACTCTTTAATGTTTGCATTTGACTTCGCTGAAGCTATTAGAAGAAAAGTATTAAAACAAATAATTATTCATAACAAATCAAAAGATACAGAAAAAATTAAAAAAGCCCTGAAAGATATTTTTGATAAAAAGAAAGTAACCTTATCCTTTACTGTTAATAACCCGGATTAAACTCTTTCCAAGATTTTCCTACTCCATACAGTGGGTCTCCGCCAAGACTTAAGAAAACAAAAATCGGCCATTGTATCTATTTTTTCTTTTTAGAATCCTGTTTACCACGATAGAAAATATGTCTAGTGACAATATAGAATAGGCCAACAACAGTAGCTGTTGTTGCACCCAGAACAGCAATCACGATATTTGATTCAAGATAAAAACCAAAAATATATTTATTCCATGGCCAAAAAAATATAGTGCCGTGCAGTCCTTGTAGAATTATTATTGTTGCTATAAAAATCAGCCATACTATTATAATTTTTAAGAGTATAAAGGTTAACTTTCTACGAAATAAAATATTATCTGAGAAATCAATATTACTGAGTCGAAGCAATTTTAAAAATTCTTGTTCCCGTAATTGTTCAGCGCCTGCCTTCCACGCTTTTTCTTCAACATACCTGGAGTCTACAACCTCCTCTGATTGCACCTCTTTCTCAATCTCTGGCTCGGCAAAAGATAATATATCAATGATCCGATCTATTTTTTTATTTTTCTTATCGGCAGGATGTTTCATGCCTTTCTCTCATAATAAAATCATCTTCTTTACCCTTAAAATATGCCTTAAGGCTCTCTTTAGATATAAGCCCAAAATCGCTAGCATTTATCCAAGGTGCTTCACTATGAGATAACATCATTAATTGAGGGCCAGAATGATGACTATATATACTCCAAATCTTCTCAAGATACTTAAGAATATCAGGATTAGTAATTTGATTAACATTGGGAATATAAGTTGTTATTGGCGCCCCTCCCAACTTTTTTAATTTATTATAAACAGGAGGACAAACAGGGCCAAATGGCCATTTTTTAAATTCTTCATCAAAAAGAGGAGCATCCCCCAGAGCTAAATACCAACCCTGAGCATAATATAATAACTTTTGTAACTGCATATGAGTAATTGGTTTACCATTTCGCAAACCAAAACCAATAAAAGTATTTGCTATATCTAAAGCTTTATAAATCATAAATTCCTCACGTTTCATGAAGTATAGCTACTTATTAATTAATTATAATCAAAATTATACTTTTTTGATTTATAACAACCAATTTCTAGTTACACAAATAGTCACCTGAAGTTAAATTTACTGAGTATTCCGTTTTTCTAGTTCAATTGCGACATTGTGGTTTATTACGTGCAATTGATAAGGCTTATATGGGTAAAATTGAGAGAGGTGAACGGAATATATCTGCCTTAAATTTAATCAGAATTGCTAAGGCTTTAAAAACTGAAGTTGGCCAGCCCTTCCCATCGATTAGAACATTACGTATCTATTAATCAGTAGCCATAGCTTTATCATAAAGTTTTCACCCCCTGCATTTGCAGCATGCCACCTCATGGACTAGTAATAAAAATCTAGACCTTTCCTCTTTATTTATAAATAAAATTGTTCTTACAGTACATGCACTAACAACTTTTGTGAAAAATAATGCTCTAATAATAGTCACTCCATCACTTCTTTTTTTTATTAGCCTGAATATAACCATGTACAAATAATTTTCAGAATGATCAAGTTTTAATATATATTTCTATTTATTTGTTTCCTGATAATACAATTCATTGTAGAATGCACAAATGTAGCAATTCATTGTTATTATAATTAGATGATGCGCATACAAAGCACTAACAGAGCCAAAGTATGGTGCACATTTAATACCTGCTTGGCCTACTAATAAATTTTATTTATTTTTAATTAAGGAAGATCTATATGGAAAGCAACATTACCTCTGCTACAACTGAAACCCAGGATGACATTTTTTTCATGAACATTATCGAAGAAAATGGAATAAGCGACGACATGCTTTGCAATAGCCTTGGTTGCGCATAACACAGTTTTGGCTCACGATTAATCGTTTGCGAGCCAAACTCTACCGGCCATGACGAACAACAACTATGATAGCTTGCAATATGTATTTGCATGTATGTCAATTCATTCACTATGGGTGAAGATAATTAAAAATGACATTAGCCAGGTGTCGGAATATTTTAATCTTTCAACCAATGATCTGTTAATTTTGACTGACTTCCTCAATCATCATAGTCAGCAAATTTTAGCATCTGCAGTTTTATTAGAAGAAAAACGTTGGAGAGAAGTTTTATCCTCCATTAAATATAGCTCTATATTAGCTACACCACGAAAATTGAAACCGCACTGGAAGAATTATTTAGAGACATATGGCTTTAAAGACAACATCCCTGCGTCCCCTATTCTAGAATCAATTGCTTTTTTAAAATATTTATTACATAAAAAATTTAATGACTTATATCAAAGTGTTTTTGAATATGAACTATTTAGAAATATGACTTTAGCTTACGAATTTGAACCTACTGATGCAACAGAAAATATTAATAATAATATTGTTAAAGAAAACCCAGAATCATATCAAGTTATCATTAATTTGAGCTTTATATCGAAAAATTTTAAATGTTCAATTTCGAAGATAATAAAAGATTTTCAAAAAAACTTATCTGCAGAAAAAATTCGACTTAGTACAAATGAGCTTGTAGGTTTTTACAAACATAAAAGCACTGGAATGGTGAAGACTATTCAGCTGACCGAAGCATCTCATTCAGCTATCTTAAAATTAAGCTCAGCTACCAATGTATCAACCTGGGTAAAAAATATGTTAGACACTGAAAAAATGAAGCCTGCGAGTTGTTTTAATTTTTTAGAACAATTGCACCTCAGTGGTACCATTTCATTAATACAGATAAATAGGTGTTAGCATGTTTAATAAACCAGATTCTTGTATTGGCGTCGGTATTAATTTTCGAAGTGAAATTTCAGAAAATATAATCAGCAATATTAACAAATTTGATTTTATAGAAATAAATACAGAACGATTCTTTGTAGGGGAAAATAATGCTAGATTAAACCAACTAGTTGATTTAATCCCAATTGTTCTGCATGGTCTTACATTATCAATTGGCACAGAGAAACAAAACATCCCTGCTAGCTATCTTGATAATCTTTCACGCACACTTGAAAAAATAAATTGTCCTTGGTTTAGCGAACATATTGCAATCACGAATGTAAACGGAATAGAGATAAGAGCTTTAATGCCTGTTGAATTTACGCCGGAAAGTGTGCAGACCATTGTTAACAACGCTAAAAAGGTTATGTCACTCACTAATAAGCCATTTCTTTTAGAAAACATTACTTACTATTACTCTATGCCAACAAGCAATATGAGTGAAGTATCTTTTCTTAAAGAAATCGTTGAGAAAGCAGATTGTGGGATTTTGCTAGATTTAAATAATCTGTACGTCAATTCTATAAACCATAAGTATGATCCATATGAGTTTTTAAATCAGTTACCACTCGAGCGTGTTGTAGAAATTCATCTTGCTGGCTGCAATTATATTCATGGAATGTTGGTTGATACACATGCAACGAGTATACGCAAAGAAGTATTGTCACTATTTAATTATGTCTGCCAGAAAACTCTTATCAACGGTGTTGCAATTGAACGAGATGACAAATTGAATAATTTTTCAGACCTAATAAATGAAGTTCAGGTTGTACGAGACATATTGAAGAGTAATAAACAAATTAAGCAGTGAGGTTTTTGTATGTACTACATTTATGGCATGGAAGAAATCATTAACAGTATTAAAAGTACTTCTGAGCTAACGATGCCAATTAACAATTTATCAAATAGTAGCCTAAGAAGTGCTTACCATCAATTTCTTAATAAAAATTCAATTTTTGATCTGCCTATTTGTGTATGGGATTGCATTAAATACATGGACTTTGATAGCTTTAAAAGGATTGCTCCATCATTTTGCACTGAAAAAGAAAAATTCTTTGCCACTAATTCGCCTTTGCTTATTCAGAGACTCTCTAACGGTTTTTTTGATGAGGCATTACTTGCATTGAAAGAGCAACATCGAGAAATGTTCGATTTGGCCCAATTTGTCGTTAAAATAATTTTAATAAATCAGCTGGCTTCATATACCAATGGAACTACGCAGGACACCATAGGGCTGTCTTCTATGGATTTCAAGGATAACTTCGGGCAGCAGGACTTCATTGAACTTGTAGTTCATCAAGTTACACACATGACGCTTTTCATTGATGATTACAGCAACGAACATATGCCTAGCAGTAATAAAGCAGTTATGATCGATACAGAATTAAAATATAAGCTGGGTGGCACACAATTTCCTGCATATTTAGCTTTTCATAGTTATATTGTTGGTGTGGAAGTATTAGCATACCGAAAAAAAACCACAACATTAAATTTTAATGGTGCCTATCATGGTAACACCCAAAGAATCATTAGAGTTTGCAAAGAATTCCAAAAAAGTTTAATTAATCGAATTGATTTATTCTCTCCACGAGGAAAATCTTTCATTGAAAAATCTGTTGATCTACTGTCCAAAATGGCTAACCAATATGAAATGATGAACGTGGCGTAGGAATAAGATGAAAGAAATTAATAAAGAATACTTTTCAAACATAAGCAAGATTGTTAATGAAGCTAGTTACAACTATGCTTCGTTTAATGATTATAAAGATCTAGTCTCTATTGAAAACATAAAGAATGAAAATAATTATTCTTCACTGAAATCCAAGCTTGCAGAGGATGGCTTCGTAGTTATCCAAATGAATAATGAAGATGAAAGCAATCCTGATAATGTTGAAATATGGTTAAAAAATCTATTCGGTGATTCATTTAGTGATAAGAACCCAGGGAAGCTTAACTACGCGAAGGTGCAAGCTGAAAACAACGCTAAATTTTATATCAATTCTAATTTAGCGCAGCCTCTACACACTGATGAAGGGCATACAAGACTATATCCTAGACACGCAGCTCTGCATTGCCTCAAGCAAGCTCAATCTGGTGGTGATAGTATTGTCGTGCAATTTAAGTCAGTATATGCGGAATTAAAAGTCAAATTTGGCAGCCAGGTTGATTTGTTATTTGAGAAAAACGCTGTGATGGTACATAACGTTTACGGCAAAGAAGAAAAACAAATCTTGATTAGATTAGAGGATAATGTTGTCGGCATCAGCTACTCTCCCGTTTTGCAAAAGATGTGGTGTAGTGATATTGTTTTCCAAATGTTTGATTTTATAACTTCCTATGCACATAATCCAAAAAATCAAATACGCTTTAAACTGAAATCTGGACAAACATTAATTCTTGATAACTGTCTTGTCTTACATGGACGCACTCAATTTCCTAAAAATGATGGGCGATTGTTATATAGATACTGGTTTGGTAATAATGCATTATGAATAACAATACAGTTTTAGCACTATTGCGGTTCAATATGCAGTGGCATGCACAAGTCATGAAAAATATTTTAATTCGCTATAAAATTTTAGTGTTATTTATTATTCTCATGCTTGCGCCAACATTAACCTCATTACAATACATAGTGACCCTGCCAACAAAAAGTTTAGTCACCATTCATGGCAACGCTATTGAAATTTTTGTTTCACTCATTCTGTTTCAAGGGCTTGGGTTAATATGGGCTGCCGTGCAACAAGCTGTTTTTTTAAGCCAACCATGGGAAAAATATCTTTCAGCATTACCTGTAACAAATAAACAAAAAATGCTTTATGAAACACTAATGTTACTAACGGCTAATATTTTAATATGGATTCCCTTATTTATTGCAGGTTCAGCCGAGATAATTAAAAATCACAATAATATTGTCTACATCCTTCTCATTTCTGAAATGTTCATTTCTAACGTCTTACTAGTGTTATTAGCGCAATCAGCTTGGCGGAACCGCACGTATAAAATATTAATCTCAGTGTTTATTCTGGACGTAATATTTACTACACAAGCTATATTCTCATCAACTTTGATACAATTATCTATTATTGCTTCAGTTATATTCATAACACTGATGCAAATAAAAAAGTGTTTCATTCCAAAACTTAATGTTAAAAATTATTCTCTAGACCATCAGAAAAAGATAAAACGTCATTTGCAAAATTTTCAAATAAGACTGGTCTTTGCGCGAATTCAACTTAAAGATTTGTTATTAATCAATTATTCTCAACTTACGATAGTTATTCTTACACTTTTTATAACTACAATGCTTTCATTGATCTTTGTAAAACAAGCGCAAGAAAATTCAAACTTATTACTTATCATTTCAACTTTCATGTTGATTAACGCATTAACGTTAAGTAACGTCTTTGCAAGACTTGTTAGCCAGAGAAAATCCTTTTCATCCTATTTAAATTCTCTGCCCTTATCACGAAAGCATTTATTTAAAAATGATTTATTAACGACAGGACTTTTCCTTTGCCTCTGTAATTTAATAATATTATCTCTACTGAGCATAGCTGCTTCAAGAAACCTATTTTTAATGACAATAGTAAGCTTGCTAGTTCCACTTCTTTACTTGTCGGCTACTTACTTCCCTCAAGTGAGATATAAAAAGTACGGATTTTTTATATCGTTAATGATGATGCCAATATTTTCTTGGATGAACTTTTCTTTATTAAGCCACATGACACGAGTGATTATATGACAACAATATTAGCAATGAAGAATATTTCAAAAGCATTTTCAACGAAGCCTATCTATATCAACACCTCATTTGACTTTAAAAAAGGTTGCTATGCTATTGTTGGCCCAAATGGAGCAGGGAAAACAATTTTATTAGAAATGTTAGCGGGTGTTTTACAACAAGATAACGGATCAATTATTTTTTCCGATACAGACTTAAATACCTCTATCGAATATAAACAAAAATTAGTTTATGTCCCTTGTAAATCTTTGTTCTTTCCAATAGCAACAGGAGAGGAGTTTTTAAGCTTTATTTTGTCAGTAAAAAACACGGACAATATGTCTTGTGAAAAACTCAATGGATTGATTGAAGATTTTAAGCTTACACCACATTTACATTCAAAATTTAAGGATATGTCTCTAGGAACACAAAAGAAATTATTTCTTTCAACACTAGCTATCGGTAATAATTCGTTGATCATATTAGACGAGCCCACCAATGGTTTAGACAAAGAATCTAGCGAGTTACTTTGTGAATGGTTGATAGAACTCTCTAAAAATTCTATCGTTATTTTAACGACACATGATCAACTATTACTAAAAGCCATTAGCCCGACTATCATTAAATTACAATCATCTCCAACAATGCATTTTGAGAAACATAACGTTTATAGGTATGACGATGCTGAACACATTCTACAATTTCATTGAAAAAATTTTACTTAACCACGAGCCGCTTATTACCCAACTCCAAGAGCTGCGTGAGCTAATAAAAAATTCTCTAATGCTAGAAGAATTTCGACTAAAATGTGTAGAGCAAGTTTTGGATTCCATGGATAGATGGACTGATCAAGACACAGCTTGGAATGCGCCACACCTTTTTTATCATGAACAATTAAAATATTCCGTCCGCATAATTTTTTGGCCGCCTTTTCATGAAAACAATCCCCATAAACATAAGACATGGAGCGCCACTGGCATATTTCATAATTTTCTAAACATCAATACTTATGAATTATTAGATAATCCTACACGCCTCAAGAGAGAGAAAACTATCGCAGCTTCAGCTTTCGAGGCAGGCTATTTAATTCCTGGATGCATACACAATATAAGTAATCCTACTCATGAGCTTTCTGCATCAATTCATATTTTTAATAATATTGACATCTCAAATCCAGAAGATAATGCAGTATGGTTTCCAGCGCCTAGAAAGTTTAATTTATCAAGCGGCTTAATGGAGCGAGCACTATCTACCTGTCTTATGGTTGCTTCCGATATAAAGAACATAAATGCATGGAACATAATTAATCGAATATATGAGAAGTCCCCCGTGGCCTTAAAGCTAATGGCCATTCAAGCGATGTATAAGTTTGATCGGCTTCATGCTAGAAAATGTTTTGCAAGTTTAGAAGTGAATCTATGATTTATTGCTAATATATAATTTAGCCAATAAGTATTTATCATGAAAATTATCGGCAATCTTTATAGAGCATTTTTTTATCCCTTCGATTTCAAACCCGAGCTTTTGAAAAAGATTTAAGCTAATTGTATTCTCTTTTATAACAGTTGCTTCAATCCTTTCTATTCCAACTTCTTCTGCATGCTCAAGTATCATCCCACCTAATGTTTTCCCTACCCCTGATCCTCGACAAGCTTTGAGAACGCCTATATTCACCTTCATGGTGTGTGCGACTCTTTTCAACTGAATAACTTCACCACATACAAAGCCAACTATTTCTGCTTTTGTATTTTCCGCAATAAATACGGCTGATTTTTCATTACTAGCAATTTTTGATAAATATGATTGAGTTGTCTGAATACTATTTTTACGCTCACCAGGTTCAAACAATAAGTATTCACTCTGACTATCGAGTTGAGATACAAAAATTGATAGAAATTCAGCATCATCAAGATTTATTTCTCGAAATCTAATCATATGCATGCTTCGACAAAATATGAATAAAAATTATTCATCATGTTGTCTCCGGCAAGGTAAGCAATAAATTTGGTTATACCCATGGTTATACCTAAATAGAAATTCGACTTGCGCCAACGAAACAAAAAGTTATAACCATCTGATTGTATTGGTGCCCCGGGCCGGAGTCGAACCGGCGACCTGCCCCTTAGGAGG
>DHXK01000059.1 GCA_002413665.1 Legionellales bacterium UBA5158 | reverse complement strand
TTTGTGCGCCAGGTGTTCAACTCACAACTGTCGTATGTGGATGGTATCTATAGAACACCATTTCTGTTACCATTGCTTAGTCACAACACATTGATTTTAAAACAAAAAGGGCTGCTCATAGTTGAACAGCCCCCGCAATTAGTTGCAGTAAATGAAGGAAGTACCCCGAACCGGAGTATAATTGAACTCCACTCCTCTTTTCTACAATTAGTTGCGGAAATTAAAACCGCTTAGTATGGCAGAATCATTAGTATTAAAAGGAAATGCAGAAACAATAATACAGGTGAAAGATCTTGTAAAAAAGTTAAATGGAAGTGGCAAATACAAGTTCCACTATGATTATTCCAACAAATTAGGAAGGGCCAAAATAGTCATTGATGCCACTGATCCTATGCATTTTTATATGCTTGGCGTTTTTAGCCAGGATATCATGAAAAAACTATTTAATGAAAAACTTAGTAGGACAAACGGTTCGGATATCTCCCCAGGACAAATCCAGGGGCGGTAACAACACACGAACGGTAAAAATTATTTATGAATTCCATGATGATGATAATGTGCGCTGGTATAATGTGCAGGAAGAAGATAAAAATTTTGCTGCAAATGCAGATATCTATGATCACCTTTTTTTGCGCACCCGGGATAAAATTTTACCTAAGAGAACAAAGGATGTGATTCACAACACGAGTAATGTTAATTATAAAAAATAAAATTTATGTGTAAATGTATTGAGAATACTACCCAGCTTGCCTCTAAAAAACTTGTTACAGAAGTTGAAAAAGGCAGTACAGTTTCTGAATGGATTAATAAAGGAAGTTTTGAAAATAAAGGACTTAGTTTATCAGGTGGCCCTTCTAAAATTTCAATGCCATTCATCATTAAATACATTCGAAAAAAAGTAAACGGAGAACCTGAAAAAAGGGAAACTACAGCACATACTTATATCTATCTATCATTCTGTCCATTCTGTGGAGAAAAATATAATTAATGAAGCGGCCACACTTTCTTAACCAGGATAAAAGGATTTTTTTAATTCACAAGCATTATACTAACCCTGATATTAAAATTTAATTTCTGATGACCCAACCTCCAAACCTAAATGCTCACTTCATCACGCTACAGAAAGATGCAGTGCTATGGAAGGCTGAAAAGCTTTGGCAAAAAGCAAACGACCCGGACGAGCAGGCCATGGCCATGGACGAGCTCGTAAAAATGATGTGCTGCATAAGCAATGATACAAAGCGCACCTACTATATCACTGATGTACAAAAAGTAAATAAAATAAAAAACCGCCTCTTAGAAAAAAATGTAAAAGAGGAATTGCAACTGCAGAAAAAAAAGCTTGAAGAAAAAATAAACCGTGCCCGGCTGGAGCAGGAAAAAATATCTGCAGAAGATGTTGGGCTGGTAGAAGGTTTTAAAGGCGCTGTGTATGATGCAATAAAATATGGCATCTACGAGCATGAGGGAGTGTACTTCACCAGGGGAACAAAGGGAAGTGATTACCCGGTGTCAAATTTTACAATGAAAATATTGTATCACGTAGATACAAGTGATGATGCGGCTTTCAGGCTTATCGCTGTAAAAAATGTTTACGGGTTTGAAGTAACAATAAATTTAAACACTGATGATTTTGTAAGTCTTGGTGCATTTAAAAAAGTATTGGCCCGGCGTGGTGATTATATTTTTAAAGGCGCTGACAGTGACCTTAGCCGGCTGCAGGAATATCTTCAAAAAGATGAAATAAAAACCATCTATGTAAAGAGTTTAGGCTTTCATAAACGTGGCCAGTTCTGGGCCTGGGGAAATGGAATAATGCCGGTGATAGATACTCCCGATGTACCCACGCAATTTTTAGAAGTAGATGAATATGGCATCGTTCCCTTTGGAGAAAAAAAATATTTCATTCCCGCCTGCAGTAAAATGTATGAGGACAAAGATGAAATGTTTGTGAATGAGAAAAAATTTATTTACATCGAGCCGGTGAAAGATTTTGGATTTAATGAGTGGAGCAAACTGGTTTATAAAACCTACGGAGAAAAAAGTATTGTGTCCATTCTTTTTTATGTTGGATCTCTTTACCGCGATATTGTGATGAAGCACCTGCAGCGCTTTCCGATTTTAAATTTATTTGGCCCTCCCGGAGCAGGTAAAGGACAGATGGCCGAAACAATTCTTAGCATGTATGGCACAAAGCAGGATCAGATAATGCTTGGCGGTGCCAGCACTGTTGTTGGCTTTATGCGAAAGTTTGCACAGCTCATCAATGGCATTGTGTGGCTTGATGAATACAAAAATAATTTGCCCGTAAAATTTATTGAGAGCTTCAAAAATATTTATGATGGCAAAGGGTATGAACGTGGAAAAATGACGAATGATTTTACAACAGAGAGCACGCCGATCAACAGCAGTTGCATTCTCTCCGGGCAGGATCTTCCAACAGTGGAACCATCACTGTTTATGCGCTGTGTGATGCTGGCATTTGAAGAAGGAAAATTTACAACAGAGCAAAGAGAAAATTTTCAAAAATTGAAATCGGAATATGAAAGCGGCGGACTGAGCTTCATCACAGCAGATCTTATCCGGTACCGGAATATTGTGCAGGAAAAATTTAAAGAGCAGCAACAATTAATTTTTAAGCAAACAATAAAAGACGTTGCAAATGTAGAAGTGGATGACCGAATGATAATGAACATCAGTATTTTTTTAACGATGATGAATGTGTTGCAGGAGGTTGTTGAATTTCCTTTTACATACGCAGCCGCAAAAGCTTTTTTAATTGCAAATATGTTGCAGCAGCACAGCATACTTGCCGGCAACAACGAGGTTGCAAAATTCTGGGACGTTGTAGAGCAGTTGCTGCACCAGGATATGATCTTAGAAGGAAAAGATTTTATTTTTGAAGATGGATATCTTTTCATCCGCATACAGCAGGTACACCCGCTTTATCAAAAAGAATTGATACAGCGCCGGGACATGACCGGCTTATCAAAAGCAACGCTCGATTATTATTTGCAGCTTGATAAATCTGCTTTTAAAGACCATGTAAAAAAACGATTCTCTGACGGAAGTAACACCTGGTGTTTTCAAATGAAATATGAAAAGCTGAACATTGATCTTATTAAAATGAAGAAAGGTGAAATGCAAACGATTGAGCAATTTAATTCGGCTCTCAATGAAAAATATAAAAATGCCGGCATTGAAAATCCTGATTTTAAAGAGAGTGAAGAGTTACCATTTCCAATAGAAAAAACAGCATAATTATGGATCTATTTACAGAAACAATTCGTAAAGGATGGTGGCAGGTTTTAAATGATCTGCTGAAGTCTGAATTATTAAAGAGCGGCCAGCATTTCCTGGTGGAAGATGACCGGCTGTATGTAAGCTTTGGCCCGGTGTTTACTTTGTTCGTAAACCACATAAGGCTTACCAACCAAAGGGCTGATCTGCTGGTGCCGTCGGTATATATTCGTAAGGCTTTGATTATTGAAGATGGTTTTTTATACCAGCAACGCAAGCGGATGAGCGATACAGTAAATGTAAATACGCTTGTCTTTGTATGGAACAACCAGCTACGGCCACCGGGAAAACTTATTTTTTTGGATCAATCGAAAATTTTGCAGAAAACAGAAAAAAAGCTTGGAACACATGGAACACGTGGAACAAATTTATAAATCTTTAAATATCAATGAACTATAGAACTGACTACGGGGGAAAATGTTCCATGATGTTCCACCATATTCCACCATGTTCCACTGTTCCACTGTTCCATGAACAAAAAACAGGTTGCTAACAACATTAAAAAAAAAATTATGAGTAAAAAAGATCGGATTACCATCATCATCGCTATCCTCGGTTTTGCCGGAGGAATGTACTTTAAAACATTTTTGGGAGGCATGGTTTCAGGCTTTTGCCTGTGCCTGATTTTATTTTCCATCCTGGGAAAGATCCTTTATTCCAAAGCAGCCAGGAGAATGGATAAAAAAACGGAGGAGATTATAAATGGAGAAGATGGCTAACGGGCGGTCAATAGGAAGGTTGATTTATCCTGAATTAAAAAGGTAGTAGCCATTGCATTTAACGGTAGGTATTGCTGCTGTGTAGAACCGCAGCCGATTGAAAAACAAATTTAAACCAAACGATATGAAGCAAATAGAATTACGTCCAGCCGGGCATAGCAGCAATACCCTTTTTAGCAGAAGCCAATTTAAGCCTATCCTTTTCTCCACGCCTATGGTGCAAGCTATCCTTGCAGGAAGGAAAACACAAACCAGGCGAATAATTAAAGAAGCGAATGGTTGGGATATTAATTGGAAAGTGATGCCGATTAAAGAAGAACATTTGGACGGCGTACAGCGATACGAAATAAGGTGTGGCACTCAATATCATTTACCCTGGTTCAAAGCTAAATGCGAAGTTGGAAATATTTTTTGGGTACGAGAAACATTTACAATTATTGACTGGTGGGAAGATTCAAAAGCAGTGCAAATAATGTATGAAGATGCAAAGACGGCTTTAAAAACATTAACTGATATTGAGTGGAAAAAGTTTGAAAATTGGGATAATAAATCTGAAAGAAAACCATCTTTATTTTTATTCAAATCTTTAAGCAGAATTTTTTTAGAAGTAACAGATATACGGGCAGAAAGGCTGCATGATATTACTGGTGACGATGCTCTTTCAGAAGGTGTAAAAAACCTTGAAGGAACAATTCTTTGGTATAATTACGTTCAGGATAGGTTCACTTGTGGAAGTTCTATTGAAAGCTATAAATCATTATGGCAAAAAATTAACGGTGTTGAAAGTTGGGAAGAAAATCCAATAGTTTGGGTCGTAACTTTTGCCACAGCAGAGTGTACGCAAGGTTTCTGCTAACAATCGAATTGCTACGATTGCAAAAGAAACATTTAAATAATAATTTTTTTATGGAAGCACAAAAATTAAAACTGCCGAATGAAAATAATTGCCTGGCATGCGATGCATTCATTGTAATAAATTTTGCACCAAAGGATTTTGTGAAAGAAGAGGACCTTAAAAGAATTTATTTTATAAATAATGAATTCAATGCGCAGATTGTTGATCTGCAAATATTGTCGTTTGATCAATTGAATGTTTGCAGTCACATCACCTTACCGGCAACCGGCTTAGAAGCGCATGAATGGCGGCTTCTGTGGAAACAAAAAAATCCTGCAATAAAACCTGAAACAAAAATGTGTGTGTACTATTATAAAAAATTGAAGTAATTAATCTATCTTAGGACAGCCCTCAACTAACCCGCTTAATGAAAGGTTGTATTCCTATTGAAATACCCACAAAGAGTTACATACGTGCATACATCATTGCGCAGCTCGGCGAAAAGCCGTTGATGAATACAAGCCATAACATCGGTTTAAAAATGTATGACCTTCTGCATCACAAAACAAATGAGCAGGATAAAAAATTTACTGCTGAGAACACCCGGTATAATGCAAAAATAAAAATCTACATCAACTACAGTTTATTTAAGCAACGTGGTTTTATTCTTAACAGCACACACACAAAAAATTTTAATTTGTTTGTAGAAGAAGAAGTGAAAACAAGATTTCATTTTTTGATGGATTTTTTTTGCGAGATACTTCCGAGCTTTGAAGCGAACCTTCCGGAGGTGCGTAGAAAATTAGGAATTGATTTGGAAGCGTGGCCGGATGACAGTATGAAAAAAGATTATTACCGTTACCGGTTGCGAACACGAAAAGAAATTTTTTATAAAAATAATGATGCCAATGGGGACAGGTTCACAACTCCGTTTTAGCGAAATCTGTACGCAGAATGTCCCCAGGTAAAAAATGCCATTTTTGCAAAACTTGTACGCAGAATGTCCCCAGGTGCAATCTTCCAACTATCTAATCTAATTTTGTAAACATGAAACCTGTATATGGCGATATTAATTTACAACCGGGTGCACACGTTGGCGGCCTGGTTCAGGTTTTGTTAGCGCCTATTGAATGGCTTAATGATGATGTACTGATTGATTTTGATACACGCAGTGTAGTTGCACCGGCAGCTTTAAAGGCAGGCCGCAACTGGCTTTTAATAGAATTTACTCCACAAAGCTATGATTATATTGAGACCGATAAAGACAGTGGCAGCGGATCGTATAGTGAGATAGCGCTCAGCGGCACCATTAATAAATATAATGAAGCGGTACAGCAGCAGCTGGAGACAATGCGGTATCACCAACAGGTTGCAATATTAACTGACCGCAACAAACGTAAAAAAATTGTTGGCAATACTGATGCAGGCCTGCGGCTTTTAAAAGTTCATGAAATAAAAAATAATCCTAACGGAAAACAAAGTGCAGACCTGATTTTCCGATTAGATAGTGAAGAAGCTGCACCCTATTATTTATCTGATATTTCTGCCTTCCTTGCAGACAGCCACCGCCTTATTGATGATGATGGCGCATTTATTCTCTACGAGTAATCCCTTCTTTTTTGTCCTTTAATTGATTGTTGCTTCTATGCATTTTTGGTAGCATAAAAGCATGGACAAGAAAAAAACATATTTAGGCATTAAGGCATCTATTGATAATTCTATACTGGAATTATATTTTACTGACTATATATATGACGGCATTGATTGGTATACCTGGGAAGAAACAAACATGGTGCAGGATACTATTGATAAAATAAAAGCCGCCAATCCTACCACGATAAAAGTTACCATCAATTCTTTGGGCGGTGATGTGATGATAGGGCTTGCTCTATACAATTATCTTAAAAATTATAAGGCCGATGTTGAAGTAGAAATAATAGGCTTTGCAGCATCTATCGCATCTATAATTGCTATGAGTGCCACTCCGGGAAAATTAAAGATGGCAAAGAACAGCTTCATGATTCTTCATGGGGCATCAATTTGTTGCGTTGGTAATGCAGAAGATATGAGGGAGACTGCAGATGTACTTGATAAGATCTCCGGACAGATGGCAGAAATATATGCAGCCTACTCGGGTAAAACTGCTAAATATTATACTGACATGTGGAGTGATGGCGATGACCATTGGCTTACTGCTACCGAATGTAAAGCTGAGGGACTTGCTGATGAATTAATAAATGCAACACTTGCTACAGCCCGCGTTAACCTTGCTTCTTCAGGCTTTAAAAATATTCCTACCGGATTAATTACTAATAATAAAAAACCAAATATTACTATGGCATTCGAAAAAACTTTAAAGGCTGCAAAAGCGCAAAGCTTCGCGGTTGTTGATGGCGGTTTTCTTTTAAGCGAAAATGATCTTAATAACAATGATGCAGAAATTACCCGGCTGGATGCAGCAATAGATTCTGCCAACCTGCTTAACCAACAAGGGCAGTCAGAAGTTACAAAAATTACTGCAGAGTTGGCCACAGCCACCACTGCCAAAGATGCAGCAGAAAAAGCGGTAAAAGAAAATGCAGCAACTATTACTACCCAGGCTGCAAAGATTGTTAAGCTGGAAGCTGAAGTAGTAAAGCTTGGCGCAGGCGCCAGCGGCAACGGAACCCCTGTACCCGGTGCAAAAAAAGATGAAGTAATTACTGATACAAAGCCGGGAGCAAAAATAAGTTTGATGCATCCTGATCATCCTATTAACCAGGCAGTGACAGCAAGGCTTCCAAAGAAAGTTGAGCAAAAATAATATCCAATAATATTCTTTTAAAAATCTTTTACTAACCAAAAAAAACTATCAAGATGGACCTGAATAAAATTGAATTAACGATTGATGATGTAGTTGATGCCTGGGGCGAATACTACCTCAACAGCGGACAGAACATGACCAACCTGCACATGCTTCCATTTGAAGAATACGACAGCATGACGGCGGGAACGGTTATAGAAACTGACCAAACAGTTTTGCGTGAGGCTAATGTTGACACTGACGAAGTGTTGCAACAATACCAGGATGATTTTACCAGCAAAGGAGGCGTAAGCTTTAAGCCGGTGGAGATCTTTCTGCAGAACATCAAGATTGATGTGGGTATTATTCCGCATAAATTAATTAAGGCCTGGACAGGCTTTTTAACCAACAGCAGCAACTTGCCGGAAACATATCCATTTATACAATGGCTTATTGAGCAGTATTTGCTTAAGCAGGGCAAGCAGGATTTTGAATTGAAAAGTATTTACGGCGGCGTGTATGAAGCGCCTGCAGAGGGTGTTGCAGGTGACCCAACAAAAGTTATTGACGGGATAAAGATAATACAGGACAGGCTTGTAG
>DHXK01000077.1 GCA_002413665.1 Legionellales bacterium UBA5158 | reverse complement strand
CTGCGGAACCGAGTGTATAACATTATTTTTGTCAGAGGCTTTCGTAACGGTCCACCTCAACCTTCCTGAATCTTTTGCGTCTTGTTGTTCCAAATTATTATGTAATTCTCTTACATCCTTTATAATACTAGTTATACCTAAGACAGTATTAATTTCAGCTAACAATGCTTCGGCAGGAAGAACAGCCTTTTTACATTTTTCTATAGTATTTTGGAGGCCATTCACAACTTCTACTTTCTCACTTAAAACTTCGAGGCGTTGCTCAAGAGCAGGAAGTATTCCATTAAATTCACCTCCACTAAATAATCTTTTCCATCGACTTCCCTTTAAAACTATATTTTGATTAGCGATATTAGCTATCTCAACTTCAAAACTTTTAAGCTGTTCAATATATAGTGATAATGCTTGGGCTGGATCCTTGGTTGAAGTAGTGATATTAGAGAGTTCGGTTTTGAAGCGCTCTACGCAACTCACTTTGTCGGATTTAACAGTGGTATTACCCATTTTTTCTGTAAGTAATGCTTGGGTCCAATTTATTAACTTTTTGACCTTTGAAAATTCTTTTTCTATAGATTCTAAAGGCCCTATAATTGTGTCAAAATGTCGCATTGCACCCATTAGGTTTCTCCGTGAGAACTAGACCTAAACAAATCATTTTACACTGTATTAAATTTCACATTCACATATTACCTTGATGGATAAATGGTCCTGTGAATTCCAATAGAACATTTTAAGTATAAACCATAACATTGGTTTTATTCAAATGCTTGAAATAAAAAATATGTTTTTATTCAATAAGTTATACTTTGGCTTTGCAGATTCAAATTGAATATTATGCCACTTCTAAAACGCCAGCCCTTTCTACAAATGAATCATTAGCCTTAGAAGCTGCAACCGGTTTTTTAAAAAAACCATAAATTGATTTTCCTGCAGATAATGAAAAACTTGCAACAGATGCGCCGGCTGAAAAAATACTTAATCCTAATTGAGTATTGCTAATCGCTTGACCTGTTTTAATGGCTCCTAAAATTGTCCCCGGTACATTTCCTGTGGCGAGCAAAGCAATAATGGCATTTTTTTTAATGGAATCTATGCTTAATTCAGCAAACTCTAAACCTGACAAATGCGTAGGACTCATAAAAGATCCCAGCAATATTAGTGTGAAATCAGCGCCCATAGAAGCCATAAGCCATAGTGCCGGATAATAATCTTTGCTTGCATCTAGCAAAGCAAATGTCAGCAACCCTGCAGGTATCAAGCTTAATAATTTTAAGCCATCCATTAGCTGGTCTTCTTTATCACCTGTAAAAGGTGCAGCGGCAGTTTTTATGAGTGCGCTTGCTAATAACAATTTAAATATCACATCAGGATCTTTTTGCAGAGCAAGCATAACAGTGATTCCTACTTCACTTGCTTTAATGACAAGATCACTAATTTGAAAAGTAAATGCCGCGCCTTTCTTTATCTTTTTTCTAATATTCATTTTTATTTCCTCGTTTATATTTTTAAAATTGAATCACGACTCGTTTTGTCGTGCTACCCAGCATAACAGTCTTGTAAGCTAAGTTTGCATCTTCAGGCGCAAAGCTCGTGGTTTCTAGTGCTGATAATTTATTGTCTTCAAAACCAATTTTTAATTCATTTAATAATTTAGCATTTTTAATAAAATCTAAATCTACTGTATTAATACCTATTACAGTTTGATTTTTTCTATAAAGATCAAGTAAATTTATGTTTGATCGGCCGGACCTTCTATAACAACACCTGTAGTGATATATTATGCTACGAGTTTTAATATGTCAACACTCGTAGTACTATTCTTGACTAATAAGACAGCAATAAAATCCAATGCTAAGCATTAACTTAATAAGACCATGGGTAAATTATTTATTTATTCATCATGTTAGCCATAGTCACGTAAAGTTTTTGTCAGAAACTCGCAATAATGAAAACAATATGATAGTGTCATAAAACTGACTGCGAGTTTAATTCTGCAAGCACTCGCAATATTATAATTTCAATAGGTGTAGCCATGCCAGACCTTAAATCCATACATTCTCTGCTCTTGAGCAGCCCTATCGCTTTGACATTATCTGATCGAAGGCTTTATAACTATCTGCTGCATAGCTCTTTAGATAAGCTGAATAAACAATTGAATTTCGTTATTCCTCTGTCGGAACTTCATGGTGTTTATGGAACAGGATTGCCACCTGCGGATCGATTAAAAGAATCTTTGCGTCGCTTGATGAGGACACTCATTGAATTTGAAATACCACTTAAAAGATGGGTTGTAACGAGCTTATTAGAAAATGCTAAATTAGATGAGATTAAAAGTAAACTTTATTATTCTTACCCCCTTCATTGTCGTGAACTTTTTACAAATCCATTTACCTTAGAAAAATGTCTTATTCAAGCGCACTTTACGCAAAAATATAGTAATTTATTATATGAACTACTAGGCAATTCCCATTATGCTAAACAAGAAACACTCTCAGTAGAAATTGCAGATTTACGTAGTTGTTTAAATATTCCTGATAACAAGCTAACAAACTTTAGTGACTTTGATCGCTTCGCACTAATGCCTGCGCTTAAAGAAATTAATTCTTATGCAGGTTTTGCAGTTAAGTATCATACAGAAAGAAAAGGAATGAAGGTCACCCACGTTGTTTTTGAAATGCAAATTAAAAAAAATATCTTATCTAATGAAAATGCAAAAGCCATTCTTCCCGCTAAACGGCCTCGGTTATTTATTGATAATCCAGAATTAGAATCGGCGTACTCTTATCTACTCAATGCAGAAACTTCTGAAAGACGTAAATTTTTTGATAAGGCCGTTAAACATTCCGCTAAGAAAAAGATAAAAATTGATGAAGATGTTTTTGATCGCCCGGATTTATGGTTTAAATGGGTTGAGACTGACTTACTAAAAAGTAATAAATAATCTAGCACATTAACTCATAAAATTTATTTTTTATAACCTCCACCTCTCCTCCCGCACTTTATGCGGGAGGAGAGGGAGTCATTCCTAGATCACTCAAGTTTTAAAAAATCAGGTTTTCTCTTTTCAAAAAAAGCACTCATTGCTTCACGTGCCTCTAGTGATTGCAGCAAGATTCTAAAGGTGTCATTTTCAATTTCTATCTGATGAGCAATGTCATCTGCACTAGCAGCCTTCATCAACTTCTTAGTCGCGCGCATCGATGTAGCGGGTAGTGCCGCTATTTTCGCTGCTTGTGCGAGAGCAAAGGTATGCAATTCATCTGTTGGTAAAACTCGATTCACTAATCCCATTTCTCGCGCCTCATGTGCGTCAAAAGATTCACCTAGTAATAATTTTTCAGCGGCACGCTGATGCCCACAGATGCGCGGCAATAATAAACTGGATGCTGCTTCAGGACATAACCCTAATTGCGCAAAAGGCAGCGAGAATTTGGCATCTTCAGCCGCATACACCAAATCACAATGCAACAGCAAGGTTGTGCCTATCCCTATCGCAATCCCTGAAACCGCTGCAACAATCGGTTTTGTCGCGCTACTAAGTTGATGCAGAAACTGAAATACCGGTGCTTCAAGTTCTAAGTTTGGACGTTCCATAAAGTCAGATAAATCATTGCCCGCAGTAAACATACCGTGACTACCCTCTATGAAGATGGCACGCACAGATGCATTGTCATTACTGTTATGCAAAACATCCGCCATCAACTGATACATCGCAGAGGTGATAGAATTTTTTTTATTTGGCCGATTAAATTGAATGCTTAATATACCGTTCTCAAGTTTAGTTACAATATCCACAGATTCTCCTCCTGCTTGAATCACTAAACATTTCTTTACTACAAATAGTTTTTACTTTTTCTTTTTTAAACCCGCGACTATATCGCGTTCTTGATCAGCTCTTCCTGAAAATGTTTGTAGTGCCGTAACTTCCCAATCAAGCATTCCCCATAAAGGTAGTTTACGTAAGATCTGATCAACTTCTTCATTCGATGAGGCATCCATGATAAATACAAATGCTCTTTCTCCTAATGGAAGTCCTCCGCCCAGTATGACTTTCTTTTTTTCCATTTTAATCAACTGATCAAAGGTTGGAAGTATCACTTCTTCTAATAAACTTATTTCTTCTTCTGGAGAAGAAAATCCAGGACCACTTGTTCCTATGACTAAATATTTCATTACATCGCCTCTCTGTTTCATTAAAAATTAGATTCACAGGCCGCAGCTTATCATTTTTTTCTACTGATTTCTAACATCAATCATTACTAATATTTATCGCTAATCTGCTACTAAGTCAGACTTTAGTTCTTTCTCAAACTAAATTTTCCATCCTCATTCTTCTCCCATACTTTGTGACAAAATGGAGTAACATTCGCTGATTTAGTCAGCCGTAAACTTCTACGTACGCGGTCTAAGACACGTAGTTCGTTAGTTCTTGTTGCAGTACCTTTTATTAACCAGAGAAAATTTTTTTCTTTGTAAACATATGGTGGTATCTACCAAAGATGAATATGGGGATTCGAATACGCGATTTTATTTACAAAAATTAGGTTATAATTTTGAGCCTAATTTTAGAATTTCAAATAGTATCATTCCATTTTTTTTAACGAATCATCCGGAAATTATTACTGTTTCTAGTTTTCAACTTTACAAGGGATTACAACAATATTTTTCATTAATCAGCAAACCCTATCCTTTTCCTGATGAAAAAAAATCGATTACAATGATTTGGCATAAGGCAAATACACAAGTGCCTTTTCATCAATGGCTACGGCAATTAATAAAAAGGGTCCTTCACTCAACGGATTAAAGCTTAAGAGAAGGGTTACACAGGAATGTTAAAGAAAATAAAGTTTTTCTTTTTTTTAGCTCCCAACAACTAAGTATGCTTTTTTGTCAAACATGCTTAGGGACGGATATGAGTTATTTATATCCGTCCCTAAGCATTAAAAATTTGACTATTAGGGACGGGATACTTATAAGTGGCTCAATGGTTATGGCAATTAATAAAAAGAATCAATCAACTGATTAAAGCAATAATCTTTTCTTCCGGCTATTACACACTTTTCTTTTTTGAAATTCACTCCAACGAACAACCACTTTGCATGTTATGCTTTATCCAATCTATTTTTTACTGGGACACTTATGACACAAACATCAGCTTCATCCTTTCCTAATCCTATTCGAACAGTTGAGGGCATTACAGAATATAAGCTGAATAACGGCCTTTCCGTGCTGCTATTTCCTGATACCACCGCACAAAATGTCACAGTCAATGTGACTTATTTAGTGGGTTCGCGGCATGAAGGACGAGGCGAAGCTGGCATGGCACATCTTCTAGAGCATATGCTATTTAAAGGGACTCCAACTCATCCTAATGTCAAAGCTGTTTTGCAAGATCGTGGTGCATTTTACAATGCGACAACCTGGTTTGATCGTACTAATTACTTCGAAACACTTTCTGCCTCAGATGAAAATCTAGAGTTTGCTCTGAAACTAGAAGCCGATCGCATGATCAATAGCTGGATTCGACAGGCTGATCTTGATGCTGAAATGACTGTAGTACGCAACGAATTTGAAATGGGCGAAAACGATCCTACGCATGTACTTCATGATCAAATGTTCGCAGCTGCTTATCAGTGGCACAACTACGGTAAAACAACCATTGGTAACCGCAGCGATATTGAACGCGTTCCTGTCAAAAATCTTAAAGCTTTCTACGAGTATTATTACCAACCTGATAATGCTGTTTTGATTGTTGCCGGGAATTTTAAAATTCCGCAAACACAAGAATGGATTTTACACTATTTTGGGGCTCTGCCTAAACCTACACGCCATTTAGATAACACCTACACAGAAGAGCCTACTCAGGATGGTACTCGCGATGTGAAGCTCTTGCGAGCCGGTGACGTTGCTCAAACTGCTGTTGCTTACCATATACCTGCGGCCTCACATCCAGACTTTGCGGCATTGCTGGTTTTATCAAAAGTACTGAGCAGTGAACCTAGTGGATTGCTGTACCAATCTCTCGTGCAAACCGGTGTGGCATCAGAACTATTTGCTATGGTATATGCTCTCAAAGAGCCAGGATTATTCATGGCATTTGCACGTCCTGCTCACAATGATCAGGCCTCGGATGTTTTACTAAAAATGCATGATCAACTGGAAAATTTAAGCGATACCGATATCACACCAGATAACGTGGAACGCGCCAAAACACGCATACTTAAAAATATCAAATTAGCCTTGAAAAGCAGCAAAAACATAGCCCTTAAGCTCAGCGAATCTATAGCCCAAGGAGATTACCGTCTGTTTTTTTATACCCGTGATCAAGTGAAAACCATCACAGCTGATGATGTCTTAAGAGTGGCTACAACTTATTTTGTCGAAAGCAATCGAACAACGGGATTGTTCATTCCCGTCCCTGAACCAAAACGTGCAATCATCCCTCCTACGCCTGATGTAGAATGTTTATTGGATGGTTATTCTGGCTCTGAAGACATTCATATGGGTGAGGAATTCGAGGCCACCACAGAAAATATCGATGCCCATACCTCCCGCAGCGTCCTAGTAGGCACTATTAAAACAGCATTATTGTCTAAGTCCACCAGAGGACGTGCTACTCAAGCACGACTCATCTTTCGATTCGGCAATGAAGATATATTGAAGGGTAAGCAGGCGACTTTGCAGCTTATTCCTAGCTTATTGCGCCGTGGGACAGAAAGCATGACCTTCCAACAGGTGCAAGATAACTTAGATAAACTCCAGTCTTCTTTGAGCATCAATCCAGCTCAATCAGGCGTGGTCGCGGTCGATATCAGTAGCGATCATCACAACCTACAAGAGGTTATTGCCCTTGCTGCTGATCTCATGCGATCGCCCCGTTTTTCACAAGAAGAGTTTGCAATTATTCACAAGCAAGACCTAGCTGACCTGAAAAAAACTCGTACCGATCCGATGCAAATTGGAATGATAGAACTGGATAGGCTAAAAAACCCATATCCCGTCGACAGCATCTTTTACGTACCCACGATTGATGAAAGAATTGCGGAACTAAAAGCAGTGACTTTTGAAAAAGCTCAGCAGATTTATACTGATCTCTATGGTGCAAACCATCTAGAAGTCGCCATGGTTGGGGATTTTGATCTCTCTGTTGTTTCTACAATCGAAAGCTGTTTGGGAAATTGGCCATCTCCTGTTGCCTATAGCAGGATAAAAAAATCCTTCATTCCTGCTCTAACTGAACTACGTATCCTACCCACACCTGACAAACAAATGGCAATCGTGGCTATGGGCGCAAACTTTGCCATGCGCGACGATGATATTCATTATCCTGCCATACGTATGGCTAACTATATCTTCGGTGAAAGCATGAAGTCCCGTCTAATGCAGCGCTTGCGTGAAGAAGAAGGTCTTTCCTATGGGGCAGGATCTTCCGTAGATGTCAGTCGACATGATTCCTCTGCCAGTATCACACTCTACGCTATGTGTGCCACAGACAAAGCCGATTTCACACTGAAAGCTATGCAGGAAGAATACAATCGATGGATTGATAAGGGTGTCACCGAGCAAGAACTACTCGAAGCTAAGCAAAGCTTTCAGCTTTACTTTAACAACTTACTTGCTAATGATGGGTTCGTGTTGCAAACACTAGGCTCTATGCTCGACGTCAATCGCACCTTTGGATATTATGCACAGCTGCTCAGCCAGATGGGACAATTGAAGACAGAGGATATCCATACGGCGCTGGAAACATTTCTTCAGAATGCTTCTGTAGCAACAATAAAAGCAGGTGATTTTAAAGCGGCGTAATTACGGCTGTAAATACATAAAAGCCTGATAGAGTGCATCAACTCTAACAGGCTTTCTTTTCGTTAAGGTATAAAACTTTTTATGCAAAAGTCCAGGTAACTACACCCGTCACTCCATTATCATGAACCTTATTTGCCCACTGGCCTATATAAGCAAGACGTAGATTTATTTTTCTAGGAGTCAGTTCAACGTTGACCCCTGCATCAATCAGCAAAGAGTTTTCAGCGATAGCAACTCTTCTTAATACTCCCATAGCAATAATTAAAGCGGGAATTCGGCAGATTAAAAATATAAAGAGCATTCGATGTCAGAAAAAACTGCACCACTATGCTCTTTGTAATCACATTCAGAAATCGCGAGGTATACGATATAATAGCTTTATATTATTTCACCAGCGCTCGCCCTGCTAATGCTCCCATGATATAGACCCAGCCGGAAAACACGAGGTCAATTCCGACGAATAATCCTATGATGTAAAGACTGGAAGCAGGCCAACTAGCTAAAATTAACATACCTAGAATTAACGAAATCAGAGCATTAAATAAACTCAAATCCCATCTGGGGGCACGGTGTAATAAGACATAAGCCGTACGAAAAGCACCGAGCGCTAGATAAAGAACTCCAAGTAAAAAAGTCAACGAAATAGAACCCTGAAGCGGATCTTTAACCAATGCTATACCCACGGCCACATACAATATGCCCATGAATAAATGCAACACAAAACCACTCATTTTTACCCGCCAAAAAGTCACTGCATCAATGATAATGATGGCACCGGCGATCAAAATAATAACACCGATAAGGACCACGGAAAGTAAAGTAGTAAACATAGCTGCACTGATCGCAAACATGCCTAGAAGAACAAGTGCTATACCCCAGAATAAAAATTTCTTCCAGTTTTGAGCAAACATTGTTTTGTCGATTTGCATTGAAGATATCATGATAAATTCCTTTTAGTAGATACCGAAAAAACAGTATAACAAGGGAGAGGCAAAATAATTAAAAAATTAAATTTAATATCGTATGCAAAACAATACCTGAAATAAAAAGTACGCTCATCAGTTGTAATAGGTTTAAGCCCCACACTCTGTACTGTCTTAACTCTTCTTTTTCGGTTTTCATGAACTATTTATCCTCGTCATTTTGCTGTTTTTGTTCTGGCTCTAATGCCAATGCTAATGTAATAAATTGGCTATTAATTTTTTTAATTAATGCATCCTGTGAGACTTGGCTTTGCGAAAGCTCCACTAAAACGATCCGCATTTCTTGCAAAAGCACATGCACATTGGCAGGAGCAGGAGCAGGAGTTTGGGGGACACTCTCTGTCATAGGCGCTGACGGCTTAGTGGGTTCATCCTTAACAATTGTCGTAGTTTCTGCTACGGAATCAGGATTGATCATACGCTCACCTACGGATTCTATCCCTGCTTTTAACTTATCAACCATACCACCTAAACCTGCAGATTTGGCAGTATCCATCAAACCTGCACTGGCTTTTTTAAGATCATCAAGAGTGGGTATTTTCACCAGGATTATCCTCGGCTAATAAAGAAACACCATTATACCATATTTAAGCATTTTATAAGTCGCACAAGTTGAAAAGAGACTTCCCGCATGCAAATAAAAATGAGCGACCTAACTCCTTGAATATAAAGATAAAGCCAATGCAAGCACATTCATGATTTGCTTCTCCCTTGCGTGAGAGAAAGGCGAAAAGACTGGATGTAATCCTTCGTATTTTTAAAAATAATCTTGCTTCATCGCTTTCTTAGCTAAACGCAATGTTTCCTGCGCAACTGTATTTGCCTTATCACACCCTTCTTTTAAAATAGCTAAAACTTGTTGAGGATCTTTTTCAAAGACTAAACGGCGTAGACGTATAGGCTCAATTAAATTAACCAAAACATCAATCAACATTTTTTTACATTCCACATCACCAACTGTTCCATCACGATAACGTTGCTTAGTCTCTTCAACCCATTTTTTATCGTCGTTAAACGTATCATGAAAAATCCATAACGGGTTATTTTCTACTGTACCAGGATCACTTGCTTTCAGTCGTTTTGGATCAGTGTACATAGACATGACTTTACGTTTAATCGCATCCGCATCATCACTTAAAAAAATGGCATTATTTAAAGATTTTGACATCTTTAGTAAATTACCTTCGGCGCTGGGCGCACCGATTCCAACTAATCTTTTTGTGCGACCTAATTTCACATCGACGACAGGAAATAATCCTCCCTGTTTTACATAATCTTGATCTTCAGTGTGGGAATTAACTCCGCAATACAGTTGATCAAAACGTCTGGCGACTTCGCGCGTCATTTCTATATGTGGAATTTGATCTTCGCCCACGGGAACGATTTCTGGACGAAACGCTAAAATATCTGCGGTTTGACCCACAGCATATAATAAAAATCCGAATGGATAATTCTCACCTAATCCCTTGTCACGAATTTCATCTTTGATGGTAGGATTACGCATCACTCGCGCATAAGGTAATAACATGCTAAAGAAAAAAGTTAATTCTGCAATGGCAGGAATTTCTGATTGAATGAACATCGTACTACGCGCAGGATCAATACCAGCTGCTAAATAATCCGTTGCAATATCTAAAACACTCTGACGAATTTCATCAGGCTTATCCATACGCGTGGTAAACGCATGCACGTTAGCAATAATAAAATAACAATCATAATCATCTTGTAAAGCAATTCGATTTTCAATCGAACCTACCCAATGACCTAAGTGTAAACGTCCTGTAGGAGTATCTCCGGTTAATAATCGAGGCTTTATATTTTGCATTTTTATTGTCCTTCAATGTTTCGCTGCGCTAAATGATATGACACTAGGCCGGTTTTTTTACTTTTTAATAATGTCCAATTGTTGGGTAAATCTGTTTGGCTAATCGCTTCATTAGATTCTAAATAAATGTAGGCATTCTTCGCTAAAAAAGCATTTTCTTCGAGATAAAAACAACAAGGGAACAATAAGCTTGTCTGGAATGGCGGGTCAAGAAAAACAACATCAAAAGGACGGGCTGGAACTTTTATTCCCTCAGGAACCTTTGCTTGATAAATTTCCGCATTCGAAGCTTTGAATAAATTTAACTGCTCGCGCACTGTCGCAACAACAATAGGTGACTGATCAATCATAACTACCTGATCTGCACCTCGAGATAAAGCCTCAAAACCTAATGCTCCACTACCTGTAAATAGATCCAGACAATGTGCGCCAGGTATGATCATTTGTAACCAATTGAACAAAGTTTCACGGATTTGATCTGTGGTGGGACGCAACCCGGGGAGGTCGGGCACCTTTAATTTGCGGCCGCGCCACATGCCGCCTATGATTCTGATTTGGCCTTGGGCCATGTGTGTCTCCGGAAATTCTGATGAAACCAGCAGCAAAAAAAGAAAATAGTCGCGGCTATTATACACCCTCACAAAAGCGTGTGTTACTATTTACCCAAATGAAGTTTAATTGGATATACAAATGTTTAATTTTTTAAAACGTAATAAACCTATAGAACCGACAACTCCTGATAAATCTATAGAACCTACTACTCTTGACACCCCCACTGAAAAAAAAGGAATTTTTAAACGTTTAAAACAAGGTTTAACAAAAACCCGATCGGTTTTTGCCAGCGGCATTGGGATCCTTTTTCTCGGCGAAAAAATGCTGGATACCGATATTCTAGAGTTAATTGAAACACAATTGCTCACAGCAGATGTCGGCGTTGAAGCGACTCAACAACTGATTCAAAGCCTCACCCAGAAGTTAGCGCGCAAAGAATTAGCAGACCCTACAGCTGCTTTGCGAAGCTTACAACAAGATATGAAAGATATTCTACGTCCATGTCAAATTCCAATGACTATCACAGAAACCCAAAAGCCTTTTGTCATTTTAGTCGTAGGGATTAATGGCTCAGGCAAAACGACTACTATCGGTAAATTAGCAAAAAGCTTACAAACTAACGGAAAAACCGTCATTCTTGCAGCAGGTGATACCTTTCGAGCTGCCGCCATTGAACAACTACAAGTCTGGGGTGAGCGCAATCAAATTCCCGTTATCGCACAGCAGCCTGGCTCTGATACCGCTGCCGTTATTTATGATGCTCTAGATTCGGCCAAAGCTCGTGGAGTCGATGTATTAATTGCAGACACAGCTGGACGTTTACATACCCAAACAAATTTGATAGAAGAACTAAAGAAAGTTAAACGTGTCATCACCAAATTAGATCCCAGCGCACCTCACGAAACATTATTAGTATTAGATGCAAGTGTAGGTCAAAATGCGCTAAACCAGGCTCAACAGTTTCATCAAGCAATTGGACTGACGGGTTTAGCGATCACAAAGTTAGATGGAACTGCGAAGGGCGGCATTATTTTTGCCATTGCAAAGCAAATGAAATTGCCCATACGCTACATAGGCGTCGGTGAAGGGATAGATGATTTACGCCCCTTTAATGCCGATGAATTTGTTGAAGCTCTCTTTGAAACGGCGGAAAACAATGATTGAATTGCATCGTGTTAGTAAACATTATCCCAATGGACATCTAGCTTTAGATAACGTTTGCTTAAAAATTGCTGCCGGAGAATTTGTTTTTTTAACGGGGCATTCAGGCGCGGGCAAAAGTACTTTGCTAAAATTGTTAGCCGCCATCGAACCCATTAGCGATGGACAACTCATAGTCGCGAAACAAAATTTAAAAACTATTTCAACTAGACGCATACCCTATTTACGACGACAAATTGGTATCATTTTACAAACTCCCAATTTGCTTATGAATAAATCAGTATTTGATAATGTAGCCTTACCTCTTGTGGTGGCAGGCTACTCTTACAAAGAAATTAGTAGCCGAGTGCGCGCGGTTCTTGCCAAAGTTTGTTTAGCAAAACATGAAAATCGGTTTCCATACGAGCTATCGGGAGGGGAACAACAACGTATCGCTATTGCACGAGCCATCATCAACAAACCCGCCCTCTTGCTTGCGGATGAGCCTACTGGTAATCTCGATCCCCACCTAGCTAATGAAATTATGTGTTTGTTTGAACAATTCAATCGTTTAGGAATGACAATCATCATCGCCAGCCATGACCTAGAGTTGGTCCGTCGTTTTGGCCACAGGCAATTGATATTAGCAGAAGGAAAATTAATTGAAGCAGAACTTGCAACAGCGTAGCTCTATTATTGGTTATGGGCTTCGACATATACAAGCCGGCCTTAACAGCTTAGGCCAATTGAGCCGAGCACCTATCGCCACTTTCATCACTTGTTTGGTGATTGGCATCACGCTTGCTTTACCGGTGGCATTATTTGTATTACTAAAAAATGTCGATGTACTCGGTCAAAAACTAGAACAGAATACACAAATAACGCTTTATCTAAAACCCGATGTGAACGCCTCACAAGCAGCTGTACTTCTAAAAAAACTTAACGATAATAATCTTATCGCAAGCGCACGCACTATCTCTCCCACCGCAGGATTAGAAGAATTGCAACAACAATCTGGTGTGAGCGATATGCTTACTGAACTTCAGAATAACCCACTACCTTGGGCAGTTGTAATTGTGCCCACATCAGATCAGCAAACACCTGCTGCATTATCTGCACTGAGCGACACGTTAAAGCAACTTCCTGAAGTAGCTGCAGTACAGCTAGATAGTTCGTGGATAGAACGATTATTTGCGCTTCTCACTTTGGCTCACCGTATGACTTACGCATTAGCTTTATTTTTAGGAATGGCAGTATTGTTGATCGTGAATAATTGCATACGTTCCGCCACTCAGACCCATCAAAAAGAAATTGATATCATAAAATTAATTGGTGGAACGCGAGCATTTATACGTAGACCTTTTTTATATGCTGGAATGATTTATGGTTTATTGGGCGGAATTATTGCCTGGCAATTGGTGGACTTATTTTTACTGTGGTTAAAAAGTCCTATTCAGCATTTAATTAGTCTATACAATAGTACCTTTCAAATTATGGGGTTAAATCCAATAGATACTTTGTTACTCTTACTTTGCAGTGTTGCATTAGGATGGTTAGGATCATGGCTTGCAGCCACTCGTTATTTACTGAGCCGACGAGTTTAAATGCTTTAACATGGATAGTCGTACTCCTGAATCAAAAGAAAAAAATCTTTTAAAAAAAATTCCTGATGACATTCTGACAGACAAAATCTACAGCTATCTTACCGACGCAGAATTTATTCGATTAGCAAACACCACTTCTTACTTTCTTAAAAACACTGAAATACAAAATGAAATTGATGAACGCCTGAAGAATTACTTAGCGGTAAATCGTATTGAGACAAATCGTGCAAATATATTTATTATTTTACGCAATGGAAGAACCTTTTTTTAACACCCGATGGTGAAATGTTAGTAGCCGGCCGTCACACTTACAGCTTTCATACTATCACCCATTCTAATACGTCAGCACTTTGTCAACCCAACCTAAATAATAATTCCATTAACGAACTTTATCAGGATGAATTCCGAGGTTTTTTACTCACAAATAATTATGCCCTCTAACATAGATGCGCATTTATTTTTATCATGCTCTGGAAAAGTTTTTTTCTACGGCTACCATGAAGCAACTTTCACGGCCCTCGGATTTTCTACAAAAATAGTCGGAACTCAAGAAGTAAATGCTTTAGCTTCGCTGCATATTTCTTGTGAAACCGAATCAGAATTATTCGGGATTATTTCTTTATTTGTAACAGACCAAGGAAACATTTTTGGGTGTGGGACAAAACGATTTTTGGGTTTAGAATTTAAAAGTAATTTTGACTACATTACTGAACATGTGAAATTAGAGTTTACTAACTTACTCATCAATGACCCGGCCTATCAAAGTTTATTGAAGTTGAAAACAAAGGCACTTACATTACAATGTTCTCAGAGTCTATTTCCTCTTGCGCATCTTGCCACTAAGAGGCAGCTATGCAATGAGGAAAAACTCAGAACATAGATCTAAAAAGCCAAACTTCAGATAATTAGACCGCTTTGATTAACCTTCCCCCGCAACAAGCACAGGGGAAAAATCATTCTTTCTGTTTTGAAAAAGACATCAATTAGAATTTAACTATTATATCTTTCGTCAAACTTTTATTGAGCAGCAGGTGGAGTTTCAGCAGCTTTGCTCGCATCTTTCATTTCATCATGTTTAGCTTCCATTGCATCATGGTTAGCTTTCATTTCTTCATGCTTAGCTTTCATTGCGTCATGCTTAGCTTGCCTTGCTTCATGCTTAGCTTTCATTGCTTCGTCATGCTTAGCTTTCTTTGCATCATGCTTAGCTTTCATTGCATCATGCTTTGCTTTCTTTGCTTCATCATGCTTTGCTTTCTTTGCTTCATGCATAGCTTTTTTATCGGCGTGCATTTTTTCACGATCTTGCTTCATCGTCTCATGATCAGCTTTCATTTTATCTTGATCAGCTTGCATAGCCGGTTTATCTTGAGACATAGCCATGCTGTCATCAGCACTAGCTAAGCAGGGTATACTGAGAGCCATAACAACGCCGGCGGTGATCATTAATTTTTTAAACATTTGTGTAATCCTCCTTGGTTAGACACTCAACAAGTATATCAGACTACTTAAAGATGGCGATCTTTTTTACAATAGAGGCATTAGCACTCTCCATAAAAGAGTGCTAATATAACGAGTTACTCATATTTAATTTGTGCAAAAATATATCATTTCAGGGCATAAACAATGACTAGCAGCTTACAAACTATCAATATACAACTGCCTATAGGCAGTTTAGAAGCTTACATTAGCTATGCGAATCAAATTCCTCTACTCAGCTCTCAAGAGGAGCTTGATTTAGCCAGACAACTTCAAAAAAGCAACGACTTAGGTGCGGCTAAGGGTCTAATTTTACCGCACTTACGTTATGTTATTAAAGTTGCTAAAGGCTATATGGGGTATGGGCTGTCACTGAACGACCTAATTCAAGAAGGGAATATTGGATTGATGAAGGCTGTTAGACGCTTTAATCCTGAGATGGGCGTTAGATTAGTTTCATTTGCTGTGCATTGGATTAAAGCTGAGATCCACGAATTTATTCTTCGCAATTGGCGTATTGTTAAAATTGCTACGACCAAAGCTCAACGAAAATTGTTCTTTAACCTAAGAAGCATGAAAAAACGATTAGGCTGGTTCACCAATCAAGAAATTAATGATGTGGCTAAAGATCTTAACGTTAAACCTGAAACTGTTCGCGAAATGGAAATGCGTTTAAACATGACGGATGCTTCATTTGACGGTTACGATGATAGTGATGATGAGCATAATTTACCGTTTATTCCAGCAGGTTTTTTAGAAGATAATCGGTATAATCCTGCTACAGAACATGAAAATACTAACTGGTCAGAGCAATCTAATACCGCACTTTATAGTGCCTTAAGCGAATTGGATGAGCGCAGCCAAGAAATTTTAAATGCTCGTTGGTTAAGTGACAACAAAGCCACTTTGCAAGATTTAGCCGATAAATATAATGTTTCAGCAGAAAATATACGTCAGCTGGAAAAAACAGCTATGCAGAAATTGAAAGTAGCAATGGAAGACGAGTTAGCAGCCTAGAAATTTTATTTCCATCACTGACCTGTCCTTCTCATCAAAACGAAAATGACAGGTCAGATTTGATCAAGCCGGTGGAAGCGCAGCCAAACCACCACCCAACTGATTCGCTTCATTGGTTAAAGCCATACGAACCGCTTCTAATTTCGGCATTTTCGCAGCTCTTAACACCTCATAAATTTCTGCTAAACGAGCCAAATGCTGAGCTTTTGTTTTTTTAGTCTCAGGTGATGACTCAGCTAATTCACGAATTTCGCGCAATGCTTTTGCAACCTCCTGCCAGTTATAAGCTACCTTCATTTCTCGTGGTGTCATCC
>DHXK01000189.1:781-5188 GCA_002413665.1 Legionellales bacterium UBA5158 | reverse complement strand
TTTAGTCTCAGGTGATGACTCAGCTAATTCACGAATTTCGCGCAATGCTTTTGCAACCTCCTGCCAGTTATAAGCTACCTTCATTTCTCGTGGTGTCATCCTTCGCTTTTCACCAGTACTCTCGCTTAAATTAATTGCGCTAGAAACATCTAGAATAGCCGCTCTATAACGTTCAGCTGCTTCAAACAGAATTTCTAATCGAGCTTTGAGCTCACTCCCTTCAACATCATCATCATGCGGATAAAATATTGTCATCGCCTGTGCTCCCTTTCTTTTTATTGTAATGAATACTTATATTATAGCCCGGAATTAGGGTTATACTTTGCCATTATCGCATATTTTTTATTCGATAATATATTTAATATACAGAATTTACCCTGTCTAAACAGCGGTATGTCAAAGCCTCACTGATATGCTCATTACAAATAATCTCAACTCCTCCCAGATCAGCTATCGTTCTAGCTAATTTAATAATACGATGATATACGCGCGCTGAAAAATTAAATTTCTTCATAATTTGCGCTAAAAGATCTTGAGTTGCTCTCTCCAAAAAACAAAACTCTTCTAATTCATTGACTTGTAGCTCAGCATTGGTCTTCTGCTGTCTTGTTTGCTGGGTGAGCCTCGCTTTATTCACTCTAGCGCTGACCAACGCTGAACCTTCTCTAAAAGCACCGGTATCAGCAAGCACTTCAGAAGCCAACGCTGGCACCTCAACTTGCATGTCTATCCTATCCAGTAACGGGCCTGAGATTTTAGCAAAGTAGCGTCTAATCTGATCCTGAGAACATTGACATGGTCGCAGTGGGCTGCCTGCATATCCACAAGGGCAAGGATTCATCGCAGCTATCAATTGAAAATGTGCGGGGAAAACAGTTTGGAATGCAGCGCGAGAAATAGTGATGGACCCAGATTCCAAGGGTTCGCGCAACGATTCTAAAACTTGTCGGCTAAATTCTGGCAACTCATCTAGAAACAACACCCCACGATGCGCCAATGAAATTTCACCAGGGCGTGGAGGACGTCCGCCTCCTACCAATGCAACACTAGAAGAGGTGTGATGTGGAGATCGAAAAGGTAAAGATAACCATTTTTTACAATCGAAGCCATTGCTGCTAATCGAAGCAATAGCTGCCACTTCTAATGCCATCTCTTCTTTTAAGGGAGGCAATAATCCTGGCAAACGCGTCGCTAACATTGTTTTTCCTGTGCCAGGTGGCCCAATAAATAATAAGCTATGCCTTCCCGCTGCCGCTATTTCTAAAGCGCGTCTAGCAAAGGGCTGCCCACGAACATCTTCTAGGTCTAAGTGAATAGTCAACAGCTCATCAGTTTGAAAAAATTCACACGTCGGTAAAAATTTTTCTCCTTTTAAATGCGCGCAGACTTCTAATAAATGTCGTGCAGCAAAAATATTGTCGGCTTTTACTAATGCAGCCTCTTCCGAATTTGCATAAGGCACCACCAAACTACGCCCAGCTTTTTTTGCTTCTAGCACGACAGGAAGGACGCCTCTTACAGCACGCAACTCTCCCGACAATGCTAGCTCACCTGTGAATTCATATTGAGATAATTTATCTTTTGGAATTTGCCCTGACGCGGCTAAAATTCCTAAAGCAATAGGTAAATCAAATCGCCCTCCTTCTTTAGGTAAATCTGCGGGCGCCAAATTGACAGTAATATGTCGCGCAGGAAATTCAAAATGTGTATTCATCAAAGCACTACGCACTCTATCTCGACTTTCTTTGACGGCAGCTTCTGGCAAACCCACAATATTAAATTTGGGTAATCCATAAGATAAATGAGCTTCTACTGTAACGAGTGGCGCAGTAATTCCTGAGCTTGCACGACTGTATATAATCGCTAATGCCATTATTATTTTCCTAAAGAATCGATAAAAAAATTGGGGGATATTTAACTGCTGCAGGATTACTGAGGTTGCTAAGATGTTTAGGAATGATGATTGAAAAAACTGGAAAGGATGCGAATTCTAACGTATTTTAATGATACTTTAAATCATATTTTTATCATTCCCTTATATTTCTATCTGAAATAACTTCATACTCAGTAATTTGCAGAGGTGTTCCTATGTTATACCACTGACCTTGATAATGCTCACCTGTGATCTGTTGCTTAGCTATTGCATTTTTAAATACATCGGCTAAACGAAACTGACCAGACGCACATTCTGCGAATAATTCAGGCTTAATTATTCCTAGATTACCGAACGTTAACGTATCTGTATCACCATAAAAAATCTTTCCCTGATGCAGACAAAAATCACCTTTAGGATGAAAGCTTTGATTATCGACCATGACTAAATGTGCATTTCCTGCAGGCTCAAGAGGCAATTTCTTTAAATCATAATCAGAAATGATATCGCAACTGACAACAACAAAAGGATTCGATCCCAACAAAGGTAACGCTTGAAAAATTCCCCCTCCTGTTTCTAATGCTTCATCTTCTTCAGAATAAATAATATTAATGCCATAGCGTTCGCCATTACCTAACGCTTTTTTAATGTCATCTCTCCGATAACAAATATTAATAACAATATTTTGAATCCCGGCTTTTTTTAATGCTTCAATCGAGTATTCAATGAGATATTTTCCAGCAACACGCAACAAAGGTTTAGGCGTCAACTTAGTTAATTCACCCATGCGTTCACCACGTCCAGCTGCTAAAATCATTGCTCGCATAATAAAGAAACCTTTTTGATAGCAGGAAAAATATCTGTTTCTAAAAATAATTTAAATGCATGGCACTCAGGATATTTATTAGCAACAGCAACAATATAATTAAGAGTACGCGGAATATGCTTTAAATAATGATTATTCTGATCACGCCTATATTTTCGTGAAAAAGTTAGCAATGCTTTTAAATGTCTTTGCATGCCCATCAAATCAAACCATCGTAAATAAATTTCATTGCTAACTTGTGTTAATTTTATTTTTTCTTTATACGCTAACGCTAGCTTTTCAACTTGTTGAGTCGGCCACTCAATGTAGCAATCTCGTAACAGTGAAACCACGTCATAAGTGAGAGGTCCAATAAATGCATCTTGAAAATCTAATATTCCCACTTCATCATTGGGTAAGACCATAAGATTGGCAGAATGAAAATCTCTGTGCATAAACACTTGTGGTTGACTCGCAGCAGAATTCGCTAAAAAACAAAAAAGTGTTGCCAACATTTTTTCAGTTTCTGAATTTAGCACTAAGCCTAAATGTTTTTGTAAAAACCATTCTTTAAATAATTGTAATTCGGCAATCATAAACTCTGCTGTAAAATGGGGAGGCTGGTATTTAGATAGTTGGCTACATTTTTGCAAAACAGATAAGGCATCCAACGCACAGCCGTATAAAGCTTCAGCATTTTTTTCATTTAATTCGGATAAATAATCACGATCGCCAAAATCACTTAGCAATAAAAATCCTTGCTCTAGATCTTTCTGAAAAATAATAGGTGACCTTAATCCTTCTCTTCGTATCGCATCTGCTATGAGCGTAAACGACAAACAATTTTCACGCGGAGGAGGAGCATCCATAGCAACATAAGAGTGACCCTTATGAATTATTCGAAAATAACGCCTAAAACTTGCATCACCTGCCATAGGCACTTTGGTGTAATGCTCCAATTGACAAACAGTAGTCAGCCAGCGCTCTAATAATTGTTGCCTTGCGTCCATAATATTCAGTTACCTATTCACAATGTGTTTGGCAATTTTACAGGGAAAAACGATAAAGTAAAAATACATAGAGATTTCATTCCCTCAGCTACTCCTTTTCGTTACACTTCCAGGCTGATAGAAATATCGTTAGAAGCTGTCGCAAAAGAAAAATGTGGGTTGGCTTGAACGTTTTATTGTGAAACCCAACCCACGTCTCGATAATAACAAAAAGCGATATAAAGCATGCGCACACCTAATATAATCAAGTGGATTTCTATTTTTTGCCTAGGAGCAAGCATCACGCTATGCATGGGAGAAACTACCGTAAGCTCACCCGCCAAAAGTTGCCTACTCATTAAGCCGCTGACTCCACCTCCCCTATCCGACTCTGACACAATTGCGACACAATTGGGCTGGGTGACAGATCTGACTACAAGATGTGGGGGTTATTATTTAGAAGCTCCTTTTACCTACCCAGAAGAATTAATTAAAAAAAAATCGACCATTATTACTAGCGATCAGCCCTTCTTTTCTTTTCGAGGGACTTCTTTTTTACCTTCGGTGACAGTAAATCGTGCAGGACAACAAATCACTGCGAACAAAGCCTACCTTTATCGTGACCCAAAGACTGGCAAAATAAGCACGATAGATTTATTCGGTAATATTCATTTGCGCGAACCTAGAACGTTAATCGTAGCAACAAAAGGGCATTTAGATTTAAAAACGAAAGAACAAAC
>DHXK01000189.1:0-740 GCA_002413665.1 Legionellales bacterium UBA5158 | reverse complement strand
GAACAAACATTAAATAACATCGTTTATCGATCCACAATTTATAGCACTTCCACGGTAAAACCTAATTTACCCGACAATCAAGCTTTACAAAATTCACGCTCGATCTACCATTTAAGTGCTTGGGGACGTGCTTTTGAATTTGCGCAACATCATCCAAAAGTATATGAACTAAAACAAGCAAGTTATTCCACTTGTCCGCCCCTTACCAATGTTTGGGAAGTAAAAGGAAGTGAAATTGAATTAGATAAAAATACGGGGCGTGGCACCGCTAGAAATGCACGATTATACATAAAAAAAATTCCTGTATTTTATACTCCTTATTTTAATTTTCCGATTGATAATAGGCGTAAGACTGGATTTCTTTTTCCCTTTATAGGAAGAACAACAAAATCGGGTGGGCAAATCACCACGCCTTTTTATTGGAACCTTGCCCCTAACTATGATATGACCATCACACCTACAATTTTTACTAAACGCGGGTTTGAATTCGATGATATGTTTCGTTATTTAACAGCTTCCAGCAGCGGTAAAACGACGTTAAATATCCTGCCTCATGATAAAGCTTTCACACAATTTCAGAGCACTGCTCAACGTAAATTTGCATCCAGCACTGATCCATTACGCTTAGCGAGTTTACGGCATTTAGAAAATGCTAGCCCTACGCGAGGCGCTATTTCTTGGGAACATCAACAACGTTTTAATGACTCATGGTCTACCATTGCTGTCTCTTATACACATCT
>DHXK01000235.1 GCA_002413665.1 Legionellales bacterium UBA5158 | reverse complement strand
CTATAATCCACTCTATTCTGAACCCTGTGCATCGTGTGCTCGTCCATGTAATGCCTGTCAGCCAACTCCTCCATGTAATGCTTGTCAACCGATCTGCCCTACGCGAAGCGAACCTTGTCGCACTCAAGTACGACATTCGTTGACACACTATGAAGGTTATCGTTCCGGTTGCCTTAATACTAGATGTAAGTGAAAGCAGCCTTATTAGGGGCAGTTTTTAACTGAGTTTCTGCCCTAATTTTATGTCATTTACGACTTCAACACTCTGACTCGTAGGTAGGGCATCGGTGAAGTTTTAACGCCCAAGCTTAAATAATCCCTACAGTGCTGAGTAGCATTCTTCTGCAATTGGCTTAACTGAGAGTTTGCCAATCCAAGAGAAGATTGAGATTTATCAAACTTCTTAAAAGTTTGATAGAGAAGCCGTATAGAGTCATTATCTTATCTCGCAGGACCACAGAGTTTCATCGATTCATGTGTAGTAATTAAATCATCTAAATACGTCTCATAGTCCAGAGGGCCATGAATTTCTTTATTTAAAAATTCTGCAACAAATTGTTGGTCTACCGTAATGTCTACACTAATCAGTCTGTTTTGAGCTGCGAGTAGAATGCCTAACCGTAAGGTTACATCTTCGCCGCATGCTTCACTTGCAAACAAGGCGTCAACTGCATCATCTGCTTCTGGACGACCTTTCAATGTGAGCAAATCGATTAGTTGATCTAACGTCACTAAATGTTGACGTAAAGCTCTTAACACGCGCTTATCAAAAATATATTTGAAAAAGCTGTAAGGATTTTCAATTTCTTCCTGGATCAAACGACTGAGATTAATAATATTAAGGCCAATTAATTCTAATGTTTCCAAATCAATTTTATAAAACCAGTCAGGTAAGGATGCAAATTTGTTTCGTGGATCACTAGTAAAATCTTTCGCTATGCACTTTTTAATTACATTACCTTTTTTAGAATTGATATAAGACTCATGACCATCTGACACAATCTGTCGAGTTTCCTTGCTAACTCTAACGGCTCGAGCGGCAGAAGCTGTTCGTAAATAACCAAAAATTTCATGCTGCATATCTTCAATCAAAGAATGCGGAGATTTTATTTGGTGAAAGAACTTTGGACTTGTAGCTCTAGGGTGAGACATGTTAATTACCTATTATCAAATTGATGAATGTGCGTGCCTAGTCAGCTGCGGTAACCTACTATAAAACATACCCAAACAGTGACGTTTGACACGTGAAATTAAGTATATATATTGTACATTATCCAGGTTAAGGATAACTTAACGCTGCATATGTTTCATATACTTGCGAATTGCGCCAAAACACTTGTTACCGAAGCCCCTGTGGATAAGTAGCCTCTAAGTAGTCGTTGAGTCAAAATAGATGTTACCGAATGGAGGCGGTGACTATGGGGCAAATGACTATGAACATTTACAACAAAGCATTAAAATCCAGGTACTTAAAAGGTAATAGAAAAACTAAAAGTAGAATTTTAGATGAATTTTGTGCCACTAATAATTACAACCGCAAGTCTGCTATTCGATTATTGACTCGAAGGCTAATGGGCACTAAGGATAAGCCTGTTGGTCGCAAAAAGATTTATGATCCTAAAATATTATTAGATCCTCTTAAAGCAATATGGCTTGCTACAGATCAAATGTGTGGACCACGTCTAAAAGCCGCATTGCCCTTATGGCTTCCCTATTATGAGGCTAGATATCCTCTCTCTCCATCGATCAGGGAGCAGTTGCTAGCTGTTTAGTGCGCGTACTATCGATCGTTTACTGAAGCCTCTAAAACACCGTTACCCTAAAGCTTTTAGTGGTACGAAACCTGGTAGCTTATTGAAAAGTCAGATAGCTATAAAAACTCAGCAATGGGATGAAAAACAACCTGGTTATGTAGAAGCGGATACGGTAGCTCATTGCGGAACAAGTCTGTTAGGAAGTTTTATTTGGAGTATCACATTAACTGACATTCACCCCGTGCCGGGATTCGTTATTAATTCGGGCATAAGCCGGACAATGACGTCAATAAACTTGTCTAACAAACCTACCTTTTATTAACACTATTTTCCTTCGCAAACTATGCTTATTTTATACTTAAAAACACGTATGAAAATCCATCTATAAAACAATGTTAGATATCTATACGAAATGAACGAGATATTTTACAAAAAGGTTATTTTTCAACCAAATGTTTAAATTTTTAATGCTTTGATAAATTAGAATATTTTTTCTTATGCCTGTTTTACGCACGAATCCCGGCATGGGGTGATAAGATGATAACCTTTCGATTGACGATTTCGCAAACAACATGGGCAAGCTCTATGGTATTTTGTGTAGTCTTCAGCTTGATGATAAATAATTTTTTTCTGTAATTCCTTTAATAGCTCTTTTGATTCTAACAAGGATAATCCAACAGAATATTTTTTATCTTCTCGCTTATCTAGTTGAATAATATCTTCCATTTTAGTTTGACCTTTATCATCTTCAATGAGTAATTGAATCTTGATCTTCATGACGTTACTCCTCGTTTAGCAATGCATCACTATAACTATAGACTATTCATATAATATTTCTGCTAAACGAGTGTTTACTTTTTTGCGATTATAGCAGTTCCGAAATATTT
>DHXK01000148.1:2691-3546 GCA_002413665.1 Legionellales bacterium UBA5158 | reverse complement strand
GTCCAGAATTAAGGGAACTAACTCAAAACCTGAACTTCTGGTACGGAAATACTTGTTTTCAAAAGGCTTTCGATTCAGGCTACACGATAAAAAACTACCGGGTAAACCGGATATAACTCTTCCTAAATATCGTACGGTAATTTTTATTAACGGCTGTTTTTGGCATGGACACGAAAACTGTAAATACTTTAGTATTCCAAAAACCCGAACAGAATGGTGGACTGAAAAGATAAGCAACAACAAAATAAATGATGTAAAGTCAAGTGCTAAACTCATTGAATTGTCTTGGAAAGTAATAACAGTCTATACCTGTGATCTAAAACCCAAAAAAATCACGGAAACTCTAAGCGAGATAATCCACTTAATAACATCTGACTTTAATAATCGCCAACGCCAATAAAGTGTGTTGGGGGACAATCTTAATTCAAGTTACCATCTCTTTAATATTTTTTAATAATAATTCCGTTTATTTGAATAAGAATGAACCGAATCTGTTTAATACTTACGCAAAAAAGAAATGATGATGAATTTACCGATTTTATAGGTAAATATTATCATTTCTCCGCAAAATCGGCGGCATTGCTTTCAAATGAAAATATAGAATTTTTATACTTAGAACCCAATAATGACGGTACCGGGTTATTCTATGGTAGTGGAAAAATCGGAAAAATCTTTAAGGATAAACGCGAGGAAGATAAATATTATGCTGAAATTATTGATTATAAAGCGTTTAACGATCCCGTTTCAAATCAAAACCTAAAGAACAAGGATATCATCTATTCAATTGAACCTGCGTCATTTGATGAAATATGCTTAGACGGTGGGGTAGTTTTAAATTTTAAAGCTGATGCCCAC
>DHXK01000148.1:1273-2618 GCA_002413665.1 Legionellales bacterium UBA5158 | reverse complement strand
AACTCATCGGTTCTGAAAAAGTCGGTATTTTGGAGTTAGTCAAGAACGCTTTTGATGCACAGGCTTCCTATTGTAAAGTACGGATTGAAAAGGTGCCCGGATTACCCATATCAGATGAATATAAGTTTCAATTTGAAGATCTGGAAGGCCCTGTAATCATTATTGAAGACGATGGTGTAGGTATGACGCGTGAAACAATTGAATCCGGTTGGTTAAGACCCGCATCTACCATAAAAACAAATATTAAGGAAAGATTAAAAATTGAGCAACAACAGGCTGTTGATAGGGGCACAATCGGAACCTATGAAAATTTTGTCAGGCAACTCAAAAATGAAAACAAAAATCGTATTCCTTTGGGAGAAAAAGGCGTTGGCCGTTTTGCAACTCATAGATTAGGCAGGAATTTATTAATCAAAACCAAGACTGCCGACCAGGAATATGAACTTTTACTTACCATTAATTGGGATAGCTTTGACAATGTGAGTGATAAGTCTGTTGACCTTGATTCGATAGGCGTTAATTTAAAAAGGCAGCAACTGTCCAGAAATTATGGCGTTAAAAACTCAGGTACACAGATTATAATATATGGTGGACGGCAGGGCTTTTCTTTAGATGAAACGGTAATTACGGAGATTAACAAGTCAATTTTAAGGTTAAACTCCCCCAATCCAAGACCGGGGAAAATAAATAACATTTTTCAGGCCCACATAGAATGCCCTCAAATACCCAATTTATCAAAAAAACAGGTTTTTGAAGATTTCGTTCCAACATTTTCATACGAAGGACTGGTCAATAAAAACGGTGTTTTAGACACTTACACCATAAAATTCAATCCTCCTAAATCTGTGCCTCTTCCGACCGAGGTAATAGAGGGGGATGATTTTGACTTGAAGGTGGCATTTAAGGATTATTTTAATAACCCTGATGGCAGCGTAAGGTTACCGGAGTGCGGCTCGTTTTATTTTCATATAGATTGTTGGTATAGAAACTCACCGTGGATTGACGGTCCCAATGCTGATGAGATGAACCATTATCTTCACGATTATGGCGGAACATCGATTTATAGAGATGATATATTAATATTTCCAGCCGAATCAGGCACCAAAAACGATTGGTTAAATTTATCAATCAGAAATATCAAGCAAGGATTTCGGGTGTCTTATTATAATTTTATAGGGAATATTGAAATGGAGCAAACAGAAAATCTGGGGTTAGTAGACAAAAGTAACCGGGAAGGCATGATTGAAAATCAAGCGTTTAAGGATTTGTCAAAATTAATGGAGTCTGCAATTCAACATCCGTTTGAGACCATTTATATGGCAAAACGGGATCAGCATACCGATCA
>DHXK01000148.1:0-1266 GCA_002413665.1 Legionellales bacterium UBA5158 | reverse complement strand
AACGTTAAGCGATGTAGCCAGACAAAGTTCTCAGCTGATTTTTAACATTCAGGAAAAATATCCGATTGAAGAAGACCCTTTTTTCCTTTTAAAAGAATTAGGGACAATAGACCAGCGAAATGATCGCCTGGTAAATTTAAGCCACTCTGTTAAAAACCTAAAAAAGAGTATTGAAGCCATTGAAAATTTACAGGAATTATTAACTGAAAGGGCCGGTTATGGCATTGCCGTTGCAGTATCGGTACATGAAATTGCGAAGATTACATCAAATTTCTATAACGGTGTTTCACAACTGTTAAAGGCGGATAAGGTTGACACTGTTAAGTTACAGGATCTGAAAGATGCGTCGGCATCACTTCAGTCAGAATTAAAAAGGTTAAGTCCATTAAATGCAATAAGGAATGAAAAGTCTATTGAGTTCAGTATTTTAAAATCAATCAATTTTTCAAGTGAAATTTTTAAGCGAAAATTCCGCGATCTTGATATTTCTTTTGAATTGATCAACCCCGATGAAGATTTTAAGATTTTCGGACGGTACGCTACTATGAATCAAATATTGACTAACCTGATTGATAATAGCTGCTATTGGTTAGAAAAAGTTCCAAAAGAAAGGCGAAAAATTACCGTTCAATTAAGTTCCAGATTCAGAACATTAACATTTGGAGATAGCGGTCCCGGTGTTGATGAAGCCATTCGTCCGTACATATTTGAAGCCGGATATAGTATGAAAATTCCACCGAGCGGCTTAGGCTTATATATTTGCAAACATTACATTCAAGCAATGAACGGGGATATTTACGAAACCAATAGCAGAGAAAGGTTGAATAATCTGATTGGTGCTCAATTTACACTTGATTTCGAAAAAGTTCCATCCTCTAAAGAAAATGCTAAATGAGATATTCTATATGCGTTATTGATGATAGTATTAAGTATGCTGCTTCATCCAATGATTTAGAGGACACAAAGCTGATTAATTCTGTTAGCCTGAAACATTTATTAAAAAAAAAGGAGGATTGGACTGAAACATCCCTTTATAATCTATGTGAAAAATTAGTAACCGAAACAAATAATGAAGGTGTTCCTATATGGGCCAATGTGTATGCCTTCACACATCCTGAATTTTATTTAAATAGTTTTGAGGAAGATTTGTTCAGATGTGACATTATTGTATTTGATTGGGATTATACGGATTCCCCGATAGCAGATCACGAGGCGCTGTTGTTTGAAATTTTGAATAAAAGTCACGCCATTATCCACATTTATACC
>DHXK01000259.1:12388-13351 GCA_002413665.1 Legionellales bacterium UBA5158 | reverse complement strand
TCTTTAATGTTTTCAAAATCATCACGAAGATTATGATTACTGCTGTTAGTAAATTTGTTTTTTGTATACATATAAACCTCCAATTTTTAATGTGGGTTTACTATATTATTTACCTAAAGAGAGTAAAAATATAGTACAGGGAAACCCTAAATGATATAAGATTCAGCGTACTGACTTCTATGTTATTAATATTATTATTATTTTATAGCTATAAATTTTTAAATATTTTAGAAAAAAATATTTTGCTTTTGCATCTTCAAAACTTTTGCTGTTTAATTTGATACTATATAAAGATGAATAAAAAAATGATCTGCATAAAAATTACTTTAATTTAAATACTGCATCGGGTGAATACGTTCAGAATGGCAACATTGTATTCGATTGCTCGATTAGTAATTACTTTACTTGACGATTTTTGGATGTAATAAGGTTATATAATTACTTATATGGCTGTATTTTGTATAAATAGTTCCTGGCTTTTCCACAGATCTATCACGTAAAATAATATTTATGTAATTTCAGATGGTTATCTAAATTTTACTGATTTAGTTTTTATAATAATATTAAATACCTAGTATTATTACTAAGTCTTATCAGCGCTCACGCTCATATTAAAATCTTATCATTATAGTGAATAATAATATCAATAAGTTTTTTTTTAATATTGTTGATTAAATTAACTCTAATTATTTATATTAATTACTAATAAATACTGTAAATGACGTGTTATTCATTATTCAAAATTCAGGACTTCTTTAAATTTTATTAAGGAGAATATAATATGGCTACTGAAAATTTTAATCCCAATACGGATCCAAAGCTCAAAAAGAGTAATTTAGCACTTGATCCTGATTTACAGCAAAATGATATCAAGCGAGATGTTGATTTAGAAAAGAAAACTAATCGACAAAGCGATTTTAATTCAAACTTAGAAAACGATATAATATAGAGACATTACTAATG
>DHXK01000259.1:7688-12333 GCA_002413665.1 Legionellales bacterium UBA5158 | reverse complement strand
AATATAGAGACATTACTAATGATCTCGATTTTAATAAAGAACCCGTTGATAATACTTCACTTCTTTTGGGGCTTGTAGCTATTTTTCTTTTAGTTTTAATGGTTGGTGTATTTACATGGCCTATTCAATGCCCCCTGCAGTACCTATAACTTCTCCTGCATCAGCAGTTATTGCTCCAGCTACTGCTAACACTCCTGCTGAGGGTAATGCTAGCTCAACATCAACTGGAACTTCATCTGTTGCTCAATAGTTTTGAGTGATAAAGATGTGGGTGTCATTGTTTTACTGAAAGTTTGTCTGGGTCCGTACCTAGTAATTACAGACTCAACTTTGGTGTTGCGAGATAAAAAATTATTTAATAATTTTATATCATACCTTCGTTAGTTACTATTTTGGACTTGCTGGGTTTGTGGTATTACCTGGACTAACAAATGTCTTAGCAATTTCTTTTGTGGGCACTGACGTATTCGTTGTTCCATCAGGATTACTTGTAGGCACTGGATTATTTAACGGTTTAATAGTGTTATTTGGCGTTGCTGGATTATTAAATGTTCTTGCGATATCTTCTGCAGGGACTGTGTTTGTATCCGTTTCGTTATCTGTAGTTGCTGGTGCGTTCAATAATCCCGCCGTATTACCTGTCTTGACTGGATTATTAAATGTTCTAGCTATGTCATTAGTCGTGACTGAATTTTTCGCTTCCTCAGAAGGATTTGAGGATACAGTTGGAGCAGCTTGAATTGAACTGACTGAGGTTAAAGCGATCGTTACAATCATAGTTGCTATTAATTGAAATTTATTATTTGCGTAATTCTTGTTTTCTTCGAGGTTTTTTTCAGGCATATGGCCTCTCTTTAAATATGGAAACAGGTATATCAATTTTAATATAATTTTTGTGATTATACATCTATTATAAATACTAGAATATCGCTATGTTACTCTTGCTTATGTTATTAAAGGGATTGAAACTTCGCATAAATTACTTTCAATACATTTTTCTTTCAACATCTATTTCTCTTTTATGTTAGAGAAACAAAAGCAATCTTTAGTATGATCATTCACTAATCCTACAGCCTGCATAAAAGCATAACATATAGTGCCGCCAATAAATTTGAATCCAAGTTTTTTTAACTCTTTAGACATTTTTTTTGAAATGTCATTTTCGGATGGGATATCTTTTATAGTTTTTATATGATTATTAATTTGCTTTCCATCCACGAAATTCCATATGTAATCAGAAAAACTTTCACCGCTATCAATTAAATTTAAATATGCTTTTGCATTGATAACAGTACTTTCTACTTTTAAACGATTTCGAATAATACCTGGATTTAGTAGAATTTTTTCAATTTTTGGTTGTTTATAGAGAGCGATTATTTTGGGATCAAAGTTTGCGAATGCCTTGCGATAATTTTCTCTGCGTTTCAAAATGGTGAGCCAGCTTAATCCTGCTTGTGCTCCTTCTAAAATTAAAAATTCAAATAATAAGTGATCATCGTAAATAGGTCGACCCCATTCATTATCATGATAGTCAATATAAATGGGATCTTCAGTTACCCATGCGCAACGCTTTATCTCTCTAGAATTTTTTAGCATTATTACACCCTGTATGTTCTTTCGTTTGAAACGATCTCTTGTTTTATTTTTTTCAAGCCAAGAATACCATAAGCTACTGTATCAAAGTGTTTTATTCGAGTTTAGATAAATGTTACTTGAGCTATTTTGGTAACTTCTTGATTCTATAACTATGAAAATAAAATTTTAAGCCAGGAAAGTTTGCTACCTCTTTTTAGAGTATAATTATAGGTAGAATAATCAAAAAAAAAGTGGAGTATCTGTATGAACTTTTTAAAAATAGTCGCTTGTGATCTTATGATTACAACCAGCATATTAGTGTCTGGCATTGCTTATGCGGATACTTGTTACGATCCTAATTATGATCGTTATTTCTATTGCAATAGTGTGTCATATCCTCCTGTAGAGTACTATGCGCCTAATGATGCGCTCATGTTTAACTTCGTTATTCCATTTGGTAATCAAAATGTATTTGGTAGGGATAATTATAGACAAAATGAAGCTTATAGATATCATGATAGATATAAAAATCAAGATAGATATAGGAATCATAACAGATATAAAAATGATGGTCGTAATTCTAATATCTGGAATCATAACCGTTAGTAAGCGAGAAAATTTCATGAATGGATTCCGCTTCGCGTGGTAACGACGGGACGCTAAAGTTATTTTTTTTACTCCTAAGAGCCTGGAGGTTAAATAATCTGTTTGCCCCTTTTTTAAAGCAGTTGCAGCGCACTTATTAACTTATTGAATATATAAATAATTAAATTAAATCACAAAAATAATGTCTCTTTTTCTGTGCCTCCCGATCCGTTAATTTTATAACCGACTATAATAAAAGAGACCTGCTTGTGAAATTTTATATTGCAAGTAGGTGGAATAAATCTGAGTTTTTATTAATTGGAGGTTTCTATGAGTGGTGGAAGCAGCGGTGGTGGAAGTAGCGGTGGTGGAAGCAGCGGTGGAGGCAATAGTGGCGGCGGCTCAAGTGGCAACAATAGTGGAGGCAGCAGTGGTAATAGCGGCAATAGGAGCGGCGGAAGCGGCCATAGCGGTCATAATCATGGAAATGCTAATGGCTCAGGAGGCACGCCTGTCTTTTTTGTAGGAACTAGTGGTGGTGGTAGAAGTGGTGGTGGAGGTAACGCTGCTGATCCTGCTCCTGCTCAAAATGCAGATGCAAAGCAGGAACCCTTGTTAAACGGTAAAGACCGACAAGTAGCCAATGCGGATGGTAAACTATCTGTAGATATAGTTGATGCGGATGATCCATTTGCAGTGCCAAGAACGCCACCAGCATCACCAAGATCATGAAAATAAACTGATCATGGAAGTTAAACATTTATGCTATCATCGGCCATCAAAATTTCTATTAGCATAGAAAAGATGGCCGTTTGAGAGCATTGTATGTAAAGCTATGTTTTACCCAGTGAGGAACTCATGAAGGGGCATAATGAATTAAAAAGCCAGCTACCCTTATTGCAGATGTACGACTTTTTATTAAAAAATATTGTATCACAGGGAAAAACCCATATAAGAAAGCTGGATCAAGCTGTTGGCATCATTCAAATGTGTTTTGAAAAATTTCATTCAACTCTTGAGCGAAAAGAAGAAGAAGAGCTTATTCACTCCATTAATTATGTTTGCCAATTATCAAAAAATATTCTTGAAGCCGATAAAGCTAACAAAGCTACTTATAATTTGTCATTATCACAAATTGAATTACTTGCACGAATAAACAAATTACTAAGTGAAGATCGTGTAATTAAGCCATTACATGCAGATACAACACAAAAAATTCAACAACTACTAACCGTATCAAATCCTAGTCCACAAGCATCATTAAGAAATACCACATTTGATGCTCATGCAAATAATCGTGTTACACATTACAGCAACATGAGTGACGACAGATACGGAATTAACGGCGCGTTTGCCGATATGATGGATGCTATTAAGCTGGCTAAATCAACTATTTTTTTGCAAAGTTGGTTGTTTGAACCTGATGTAGTCATACCTATGCAAGGTGTCTTACGTCCTGGTTTAACATTGCATAGCCAAGGTGATATGACAGGTGCTGTTAGTGCTTACACCCAAGCAATTGAGCAAGAGCCAGAAAATTCTTATGCGTATTATTTTGCAGGGATAGCAGAATTTCAATTATCAAATTATAACTCAGCAAAAAATAATTTTAATCAAGCAATCATATTAAATCCAACGTGTGAAGATTTTTATCATGGGCTTATGGTATGCCATTTAGAACACGCAAATTTCAGTCAAATCGAGAAAATTTATCAAAATGCAATTAAAAACAAAGTCACATTTAAAACAGGAAATTTATTGATTTGTTATGCTGACTATTTGATAAAAGAAAACAACTTAGGAAAAGCAAAAGAGATTTTAAAGCAAGCTTCTATTGTTAACCGTAATAATGTCAATCTCAATCGTGTGAATGCTGCGTTATTAGAACAAGAAGGTAAATTATCAGAAGCCTATCAAGCAGTAGGGAATTATTTGCGTGATAAACCTTCAGACGCAAAGGCTGTTACCACGCAGGCTCATCTCTTATTTTTAATGGCTGAAACTGAGGATGATTTTAAAAATTTTATAAAATTATATCATACCAAGCAATTCTCAGCTATATCGAATCAGATCGCGATAGATTTAGCGGCAGCTAATATTCAATTAAAAAATCCGCTAGCGGCGAGAGAGTTATTATTGGTTGTTATTAACGGAGTCGAAAATAAAATACATACAGATAAATATAATGTGTCCGCACGTAAATTGTTAGCACAAACGTATGAACTTGAAAATAAAAACAAAGAAGCGATGGGCGAGTATCGCTTGGTTTTACAGATTGACCCACATAATTTGGTAGGATTACAAAGATATAATGAACTGCTTAACATATGTAATGAGGCAGATGTGATAGAGCGAAAAACTGAAATAACAAAATGGCAGCAAGCTAGCTTAGTGAAATCGGATACGAACTTATTTCAAGAAACTGATGAAGGTAGGCTACAACAACAAATCAGTATTTTTCCATATGATATTGAAGCATTAATAC
>DHXK01000259.1:0-7621 GCA_002413665.1 Legionellales bacterium UBA5158 | reverse complement strand
TATGATATTGAAGCATTAATACAGTTAGCAGATCACTCGCTTAAACAGCAAAAGTATTCAAGCGCAATAGAATATTTTGATCAAGCATTAGCGATTCACCCCTACGACAGTGATATGCAAAATGTCATAGCTCGTCAATTACAAAAAGCAATTAGTCAGCCTGTGTTTCATATCGTCCAAAAAGCTAATTTATTTGCAGCCATAGAAAAACATATTGATAAAGGTAATCATATTGAAGCAGAAGCACTACTGAAAAATATTATTAACGGTAATAAAACGGTATTGCCAGATCCAAACAATTTTAAGTCTCATCAGTTATTAGGTTTAGTCTACAAAGCCCAAAACAAAATGCAAGAAGCACTTGCTGAATATCAAATAGCTGCGCAAATTGATCCTTTTCATGAGGAAAATAAAGCAAACTATTTCAAACTTCTTACTGAGATAACACCCAATATTGCTGAGTCACGACGAGCGGGTATTGAAAAATATTCTCTTTATGTCAAAGATAGCATGGCAACGCTAAATAAAATGAGTGATTCAGAGTTACTAAAATTTTCAAATTTTTATTCTCGAGATGCAAGTTCTTTAATATATTTAGCAGATAGTTATAAGAAAAAAGGTCAATATCAAGAAGCTGCTAATGCTTACCTAAAGGCTTATAAGAGAAAGCCAAATGATTACTCTGAAACAATAATCAAACAATATTTTGAAATGAAAATAAAAGCGATTAATCAACAAGCGCATACGCAAGTACTATTAGGATTTGAAGATGCTTATTATTCCTATAAACATTCCCACTCTTCGCTTGATGAAATATTAGTTAAAAAAGCTATCGATAATCCTGATATGTTGATAGCGATAAATTTATGGAATAATCAACGCAAGTCGCACAAGGACGGAGTCTCTAGCTTAGAAAAAATTGCTAAGGAAAAATTTGGTTTAAATCAATTGCCTGATAACTTATTAATTCGCATGGTAAGTAATGAAGGTATGGTTCGTTCCTTCCACCAGAAATATCTTTTGTTAGATAATGGCGATCAACAGTTACGTGCATTTTATGGTGGCTCTGATTTAGCTACCGGTAAATTTGACTGGAGCGAACATCCGCTAATTAATACATATGACTTACCCTTGTGGACTTCATTTGCTGCAAATAATTGGCAAAACCAACGATTAGCTTTACCAACTCATAATGGTAATATGCCTCGCCAAGGTTGGAGAGATATACAAAGTCAAGCCCAAGGCCCTATCTGTGTTGATTTGGCAAAAGATTTTGTTTCACATTGGCAAGCGGGTTTCGGTGGTGCTGTCTCAGGCTATCATGTTAATTCAAAGAGTAATGAAAGGGTAGTAAAGCATTGGAAAAAAATATCAAAAGCATTAAAACCCTATCGTGTAAATAATGCAGATGCATCCATCCCACTTTGGGAATGCCAAGAACTTCGGAGTGCCAATAAATCCAGTTATGCGGAATGGAACTTGGCAAATAAATATGAAAATAGTATACAGGCTGCTTGTTTAGAAGCTATCAAGGACGCGGAAAAATTTATATATTGGGAAACTCAATATTTTTCTGGTGACGAGGAACATGGAAATGCTATCCCAAGAGCGATGATAGAAAAAATTTGTGATAAAGCAATGAAGAATGAACCATTCCATATTTTTATGGCCTTGCCTATGTGTCCTAATGGAGAGCCAGGTGGGAAAATAGGCGTTGAACCGATGCGTCATACACAATGGAAGCTCATGCGTAAAATGATGCAAGAGATAGAGCAGCGCACTGGAAAAAGCTGGAATGATTTTTTATCATTTAATTTTTATGCTAAGTGGCATGGGGTGACTGAGCAGCATCATCAGTTACGCAAGTTGGAAGAATCCGCCTCAACTCCAACACAATCTGAAGAATCTTTTATGCAGCTTGTTATTAATACGTTTAACAAGCTAACAAAAAATAACCTGCAAGAAAAATCAATATCAGTAAATATTAGTCAAAAGTTGCAAGATTTAATCATAGAGATGAAAGCTAAAAGTATAAGCTCAGATCCGATTAAGAATCGTATTATCCGTTTAGAAAATTTATATAGTCATATTATCAAAAAGCAAATGATGGACGACTCCTGCTTAGATATTTATAAACAACTTATCATTGAATTTCAGGGCCCATCACGTGCTGATCTTGTTTCGGAAAGTCAACGTTATCCTATCTACATACATTCTAAATTTATGATGGTAGATGATAATATCATCATAAATGGTAGCGCTAATCTTAATGCTAGAAGTATGGCTGGCAAAGATGCCGACGGTGAAATTGCAGTGGTACAGCATCCTCAACCGGGTCATGAAGAAGCATGCCAACAAGAGGCGCGTTCATTTAGGCGTAAAATCTGGCAAGATTATTTCGGCCAAGACTTAATGCATCAATTGCAAGATGATGGTTTTGCTAATCCTCATTTACCTGAAAATAGAGTGAGAATTCAGGAGCAAGCCGAAAGAAATTACGCGGCTTTTGCAAGTGATGAAGCAGGACATATCAGCAGCAAAAGTACAGGACTTATTTGTACGTGGCCATTTTCAAAAAAAATGGGACATGTAGGTGAGTTTCAAGAACAATTTTCTTATATTCCAGATACACCTAAACGTTATCAAACTCCAGATTCAGTGTACCGTCAATTTCCTCAAGAAAATGCTAAGCCTATCATGAAGTCTTTAGCGGATATTCTTCCAGGATTTAAGCCATTTCATTAAGGAATAAAAGATTATGTATAAAATAATTGTTGACTATAATCCATTAGATTCTGATAAACAGAAAATACGTAATGGTATTGTTAGTTTTAATGAGCAGGCTATGAATAGCCAAGCAGAATCATTTTCTTTATTTTTAAAATCCAGTGACGACATTATTCAAGGCGGAATATTGGCATGGTTACACCCTGAATCAATTTACATCGATGTTTTGTGGATTGAACAAAATAGCCGATCTCAAGGATATGGTTCTGAACTATTAAAAGTAGCGGAACAAGAGGGAATTAAATATGGTTGTCTTTACTCAACTCTAGACACTTTTAGCTTTCAAGCAGAAGAATTCTATTTAAAGAACGGATATCAGCGTATAGGTGAAATTCCTAATTATTTATTTGAACATTCACGTATATTTCTTCGTAAAAAACTAGTTCCTTAAACGAGTAACTATTCGCAGATTCGGATTCTTTGTCATGCAGGTGAAAAATATAAACATCTCACCCAAAAAACTTCAGCTGACCTTGTTACAATACTGCATGATGCTGAAGATAATCCTTCGAATAAAGATACGCAAAGAATCTTCGTCAATACCGGGAAGATGTTAGGTAGATTAGGTGGTTCAGGTTTTAAAGCTTGCGCTATTTTTTTTTTCAGGATCTGAAGATAAATATATTCCCGAAAAAGAAATTAAGAAGTATCTTGAAGATCATATGAAACATTCCGCTAATAGAATGAGGCATTAGAGAATGGATGTTTTGTAGTATTGCGGCTGTATTAATCTCAAGGATGCACAGATTTCATCTTAGCGTCATCTTCCTTTGAAAATCATAAGTATCTAAACAAGTTCGCAATAGGAATTTTGGCATGAAGTCAAAAGTATGAGACAATAGTGCTAACCTATTTAACTTTCATGGATGAGAAAAAATATGTCTACATTAAAATTAGGATGCGCGTTTAATTTACTTCGTATGTCAATTTTTGTAGCGATAGCAACTCCTGTTCATGCTCTTTCCGCGGTACAGCCATCTCAGGAAGCTGTTGCAGTTAATGACATACCTTATGCTAATATCATTTCACAAAGCTCTCAAAAGTGCGCAGATATTCCGACAAATTCTACGACGGATGGATCTCCTGTCACACAAATGTCATGTTCTGCAAAAAATGTCGCGCAGATTTGGAAAGTGATTTCGATCACGCCAACTCAATACCAAATTATTTCAAATAATTCGGGAATGTGCCTTGATGTTGGTGGTGCCTCTAAACTGAATGGGGGTAAGGTTAAGCAATCACCGTGTGCGGGTTTAGCACGGAAAAATCAAATTTGGAATGTCATGCCATTAAATGGTGGTTATCAAATTATTTCAGAAAATAGTAACAAATGTTTAGATGTAACGGATTGGTCGAAAGAAAATGGTACGGTGCTGCAACAATGGGACTGTAATGGAGTAGGTCAAGCGAATCAAATTTGGAAACTCGAGCCCGTTAAGCCTATCTTGGCAGCATCGCCACCGTTAGTCATTACTAAATCCAATACTGTTGTTAGCAACGTTAAGATTACTAATCCATCTGGTCCCTGCATCATTATTTCAAGTGCATCGGGTAATGTTAGTAACGTTACTATAAAAAATAGTGAGATCGGCCCCTGTGGCTATGGCCCTAGCTTGGGTAACGGCATTTCGATACAAAGCCCTTTGCCCGGTGGAAATGTGAATAATCTTGTAGTCGATAATGTGAATTTTCATGACTTGCAAGGCAGTGGTATTTCACTTATCAGTAGTTATAGAGCAGCGCAGTTAACGGGTAATATACTGTCTGTCTCTAACAGTCTTTTCACGAATATACAACAAGATGGAATCTATATTTCATTTGTGAAACCTAACGCAGGTGATACAGTGCCTAGCGTTCCTGCTTTGTCATTCACGAATAACAAATTGCAAGTTATACCTAATGCTGGATTTTTAATTTATGGTACTAACAGTGCGTTTGTTGAAAACAATACCTTCACACTTGTACAGACTGGGGTAAAGTCGCAGCAAAGTGAAGGTGTCAGAATTAACAATAATTATTTCTCACATTTAAAGCCATCTAGTGTCAATGGTCATTTGTCTTTCGGAAATTTTGCAGAATTTAATAATGTGACAGGTCCGAATAATAGTATTTCCTGCAATATCGGATTACAAGATGACTATAATACTTTGCCCAAAAGTACGGATGGAGTGAATGATGAGATAAGCGTATATGAATCAAGTGGCACCGCCATAAGTCCATTGTTGGTGGTGGGTAATAAACTGATGGGCGGAGGCCAACTTCAAAACGTAACAGGGGATGTGGGTAGCGGTATTACTGTGGGTGATGGCTCGGGCGGCTCTTACATCAACGTCATAGATAATGTATTAGTGAATGTAGGTCATGGTGGTTTAATGGGCGCGGGTGGAAATAATGTTAACTTTTTAAATAACAAAATTTTCTCGATTGCAAACCCAGTCAATTTCTATGGGCTTGGGTATGTGAATTATGCACCTTGGTATGGCGGTGGACCTTGTTATGATATTAATGTGCAAAACAATCGAGTTAATTGGATGACTATCTATGGGCCTGACAGAACAGGGTGGGTCAATCCGCTCCTATCAGGCAGTACTATTTGCACTAATTTCGTTTGGAGTGGTAATGTCTTTCAAGATACATCTGTCACAGCTACATTATTTACAACTTACCAACCTTCTGAATGTCCGATGATGTAGGGGAGGAAGATTTTTTTGCGCGATATTTTTATTTATTCTAGAAAATTTATTTAGCTAAGTTAAACTTTTCACTCATTTTAAAATAAAAAAACTAATCCAATTATTTTTATTGGATTAGTTTAGTTTAATAAAAGCTTTTAGTTGCAATCACCCACTACACTTCCATCAGCTAAAATTGTTCTGCACATATGAGCTGTTTCTAAGTTTGCGCCATGCGATCCAGAAAAATTTGCATATTGAACGTATGCGCCATCAAAATTTGCACCGGTTAAATCAGATCTTGAAAAATTAGCTCCGGATAAAAATGCCCCAGAAAAATTAGTATGTTGCAAATGTGAATCAGATAAATTGATGTAATTACCTAGAATATTACTTAAATTAGTCCTAGTTAAAGTAGCGTTAGAATGATTTAGACCTATGTCAGCGCCACTTAAATCACACTCAATGCAGGAATTTGTTAATTTAAATTGAATCACATCTATATTGCTGTGGTTTGGACTTGCATGAGCTAAAGTAACTAATGATCCTAATAAAACTGATGAGGCAAGCATTAAAATTCTTTTCATGTTGTTCTCCCTGTGTTTGAATCGCTTAAAATTAAGCTAGCTCAGTATATTGAAGAATGTTTTTGAATTCTAGAAAAATTTCTTGTGATTAAGATTCGAGTGTAATGTAACTGATTGATTTATTGTAGGGTGGATTAGCGTAATCCACCAAATATAACTACCCAGCTATTTTTTCTTTGCGGGAAGGTTTTACTTGGTGGATTACGCTACGCTAAGCCCTACATTTATAGCAAAGTTCTTTTCGAATATTCACCCTTTAGGGTCAGGGTGCTTTTATATTTATTCTATTCGCACCATCAGCTCTCGCGCATCCGATCGTCCATGGTCATCAGCAACCCTAACGATAAAACTCCCCGGTTTAGCCTGCCATAAAAAAGGTTGATCGCGTGGTGTTTTAGCGACGTAGGTTTCATTGATGAACCAATAGAGTGTCGCGACATCGGCATCAGTAGTCGCGCTGAATACAATAGGATTTTTTTTTGGAGCATCGGATCTTATCACGTAACTGAGTTCTGTTTGTGGTGAGGTAATTTGTGGGTCTATTCCGTTATTTTGTGTCATGACACAATTTGAATTTAATAAGGGTGGTGTGCGACGTTGGATGCCAGCTTGTTTGAAAATTCTTAGTAAATCAGACGGCCAAAATTCATAAATTTCAAATCGTGTATTTTGATCGCTATGACACGTACGTTGCCCACTCTTTTTGTCTACGGGGATTTCGCGATAAATAGTATCGGTTTTGATGGGTGATTTTCCTGGAATAAACCAGGTTAATTCTCTGTCGTGACAATAACGTGTAGGTAGCATGCCGGATGCGCGGCACACACTAACTTGCTCTAAACGCATCTCTTCTGGGTGTTTGATTACGATAGGAAGCGGGCCAGTCTGCGTGTTTATTGCATCAATAATGTCAAACAGTAAAGGTGCGGCTATCGTGCGACCGACAAATGCTGCGTTACTTGTATTGTCAAAATTCCCTATCCAGATACTTAACACATATGGACCAAATACGCCTACAGTCCAAGCATCACGATACCCAGACGAAGTTCCTGTTTTCCATGCAACGGGGAGTTGTTGATTGCGTGTTAGTAAATAACTGGGTTCCATGCGAGGCGTATTTTTTAACATATCTAATACTAAGAAGCTTGCCTCTGAACTTAAGAGGCGTTTGCCTGGTGAAGCAGGTTGGTCTTGACGAAAGTGCAATGGATGCCATATGCCATCGTTTGCTAACATGGCATACAAGCTTGTCAATTCTTGCATGCTGAGCTCAGCACCACCTAATGCTAACGCTAAACCGTAATAAGCTGCAGGTTTCAGATTGCTAACTTCGGCTTCTTCTAATAATTGATATAAATTAGGTTTCGTTAATGCTTCCGCTAAATAAATAGCTGGAATATTACGGCTTAACACCAATGCGTCTTTTGCTTTGATGGGACCCATAAAATCATAATCAAAATTATCAGGGGTGTAACTGCCAAAGCTATGCGGGACATCTTTAAGGACAGTGTTTGGATGAATTAAACCTTGATCTAGTGCTAAAGCATAAATAAAGGGTTTCAGTGCTGAGCCCCT
>DHXK01000264.1:2276-3118 GCA_002413665.1 Legionellales bacterium UBA5158 | reverse complement strand
AATGACTGGTGGTACCAAAGGTAACGGCACCAGCAACTTGCCAGTAGATATTCTTTGCTTGCGCGCCACCGCTCAGGGTAACTCTAACTGCAGAACTCATTTTAAGAGTCCCAGCAACCTGGAATATCCATACATCGTCCGGGCCGCCTGCAATTGCAATATCTGTTGGGATGTTAACTGGACTTGTCCATTTATAAAGCCCTGGTGTAAGCGTTAATCCACCAATAGTTCCGGCTCCCAAATTTAAGAAGTCGGGGTTAATGCGTCCGGCGGCGTCTGTATATGCAGTTTGCATATCACTTACAGCAGAGGTTAACATGGTTGCGCTTGTGGTTTTACATGCAGGGCCGGCAGCGTCAACTGAAAATACATTGCCTGTTATCGGTGTAAACTGATTCCAGTATTACTACTCAAAAACGACAAGTAAAACCAGGACGAGACGCGAGGGAGCTACTTTTAAATGACGGCTTAGATCAATCAGAGTATAAAATGATTAAAAAAGAAGCCGAAGAAAAGATTGTAAGGCTTGAGGCTAAATTAAATGACTTTGCTGCTAATAGTAGTGCATCAGTTAATATTGAAGGGCTCGTTTACAAAGCAGTAGAAAACCTCCAAAAACTTGACCTATTGTACTTAAATGCAGATATTGAAGGTCAAAGGTTTATAATTGGTTCGATGTTCCCTGAAAAATGGACTTATTCTAAAACGGGACATCGAACCGGAATAGTCAACCAAGCAGCGCTACTTATTTATCAGATTAACAGTAGTTTAGAGCATAAAAAAACCCGGATCAGAACGACTAATCGTACTGTATCCGGGTTTGTACTCAGAGCGGGAATCGA
>DHXK01000264.1:1811-2095 GCA_002413665.1 Legionellales bacterium UBA5158 | reverse complement strand
GTACTGTATCCGGGTTTGTACTCCTAAAGGTATCAATAACCGGACGCTTTATAGAGGATATACAGCTATTAAGCCGTTTAATAGCATAAAAAATTATACTTGGCGGGAACAATATTCGGACGTTTTTAAATTGCAAATACGAACGATAACAGTTTTTGAGTTACGGCCTGTTATTTAAATGGCTTGCCAAGTGGTTGTGAATATTCAGCGATTGGACGTAACTAAACTTTGGTGGTAAGGCGTTTCCTATTAGGAGCGCCAACTTTCCCATCGCAGTATTAGAA
>DHXK01000264.1:0-1668 GCA_002413665.1 Legionellales bacterium UBA5158 | reverse complement strand
GTATTAGAAGGTAATTTATAGTCTGGTGGGAATGACTGCAACAATGCAGCCTCTCGCGCTGAAATACACCGATCCTGTTCGGGGTGTAAAAATCGCCCCTTTGACGGATTTAGACATCCTCCTGTAATTGTCGTTGAGGAATCATCCCATTTTAAACGGCCATAAACATCATTGAAGCCGACGTTTATTTTTTTATGGCAATTTAAAATAAATCTCTCCGGCAAATCCTTTCTACTACCACCATTATGAGGAGTTAATGTTATTTGTTCTTTAATTTTTTCAGTGTGGTTTGGAAACACTTTGTGCATTAAATCCTCCGAGTCTTGAGGCAAAGGTAGATTTCCGATGGCACTTCTTACTGTAGCTTTTTTATCATCCAATGGCTCGGCCACCTTTATTTCTCCTAATCGAGAACCGACCATTACCAATCGTCTTCTACTTTGAGGTACTCCATAATCTTTGACATTGACTACCTTATAATCAATATGTAAATAACCTATGCTTTTAAGAGTTTCGATTGCCTTATGAAATAAGTCATATTTTATTAAGCCTGGGACATTCTCCATCATAAATGTATAAGGCATTAATTCTTGGATGAATCGTACATACTCATTAATCAGGCTGTTTCTTTCATCAAAAACCGGTGTAGACCGATTCAATCTCCTCATAGAGGAAAATCCTTGACAAGGCGGGCAACCGGCTAACAAATGGATCGGTTTACCTTTTAACTTTTTCTTAATATCAAGTGTCGATACCTTTCGGATATCTTCCGTTATAACCTCCGTATCAGGATGATTTAGCCCGTATGCCTTAGAAGCTATCGAGTCTATTTCAAAAGCAAATGAGGTTTGAAAGTTTGCTTGGTGTAATCCAACCGTCAACCCTCCGACACCGGAGAATAAATCTATTGAATTATATTTCATGTATAGATCGTTTTAAAATTTTCTGCTAAATCTGTTTGAATTTCTGTGGGATAATCCGGTGTTGCATAGCCCGCTATGGTTGACAATATACTTTCGATAGTGGGTGTAACAAATGGTTCACTTAGTGTTGTAACACGTTCATATTCAGGAAAATAAGAATACATAAGTGCTTTGTCGCGTTTTTTTATTTCCTGTATATTTTTAATACCATCCGGCATCGGGATATGATAAGAACTTATTTGCCTTGGAAAACAAATAAAATTTTTCAAATCGTTTTCAATATTTATATTAGGAAAATATAGCAGGCCACCTCCGATGTTATTAATTGGATTCGAGAATGTAGAAATTGCTTTTATGCTATTATAGTTCTCAGCTTTTTTGATCAGCTTGACCATTGCACCCGTAGTGTCTTTATTTTCTGCTGTGATGACCATCGGTACGATATTCAAATAACCTAAAGTTTTGCTCCAAAAATGCGTCAAATCGCAATCCGGGGTAATTACAAAATATAATTCGTTGTAATTCGCCCCATTTTTTATTCGTATGATATCCCCTTTTCTCACTAAATCATCGGAAGGTGAATGATACAACCTATAAGACCATAATTCTTTTGCAATTGGCAAAATTTCCTTATTGGTGATTTCAGTAGCCGTATGAGGATAGTTTATCTTCTTTGAAAGTAAATCAACTTTAACCTTTTCACTAATTAACCCGATCAACCGGTCACAAATATCGGTAGTTATTC
>DHXK01000063.1 GCA_002413665.1 Legionellales bacterium UBA5158 | reverse complement strand
CCCGTGACCTGTACCGTCGCGTCATTGACATCCGTGATTTTCCCTTCTGGGCTGATTGTTACTAAAGGATCTAAACTTGCTTCAATTAAGGATCTTGCATAATGAAAAGCTTTTTTTGCGCCCGTTACATCACGTGCTGCAGCAAAAATCCCCAACACATTGTCTTTATCGTCTTTATATACGGATGCATTATAAAGAACGTCAGTGAGTCTGCCGCCTTTATGTCGAATGATTAAGGGGTAATCGATTACAAAACCTTTTTTAAAAACTTGCTCATATCCTTCCTGCGCTTTTTTAGGCTCCGTGAAGTAATTCGAAAAATCAGTGCCTATCAATTCTTTTCTTGAAACACCTGTTACTTTAATCGTTGCTTCATTTACGTCGGTAATTTTCCCCGTCGTACTAATCGTCACTAATGGATCTAAAGAAGCCTCAATTAAAGATCGTGTATATTGCGCTACACGCTCTTGGCCAGCGAATGGACGTGAAATTTTAGAAACACCGATGATAACGCCTTTTTTATCCTTGATTGGAGAAGCACTGACAGCCACATCAATCAACCCTCCATCTTTTCGTTTTCTTTGAGTCACATAAGGATCAATATGTTCACCGTTTTTAATTTTAGCAATAATGAGTGGGAACTCATCTAGACGATCTTCTGGGTAAACCATAAGAATCGATTTTCCCATAATCTCTTTTGCAGTATAGCCATAGAGCTCCTCACACCCTCTATTCCAAACTATGACATTTCCATCGAGCGATAGACCTTCAATCGCATCGTCTGAATAAAGAACAAGAGAGGCCAAAAAAGCCGTATTGGTATCGGTGTGAGGAATGTATTTTTGCTTTTCCATATGATAAATCCTTATTCAACACATGGTTCAACAGTACAAAAAAGTGAGTACATACATATTGTAACACATAGAAAAGGCGCTGCGGGCAACCTAGCTCAATCATTATTTTTAATATATTGATTTATTGATGAATATTCATCACAAAAGAAATATTGCGGTCAGTGGATACAACATCACAACCCAATACAAGCATATTGATTTAGAATCACTTCACACCGATTATATTGAATACAAAGCACTACACGATCAACGAAGCTGACGCTGCACTTGTAGACACAAGGCCTACCATTAGCAATATTGGCGCAAACATACCTTCATGCTAGAATCATATGCCTATTAACTTCCCGTTTAAAAAAATAAAATTCTAATATCATCATTAAAAATCATATAAAATTTAGATGAATGTAAAATTACTTTATGCAGAAAATCATGAATGGAGCAGCTAAATGGATTTTATTACCCAATTTACACCTTACCGCTCACTCATTGGAGGTATCTTAATAGCTTTGAGCTCAGTGTTTTTTTTGTTAGTGAATGGGCGTATTGCTGGCATGAGTGGATTAATTCACGGATTGCTCCCGCCGGACAAACCCTTTCCTTTATGGCGAGTTACATTTTTATTTGGACTTGCCTTCGGTGGTTTGTTTTATTTTTTAATTCCAAGTATCCAATTTACACCTCGAGGACATTACCCCATCTTGCTTTTATTAATAGGAGGTTTTTGCGTAGGCTTTGGCACACGTATGGGGCATGGGTGTACTTCAGGTCATGGCGTAAGTGGCATTGCTAGACTTTCATTACGTTCACTGATAGCAACACTTACATTTATTTTTACAGGCATGTTAAGCATTTATTTTATTAGACATATTATAGGAATATATTGATGTATACACTTGCTGCTTTTTTCATGGGTCTCCTCTTTGGAATCGGTCTCGCAATTTCAAATATGATCAACCCTACCAAAGTGTTAAATTTTTTAGATGTAACCGGTTATTGGGATCCTTCATTAATTTTGGTTATGGTTGCCGCCATCATAACAACATGGATTGGATTTTATTTTATAAAAAAGCGTAAAAAACCTTTATTAGGAAATAAGTTTCACTACCCAAAAACACATAAAATCGATAAAGAACTGATTATTGGCAGCGCTCTATTTGGAATAGGTTGGGGAATCACGGGATATTGTCCTGGTCCTTCTATCGCTGTTTTGGGTACTTTTCAATTCGAAGTTGTTTACTTTATAGTAGGAATGGTTTTAGGATCGCTGACTTATTTTGGTATTTCTAAATTTAAAAAATAAGGTTAAGCATGTCAGTTCACATTATTCATTCTTCTTCGAAAGATTTAGAGGGCTTTAATCCCTCTACCCAAAGATACAAAATAATGTGACATATAAATTTATTTTATTTTTTCATAAGGAAAATCTTCTGTAATTTCTTTTTTATCTAGAATACGCTTTGGGTCAATATCTTTTTTAAGCGGTAATTTAAGCTTCATCCATGCACCCATACCGCCAATAAGATTATAAACTTTTTTATATCCGTTACGTTTTAAAATACTTACCGCTAAACTTGCCCTATGTCCCACTGTACAGGTGACAGCTATGGGCTTGTCTTTCGGGAAATGTTTTTTGACTGGATTACTATTCCGCTCAAGATAACCAACGTAATTGTGACTAGCTAAAGGCGCATGTCCTTTGGTGCTATACTCGGTAATATCTCGCACATCAATCAGTGATATTTTTGACTTACTTAAATCCATTGGAGTAACAATACCAGATTGATCAACTGGTAATCCTTCATTTCTCCAGCTTTCAAAACCGCCCGATAAAACCCCCTTAATAGAATCAATACCAATTCTAGCTAAATGCATAAAAGCTTTTTTTAAATCCTCGCTTCTCTCTAAAACAAGAAATACAGGTTTGTTTTCAAATGCTATCCACCCACCAAATACGGGCAAACCATCTAACCAAATACTGTATGACTCAGGAATATGTCCTCCCGCATAAGCTTCAGGAAGACGTGTATCAATAACGATACCTTTTTTAATTTGCTTTTCAAAATCTTTTGACGAGTAAGAAACGATAGAATTCCAGTTTTTCTCAAGAGGCAAACCGCCTTTTGTATTTAACTTTTCTATCAAGGCAAAATAAGGTGGGCGCGGGATGCGTTCCTCTAATTTTTTTGAAATAAATTCTTCTCTTGAAAGTGTGAAAACTGGATTGTACGTCCTTTCGAAACCTAACGTTGATTCATCGTATTTTGCAATATTACCACCACATACAGAACCTGCTCCATGCGCTGGATAAATTAAAACATTATCACCGAGTGGTAAAATTTTCTTATGAATTGAATCAAACAAAATACCTGCATTTTCAGCCGTTTTATTGCGATCAGGAAGGTCTGTTCTACCGGTCTCTCCAATAAAAAGTGCATCCCCAGTAAAGACAGCCCAAACTTTCTCTGGGTGTTCTTTCAAAGAAATAGCGTAAGACACACTTTCAGGAGTATGACCGGGTGTATGTAATGTCTTGATGGATAACCCACCGATATCAAAAACTTCATCATCAGCCATTCGTTTATCCGCAACGCGGGAAATAGGATGATTACTGGCAACAACAATTACACCGAGTTTTTCCTTTAATATCTTTGAACCTAAAACAAAATCTTCTTGCCGATGCGTCTGCAGGACATACTTAATATTTATTTTCTTTGATAAGGCCCATTCTAAATATTCATCTACATCCCTACGTGGATCAATTATTATGCCTATTCCCTCAGTTCCTAAGATGTAAGCATTATGTGCGATACCTTCTGTTTTAAATCGCTTAAATTCCATTTGATGAAACTCCCTTAGGTTTACGATTTTTAAAAAGTTGAGTACAATTAAAATTCATATTTTATAAAAATATTTAGGAGCTAAATTCTTCGAAAGCGCTTAAAGCATCAGCCGCATACATTAAAGCTGGCCCTCCCCCCATGTAAATTGCCATACTCAGCATTTCTAGGAACTCCTCTCGTTTGGTTCCAAGCTTAACTAATGTTTGTACATGAAAACCAATACAACCATCGCAATGCCCAGCTATACCCAAAGCAAGGGCGATTAATTCTTTGGTTTTCTTATCGAGCATTCCATCTTTTGTTGCTGATTGGGCTAATGCGCTAAAAGCATTCATTGTATCTGGGATTTCTTTTCGTAGTTTTGATAATGAGAATGAAATTCTTTCGGTTATTTCCTTATAATTTTTAGCCATGATTTACCCTTACTAAAGTTAATCTTATGTTGATTGTATGCTCTTTTTCCTAACTAACCTGGTTCTTCTACGGTCTTATGA
>DHXK01000251.1:9247-9421 GCA_002413665.1 Legionellales bacterium UBA5158 | reverse complement strand
ACAACTATCTTGGCATAGGGGGCTCATGACCCCTTGTGTTGCATAACAAATTTGGCGACTTACAATTTCTTGCTTGTGTACGATGCGATACTTTAGAACCCGTAGATTCGATGTTTTCTTGGACTTTTATTTGGGAAAGACGTATCTTTTTTTAAGCTCTTTTCGGTGAATAAG
>DHXK01000251.1:4181-8997 GCA_002413665.1 Legionellales bacterium UBA5158 | reverse complement strand
GGGTCACTGGCGACTTAGTATTTAGGCTCAACATGGACAACTCATTGTCAGTTTGACGGTTTTTAAGCGCTGCCGGTTATCCTATATTTTAGCTCGTCGATAATTTTTTGTCGATTTTGTAACTCGTTTATTTAGATGGGGCTGAAAACTGGTGCTTCATAGCTGAGTGATACACAATCAAAAATAGGTACTTTTGATTAAGTCTAGGCAAGATGATGTGCATGAATAGGGATCAATTAAAGCACGCAGTAAAATTAACAGGCGGTAAATTATTTAAAACATATAAAAAAAAGCCAAGGTAATAATTACCTTGGCTTATCACAGTTAGCTTTGTGGAAAACACTTAACAGTGCCTTCTGCTTTTGTAGTTAACAATGTCTGATGCACTTCGATTTTTCCACGGGTAGCACCTTCTTTAAATTGTCCAGGGATGGTGGTTGACAACATCTCTCCAGACTTATCAGCTTTTAATGTAACGGCTGGGAAAACATAATCGTCTCTACTACTAATTGTTACTTCAATGTCATCACCTTTAGTCGCGCGCAATTCACATGTGAATTTAGTACCTTGTTTAGTATCAAATGCGTAATATACGGAATCAAGAGTGTTAGGAACGCTACACTCATTGCCAAGTTGGCATTCTGTGCCAGCATAAGAAGTTGCAGCAGCAGAAAGAATACTCAGTGCCAATGTTGATTTAATTAATGTAGAAAGTTTCATTTAAAAATTCCATATATAAATTTAAAAGTTAGTAATAAGATTATAAGATTAAAAGTTATTTATCCCACTTGTTATCTTGGATAAACTTATCAATTTCTTTTTTAGCGGCGTCTTTTTCATATCCATAAGCTTTTTGTAAATGTCCTTCTAGCTCTTGGTAAGAACCTTTCATTTGTGTAATATCATCGTCTGTCAGCTTGCCCCATTGTTGTTTCAATTTACCCTTAACTTCAGTCCATTTACCTTCAATTATATCGTTATTCATAATGGTTCCTTTTTAATAATTTAAAAGTTTTGGCGGAAAAATTTTTCAGATATTGAAATAATAAAACATTTCAGAGTAGAGCTAATCATTAACATCTAATTAATATTAGATGATGTAATTATATAATAATTTTCATGCATTGTCATTAATTTTATATTACGAAAATATTCTTAGCTAAATTTTTTTTCTGTCAATTTTAAAAAAAAATTATTTTGATGAATTTACAATCGTGAAAATATATTTAATTAATACTCTTTTTTATAAGAGCGCATGTAGAATTATTTATTATGATTATAAAAAAAGCCAAAAAAAATTTTTCATTTCTTTTGGCCTAGTTTATCAACACTAAAACTACTAAATATTTATAAGATAAATTTACCTATTAATATTCCGAATCCAATGGCTAATCCCATAGATTTCAGAGGCTTATCCATTATATATTCTTCTAACTCATGTTGATAATCAGTAGATTTTTCTTGAAAATCTTCGAGCAATTCTGTAATTAATTCGCCAGCACGACTTTTAACTCCGTCAGTGGTTTCTCCAAGAGCTTCTTTAAGATTAAGAAGCGAATGATACATCTTATTATCCATATTTTTAATCCCTTTACTTTTTAATTTCTTCATTTGTGAACCCCACGTTTAATTGTATTTAAATTTTTAGTGGGAAGTATAACATATCCAAATATTATAATCTGCATGCATTACACCAATGTAAAACTTAAGCCTCATTTTAATACACAATCAACCGTTGTGAATTCTGTCATAACTTTTTAGCGTTAACTAATTACAATAAAATAATTTTATACCGCGCTATAGATAAATTTTGATTATACAAATAATTATGACATCCTAATGATAAGAGAATTACTTGTGAATTTTAAAAAGATTAAATAGATGTTATGTATTTGATGATATCAATAAAAAGAATCATGGAGATTGTGGCTTTGTTATCTAAATAACTTTGATTTTGATATTAAAAGTAATTACAAATAATATCATCTATTACCTAGTCTACAGAAAAAAAATGAATCCATTATTACAAATACAGGCTTAGCAATGTAACGGCCCTATGCAGAACCGTTGCCATTGCTAATCAAGTATTTCTTACCAAGGTCTATAGCTACTTCTATTTGAATCAAGGCCAGTTGAGGTAACTTCATTATCTAAAAGTCCACTCATCGTAACTGTATTATTATCACATGCAAATTTCGTTGCCATAGCTTGGGACATTGTTAAACATCCGCTACCTAGGGACGCGAATCCACCGGCTTCTAACGTACGTTCTGGCACATCAAATTGTGTTAAGGAATAAGCTGAAGATGCTAATCCCACTAAAGCAGTGAAAGCAACTAAAGCCTTTTGATTGGTATTTAAAACATTAAAAGCTTTAAGACTAACTGATAGCCATGGTAAAAATGCATTCGTAACAACACCAATATTCGCTACGCCAGATGCAATACTAGAATAATGTAATATATTATCTTTAACATCAGATGCTAAAAGAGTATTCGCATTATCAATTACTTTTTTGGAAACTGCTGCAACACCAACTGCGGTCAAAGGCATAACTAGTCCATGCAATACAGCTGCTGTACTATTAACACATTTTTTTTCATTAGGTCTTACTGAACTCATTTGTAACTCCCTTAAGTTTTTTAAAAAATTATTTCCATCCCTTGAACAGGAAGCAGATCATTATAAACAGCGATTTATAGAAATCAAGCAACGTATTATGAACGTCATAAGCAATAATGCTTATTCTAATAAGAATAATGTATTAATTTAAGTTGGCTCATTATAATGAAACAGAATTACTTACACTTTTAATAATCAGGAATTAGATTCAGTTATAAATATATTTATTAAATTAGTAAGTATAATTGACTTAATTGTTAGGAAAATAATTTTTTGTAAAAACATATTTAGTGATTCATACCATCTTAGCAGAAAAAATATTTAGATATAATAATAGTTATGATATGATGTTTACTCAATTTATTAAGGATTTAACATGAATAACTCAACAAAAAATAATCTTCAACATGCATCAGATAACGCTAAAAATTATTATGAAAACGTCAAAGATTCAGCTTGTGAAATAGGTGATTACATATCAGATAAAGCAGAGAAATATTCTAAAAATGTTCAAAGTAAATTTAACAACACTGAAGATAAACTCATATCCTACACCAAATCGAATCCGCTCAAAGCTCTTGGCTTTGCTGGTTTAATAGGTTATGTTCTTTCAAAAATTTTATAATTATCTATTGGTAAGCTAATGCTAAATACGTTGGCTTATTTTTTTTATTTTTAATTTCTAAATCTTATAAAATGTTTATTTACACTTATAATTAAATTCATTGCCTAAACTTGAGTACTTGCCTAGTTGTACTTATCATTTGACTTTACTGATTTCACATGACCGAGCATGCATTATGCACACCATGTTTGATATCTTATTAGTAATATAACCACTTCTAAAATGCATTCAATTAGCTGTAAAGGTTAAAATATTCAAGCATTAAATAATAAACGTAGTCAAATGGGGAGTTTTGAGAAGCCCCTCCAAACTGCCTACCCAACTATAACGCGTTGTTTATTTTTACTAGAAGCTGATGACCAAACTGGAAAAGACTTTGTTAAGCGCACTTCTTTTGTCAAAGTTAAGTGCTTTTATACAAAATAGGCTGTATGGAGGGGCTTCTCAAAACTCCCCAAGAAACTCAATCGATACTAGGCCAAACAATTATTAAACTTGAAGATAGTAAAAAAGATAAAAATGAATATCACCACTCTATTCAACATTGGAAAAATCAATTAAAAGAAACACAAAAAACGTTAGAGATTAAAACGTCGGAATTTATTACCATTCAAATAGAAGTTAAAATATTGTTACAACAGTTAGTCGATATCAAGCAATCTCTTCATGATACGCAAAGTCAAATTAAATTATTATCGAATGAAAAGTCGGTGCTGTCGCAGGAAAAGGCACAACTACAAGGTCAAATAAAACAAATGCTAAAAATGGTTAACGCTTAACATAGTAACGGTGTTTTATTATCATGCATACATGAATAAATTCATAGGCCTGTATATTTGGGATATAAATTTTAAAAAGTAGGTGAAGTAATGAGTAATCGCGCGGATGAAACATGGCATCGACTTCGAGAATGGACATATGGACAAGCACAGTCTGAACGGTTAGCCGCACAAATTCTTCTAAGTGAGAATTGGGTTAAATTACATAAGCGGGCGTAATCCGCCGTACGTATGTGCAACATACTGATTTAACAGGGTTATACTTAAGTCATTCCGATTGCAAAAACTATAGCAGACATAAATATCCGAAAAAATATTTCTTATTCTATCATAGAGTTAATTGACCAATGGCGGATTACGTCCGCTTATGTAATTTAACCCTATAGGGGTTCACTGAGGTGACTCAGTGGATCTACTCAACCAATATATTATTATCTCAACCTTCAAAAGGATCAGCATGAATGTCATTCATTGCTACACCCGCAATATACATTTTTTTTCTTGCTTGCGTCACCATTTCTCTATGGCCACACAAGAATACACGTGCTCCTTTAACATTTGATAATGTCTTGAATGCAACATCTAGTACCATGCCATGTGAATATAATTCTAAGTTTTCATTTGATAAAGATGGAAAGTAATTAAATTTAGGAAATTTAATACTTAGTTCTCGCAATTGTGATTCTTTATATAAACATTTTTTTTCAGCAACTCCGTGAAATAAATTGATTTCACCTTGATGATTTTGTGATAAAGCATCATGAAGAATTCCATAGAGAGGTGATAAACC
>DHXK01000251.1:0-4083 GCA_002413665.1 Legionellales bacterium UBA5158 | reverse complement strand
GTGATAAACCTGACCCTGTGCCTATCATAATAATGGGTTGATCTTTTTTATTATTTGTATAAAAACATTCGCCAAATGGGCCTGCGATATTAATCTTATCTCCTGGGCATAGATGTCGTAACCATTGACTGACCAACCCTCCGTCTATCATTTTTACCTGTAAGGTAAGAGGTTCATTTTTTGCTGGAACACTAGCCAAAGAATATGCTCTCACTTGATCAGGGCTTTTAACGACTTGAATAAATTGGCCTGCCTGATAACTAAATCCATCGGGATGTGAAAGTTTTATTTCCATCATCTCATGATTTAAGAAAGAAATTGATAAGATTGACGCTTCATAGGTGGGTGCTTGATCAATATCCATCACAACGATATCTTCCGTTGGATAGCAAATACAAGGAAGAAAATATCCTGCTTCCCGTTCTGCTTGCTTCAAGCCTGCTTGGGCTTGAGGAGGCAATTTCCCGGCCGTCACTTTTTTTTTGCACGTTTGGCACGCACCATTACGACAAGAAGAAACCATTTTAACACCTGCGGTCTCAAGCACCTCTAAGACACTTGTACCATCAGGGACTATATAATGAGTATCTTCGTAAGTAACAACCGACATATATCAGCGACCCAACACGTCGTCACGTACACTATTAGCAATTCCGCCAACCTGTGAAATGAGCTTTTCGTCAACGCCTAGCTCACGAAGTGTGTTTGCTAAATTCTCAATAACCGCATCAACATGCGTATCATTCAGCCCAATTTTTACTAAATGAGCATGACCATCCCTCATATTTAGACCTGTGTAATTGTTAGGACCACCAAAAGCCATTGTTAAAAATGCTTTTTGCTTTGCTGCTTGTTTTGCCATATCAACATCATCAAAAAAATGACTAATACGATCATCAGTTAATACTTTTCGATAAAAAATATCCGTAGCGGCATCAACTGCTGCCACTCCCCCAATCTGTTCAAATAAGTGATTATTATTCACGACTAACTTTCCTTAAATTATTAAAGATGTATTTCAAATATATGTTATATTGGCACAATGTATTTGTCAAATATCAGAGGTAGAAAAATGCAATTAACATTACATTCAGATTATTCCTTACGTGTATTAATTTATCTCAGTCAAACTGATAAAAAGATTTCCACGATCACTGAAATATCAAAATTTTATCAAATTTCCAAAAATCATCTGGTTAAAGTTGTTCATAAACTTGCACAGTATGGTTTTATTATTAGTACCCAAGGAAAAGGTGGTGGAATTCAATTAGCTAAAAAATCTAGTGAAATTAAAGTTGGTGATGTCGTACGCAAAATGGAACCCAACTTTAATTTAGTTGAATGTTTTAATGAAAAAACAAATCAATGTGTCATTACAGATGTCTGTCGATTAAAGGGAGTAATGGAGCTGGGCATGAAGGCATTTTTTAATGTATTAGACCAATACACATTAGTCGATTGCAGCACAAAGTTTCAAGTGCATAAGCAGGGGTGAAATTTTCAAAGTTTGGAATATGATTCACCTATTAAGATTTTCGATCGTAAGATTCATTGGCAAAATGAATCGGGTTAAAAGCTAAGAGATATTTAAGCCATTTTGTGGCGTTATATTTGCTTCAATAATATAAACGTACTGCTGTTCAACTTGTGTTTTATTTTTCCGACAGTGCGCTGTAGCCAATGTGAATCATGCAGCAATCCATCGCGAAAAAGTTTTTGTGATCAGGGTTCTATAAGAAGTCCCTCGAAAGTGCCTAACTGCTCATATTCTAAGCTGACCTAGTCATTTTATAGCTGAAACTCATGCCAGCTGCATCATATTAATCGCTTCAACAATCATGGTCATATTAATACTTGCAGATTGCTGTCCTTCAAAGGTGTAGTACCCGTAAAGGTTAACATGTTGCCATGCAACGGGAGAAATAAATTTGATCTGTTCAATTGCATCAGCATGTCCTTCCTTTTGCAGTTTAAGCAACAGCGTATCCAGCAGGTTAGCATTATAATAAATAATGCAATTCGCCATCAAGCGAGCGCATTCATTCCATAATTCTAATTCACGGTCACTGCTACCACGAAATTTACGCCCATGCACATTAGCAATAGCGCGTCGTAATTGATGATAAGCTTCACCGCGATTTAATGCTCGACGCACGTTCTGGCGGATCTCTGGATTATGAATAAAATTCAACATGTAAATGCTCATTAATATTTTATCGTATTTCCACAGTGCTTCTTTTGTTTTATTTTTTCGTTTGTAAGAGCTCAACTTGCTTACCATTAGATGCTGTGATGTTTCACCCAGCAAAAGCGATGCAATAATTCGTTGAATATTATCCCATTCAGACTTGATGAGTGTTTTATTAATTTTATGTTTAGGTTTTATAAAAAGACCCTTGTAATAACTCGGCAATTGGAATCCATACAGTGTATCAACTTTGTGATTAATACGTTTAAAATGTGGAGCAAACTGTTTCTCAATAAAATCTAGTAATGCAAAATTAACCTGATTAATGTTATGTCCATCTCCAGATAACCAGCTAATGTCAACCTCACTGCTATTATTAAACAGGATATCGAATAAATAATGACTTTCATGCTGGTTAGAGCTAATAATTCTCGTGTTCACGGGGATATGATTAGCGCAGAGAGTGTAAGCAACAACTCCTTTATTAACACCAAAATATTTTGATGAATAGCGCGCAATAAACGAATGCAGACGAGTTTCAAATTTTTGTCCATCTACGCTGCCATGAATGCGATCGTTATGAATATTCCAATATTTAAAGATGGGTAGTTTGGCGATGGCATTGCTGATGGTATCATTAGTTTCTCGCAGTGTTTCAATTCGGATAAAGTTTTTTTGTTGTGATTGCATCCTACGATAGTTTAAATCACTTGTTTCAGCCATTTTATGAATGCCAAGGTTGGTTGCATTAGCAATAATGCATGCCATAATGCCAATAGGATCTAAGTTATCTTTGGCATTGTACGGTTTAATATGTGTAAATGACCGCATGAAATCACATTCTTTTTGAGTAAATTGCAAAACTTCAGCAATACTAATTTGCGGAAGTTGTTTGAAGATAGGATGATTTGCCTTATCTGCTGACTTTGGATAGGGAAGGGTGAAGGTAATTTCATTCCCATTACTTTTTATTTTAATTCCTTTATGGTCACCATTCTTTATTTTCTGATTAACAAGCTGTATCAAGTTTTCTAATTCATTTTCTGCTTGATCTAATAACGTGTCGACAGGTGTTAATAATTTTTTATTCCCTAACTTTTTAAGCAGAGCCGTTTTATGATTCCATTTTTCATCGCTAACAAGATGAGCAGAGAAGCTTTTAAATGTAATGGAATCAGCTAGGACAAGATGACTGGATTCAACCTGCTGAGTGATAAGTTGATATATCATGAACTCATATTTTTTCATATCAACTATTTTCTCATTATCCAAAGAATTTTCTGGCGAAAACATTAAATGTTTCTGCCAGGGAAGTGGGATACAGGCAGTTGGCGCACGTTTTAACATGGTTTTTTTATCTGACTCTTTTGCAGAAAAATAATTTTTAAGAAATTTAATAGCGGTGAGAATGGAGTCTTGATTATTATGGCTGGTAAATTCTAGTGATTTAAAAATAGGACGAATATTCTTAGTAATCTGTGGCTTAAGCTTAGCTATTTCATCCCATTTCGTTTCATGGTAATCAAATAAAATTCCTTCCAAATAATCAGAGACGGCTGAAAATTTACCTTTTTTAATATGTTTGTATGCCCGTTTACGAACCGATCCAAATGTTTCTTTATCAGAAATGTTATCATCATCAAAAAAACGCAATATTGTAGCCGCCTGTTTGCTATCTTCATTAATTTCTAATTTCTCTTTAAAAATATGTTCACGTGCTCTGGCGCCCGCTACATCCTTAAATTTAGACACATAATGAAAATAACTTACCATGAGATTATCATTAATTTTTTGGTAACGATGATAAATGTGGCACAAAATATAAATGGCTTGCTTTGTTTGTGAAAGTTTCTGTAAATCATTAATAGGGTAGTGTACTGCAAGATTGGCGTAGT
>DHXK01000152.1 GCA_002413665.1 Legionellales bacterium UBA5158 | reverse complement strand
TAAATATTTCGGAACTGCTATAAATCACTTTAAAGTGAAAATGTTAGTAATCGATGAAATTCATAATGTTCTCTCCGGGCGGAATGATAAACAACATGAATTTTTGAATGCGTTGCGTTACTTGGGTAATGCTTTAAAAATTCCGATTGTCTGTGTTGGGATCAAAGATGCTTATCTAGCAATACGCAGTGATGCCCAGTTGGAGAATCGCTTTGAACCCTTCTTGCTTCCTGCATGGAAATCAAATCAAGAGTATGAATCATTGCTAGCTAGCATGGTCGCTGTCTTGCCTCTTAAATATCCCTCTAATCTTAATCATCCACCACTTTCCAGGTATATTTTGGAAAAAAGTGATGGAATCCTAGGTGAAATATTCACATTGATTCGACGTGCTGCGGTCATGGCTATTCATTCAGGACGTGAAGTGATTGATGAAGCTTTGTTAAAAGAAATTGACTACCATTCGCCCACTGAACGAATACGACTTTTTGAACGTCATATTGCAGGAGCTACTTGAATTTAAGTGTTACTCTGAACGGATTTTTTTTAACACGCTAGCAGCTGCATTTTCTTCAAAACGCGCAGCAGCTTCAATATATTCCATCACTGTATTCACATTTTTCCAACGCCCTTGACGCATGATAGCAGGAAGAGATGCCCCATCACGACTTGCTGAGGTGGCCAATCCCCGCCGCAGGCTATGACTGCTAAAATTTTCTGCTTGTGGAATATCTGCATCTTGAGCACGTTTTTTCAAAATGTTACTAACAGATAAAGGGACCAGTGGTACTTCGCCAAGCCTGTCGTCAGGATATATTCGGCGAAAAATATATCCATCTGTTATACCAGACTGATCAATCCATTGTTGTAATGCCCGTACAGGACATAATTGCTCGTTGCCATGGGGAACGGCGCAGTATTGCCCTTCATTCGTTTGGTCAGTTTTTGAGTGGGGAATTAGAATATCGATACCTTGGTCTTTCCACTGAATATGTTCATAGCAAATGGCAATAATTTCGCTTCGCCGAAAAGCACCAAAGAAAGCGAGTTGTAATAAGGCGCTGTCACGACAGGCGCGTAATGTTTTTTCCTCGGCAAGGTAGGTAACAATTTTAAGTAGATGCTCAGGCAATAGTGGTGGTGCTTTATCTTTAGGTTTTCCATGTGTGCGCATGATACCAGCTAAAGTTTTGCTTATAGATGGGTGTTGAGTCGGGTCAAGAAATCCCTGGTAAACATGCCAATTTTTTAATGCGGTTAACCGACGCGATAGCGTGCGTGGGTTAAGCTCTTTTGCGAACACTTGTAAGTAAATAAGAATGGCATCGGTACTTGCGGGTAATTGACCGCCCCATTTTTCAAAATGGCGAATGTCCGCTTGGTAGGCACGACGTGTATTTTGACTGGTGGCAGCAGTAATGTAAGGATTCGAGAAGGGTTTCGTTATGGGCTGCTCAACATTACGTAATATCAATTCACTGTTTATAATGCTTAGCTCCGCGTCCAAATTTTAGTCCTTTTCAAAAATCACAGTGAATCCTGAGTTTCACCCTATTTTACAGTAACGTTTTTAAGATAGAAACCATCATATTGAGATAACAATCATTATCGAAATATGAATAACAGCATTTATAGTTATTGATGATATTTAAAGTTAACATTATATTATGATTTACGTAAAATGATGATTGAGAATCAGGAGAGATAATATGTCACGCCCAGGGATCACTTATCACGATGTAGCTAATGCAGCGCAACAGCTAGCCGCACAAGGCAAGAACCCAACTATCGATGGCGTTCGTTCACTAACTGGTACCGGCAGCTCAACCACAATTGCTCAGCATTTAAAAGAATGGAAGTACAAGCAAGATCATACTAGGCTCCTATGCCTAAAAGAAAATCTTCCCGAGGAAATTGTCTTAACCATGAAAGGACTTTGGGAGCGTGTAGTTAACCAGGCGGAAGAAAAAGTCGCAGCAATTAAGCAAGACTTCGAGCAATCAATCGCTGACCTTAATGATCAAAGTACAAAACTCCAAGAAAGCAATATGCATTGGCAACAAGAATTTCAACAAATGAAAAAAGAAAGAGATGAAGTTATCCATGAAAAGCTGGCAAGTGAACAACTGCTTGTTAATGCAAAAATTGAAATCGCAACTTTAACTGAAAAACTTGTTGCCCTCGAACAACAGAGCCAAGAGAAACAAACGCGCATCGGAGAATTACATCAACAAAACCAGCAAATACAAGATAATCTAGAACATTATAGAGCTGCTTCACTAGAACAACGCATGGCAGATAAACAGCGCTATGAACAACAACAAAATCAGTTAGAAAAAACTATTCAGCAAATTAAACAAGAGCTAACGCAGGCTCATCAAGAGAAATTGGTATCCCAACGCCAATGTCATCAAGTCACCTTCGAAAATGAAAACTTGAAAGTTCAATTTGCTCAGCTTAATGTTCAGCATGAATTAATTGCCGCGCGTTTAGCAGAATCCCTTAATGAGCTAGCAATGAAAACACAAGATCAGCAACATTGGCAAACTCAATGTCATACTCTACAAACAAAATACGATGAGCAAAATCAAACTCTCGTTAATCTAAAAACACATCACGCTATACTTTTGCAACAATCCGAAACATTTAAGAGTGAGCTCAACGAACTACGCGAACAAAATAAATTGATAGCGCATGAAAAATGGATATTAGGCCAAGAGAAAGCCCAGTTATATGGGCAATTAAAACAATTGGAATCTTGTGTTTAATTAAAAGGAGGCATACTGTTGATCAGCACGTTATTAAACCTTTATTGCTGAACTCGTCTTTGTCAGGCTGAACTTATCTTTGGCAAATGACACACGAAGCCATTTTTGAGCTGGTGACTTGAAAATAAATAGTCTATTTACTAAATACTGCATTACATTATTTTAACTTATGATCCTCCGTATGAATTTTTATCCCTTACAGAGATGTTAATTCAATTGGCACTTCTCCGGTCTCAT
>DHXK01000240.1:2768-4122 GCA_002413665.1 Legionellales bacterium UBA5158 | reverse complement strand
GGATTAGGGCAGCGACTAAAAATGCTTGCCATGTGAAATAGTGTAACATAATATCTTTGCTTTGTCCTGCCGCTTCATTGCGGCAGGATTACAAAAGCAAAGGTTCAAAGGCTTCCGATTTTTCACTCGCAAGCCATCCGGTAGTTGCGAACGATTTATTTAAGGTATTGATTTATAGGGGTTTTTACGGGGGCGTTTTAATGCCAGATCATCATCCACTCTTTTATGAATGGATTCCCGCATCTGTTCGATATATCTTGTCGGGCTGGTTGTCTTACGGTTCCTGATGTCGATAAAATCGCGGTAGGCCCTGGATAGGTCAATCTGTAAATGTTTTTCCATAAACCGGATGATAACCGCAATGTCTGCATTGCCGTTATTTAACTGACCTGTGAAATACAGTCCATAAATTATTTCAACTAAATTGACCTTATCACCTGTCCATTTTAATTCTGGCAGTTCTTTTTCAGCTACCGAGATATGGCTACCTAACGGATCTAATTTGTTGAGTGCAGTTAATACAAAGTCCTGTAATAGTTCATAGGCTTTGATCTTTGAAAACAGGTAATCGCAACTGGTTGCAAATTCAGGGTCAAGCTCCGGTACTTCCGGCAGCAATACACTTTGCACTTCAATACCCCGGACAAAGTAGAGGTTGTCCAGTTCGGTGGCCCCTAAACGGTAATATTGGTAGTGAAATGCGATGTGCTGAAAAAAGCGACCGACAGCCTTTAGTTCACCCCTATAAAAACTTTTGAGCGTTTCAGCATCGCCAGCAGGCAGACTGGTTTCGACATTATACTTTTCCAGGTAATAAATGCGCAGGCAATAAAATTTTGGCTTGATATATTTAAAAAAGTTGATCTGTTCTGCTTCGTCCTTAAAAGGATTTTTTAGGATATACTCCTTTAATTCTTTTAAGACTGAACGGATACACTTTAAAACCGCAGATAGTATTTTAAACGGATCGTTTTCCACAGCTTTAACTTTTTCAATCTCACACTTAAGCTGCACATACAGCTTTTCGCTCATCTTTACTAACATAAAAAACAGGTTAAATAATTCCCGCTGTCTGCCGGTTATCCGGCTACATCAACCATGCAGGAGATGAGTAACTGTTTTTTCATATTGATGATTTACAATTAATTAAGTAATATAAAACATGGAAAAGTTGCAGCCAATGAGAGGGCAAAATCACTCTATTAAGTATTTGAATACCTAATAGAGTGGTTTTATGATAAATGAGATAAAATTATTGATTATGGCTATTTTACAATATGTGGATCAATGCTGCCTCGTTCTTACTTCAGTCACAATGATTTATTTATGTTGGAAAGAACATTTTATTGATTTT
>DHXK01000240.1:0-2750 GCA_002413665.1 Legionellales bacterium UBA5158 | reverse complement strand
CTATAGTATAATTTATTCATACTTCCGTAGGAAATATGTTCTTGTTTTTTACTCATAAAATGTTTTGAAAAGAACTTGAGTAAACTCGCAATATTTTTTATCGCAAAAACTCCTTCTTCATACAGAAGTCTTATCAATAAGGCAAGTTGGGCAACCGTAAGCTTTAACTCAATCTTTTGCGTCAGATCCATTTCTAACAGATCAGGGTGAAGACGTTCCTCCGTAATATACTCATTGAGCCAGTTTTCTAATAAAATATTAACTGGTATAAGATCAGGGTCATAACTCATTGTTAATATTACTGGCATTGTTTTGAGGACAAGCAATTGTTTTTTTAACATAGGCAATTGATCATTTCCCCTGAGCACTATGCTTTTTGCGATTAAATTATCCTGATACCATTGACAAAAGCTATTATGATTAAAATTAAGGTAAAATAACGCTTCAGTAACACTATGGGTCAAATCTCGACTGTCTTCAAAGGCGATGGTCACATTCAATGTTTCAGTGAACTGAATAAAGTATTCCGCCGAACGGTAATTTATTGGGGAAGAAATATCCATAGCCGAAACACCACCTAAATAATCGCGGATGCAAGCCTTTAATTGCACGTCCAATTCTATATATTGCATGGATGTGCTAAGTTTTTCTGCCGCTTCGGACATTTTTTTTCTAATGGCTGGTGTTACCGCGTCCGGTATTTTACTTTTTTGGTTAATATAAGAATTGAAATATTGAATTTGGAAATCTTTCAATTCCAGCAATTTTTCCAGCAGAAATTCTGAAAAGTGCAGCATGGAATAATTTTTCTGTCCGGCAGATTGTTTATTCTTTTGAATTTGTTGGTAGAGCTTGTCGGCTAAATCCAATAAAATTTGTTGCTGAAACCAGATATAGCGTTTGATTACCTGGTCCTTAACCTCGCTAAACAGCAATTCAGTCCAGACTTTTTTGATCCTTTGACATTCTGCTACGATCATTTCTTCCTGTCCATTTTGGAAGTCTGTTGTTTCCAGATTCTCATTATGTGCTTCGGAAGTAAATGCAATAGCAAATTCCTCCAATAGCTTCAGTTCATCCTTTAGCATGGTGTTAAATATTAATAACCGACATACTGATTAATTCTCCATCCTAAACTTAACTGCGTTTTGCATGTTTGAAAGATGAGTTTGTGCACTTACTGTAGTTAAAATTGTAATTGTTGTATTAGTGGGATCGCCTACAGTAGTTTCTGATTGGCTGTCCGCTGACAAATGACTATAGCTGTACAAAGTATTTGTCTTTTTCTTGAAATTTTTTACAGGTAAATTTTTCATAATAGTAACTTTTTACCCAAATTATCAGTACAAATAGGGACATGCCAACTTTGTTACACGCACGACAGTTTGCTGTAGAAAGATAACCGGTTATGACAATGACATTACAATCCAAAATGAATTTTTCGAGGTTGGATGTTCGTTTGATCCTGAAGCACATTTTAGGGTGGGGCTTATTTATTGCCTATGAAATCAGCTTTGTACGCTTTAATGGGGGATACTCTTCTCCTTTACAAGATTACATCTACTATTATGGTTTGAACATTTTATTATTTTACTTCAATGCTCATGTGATTCTGCCACTGGCTATAAAATCTTCCAGGCACTATTTTTTGATACCTGTATTGATGCTCTTTGAAATGATCATTTATTTGATCCTTAAATACATCCTGGACTGTTTTTTGGTCTTTCCATATGGTGTTATGCCGGGTCAAATCATGTATATAAAAAAACTACTTGTTCCTAATGCTTATCGTGGAATTTACTTTTTAGGTTTCAGCACTTTATACTGGTCAATACTTCGTATGGTCATTTTCAGAAATCGGGCGCATGAAACGGAAACAATGCAACTTATCACGTTAAAGGAAAAGGCAGAATTGGAAAGGAATTTAGCTGAAGCACGAAATGCTTATTTGCAACACCAAATTAATCCGCATTTATTATTTAATACCTTAACCTTTATTCATAATACTTATTATAAATTTTCCCGTGAGGCATCGCAATGTGTTCTTTTGCTTGTGGAGATTATGCGTTATTCCCTTCATGAAGTGGACACTGATGGTAAAACATCACTTATCAAAGAAATCGAACAGATCCAGAATTTTATTGAGCTTAATCAGCTTCGGTTTGATTATGAATTGTATATTGATTTTCAGGCTGAGGGTGATTTTGGGACACATCAGATTATTCCGCTTATTCTGCTGACACTCACCGAAAATATTTTTAAGCATGGAAATCTGAAAAGGGAGGGAGATAAAGCCAAAATACATATATCAATAAGTGGCCAGCGCGAATTGAATTTTGTAAGCTGGAATTTAAAGAAACATCAGAGTGAAACTAAACGCCTTCGTTCTATTGGCATAAAAAATGTAATTAAAAGATTGGAATATAGTTATAAGCATCAATATTCATTGAATATTAAGGACGAAGAAGATAGTTACGGATTAGAATTGAGGATGCAATTATGAATTTAAAGTGCTATGTGGTTGATGATGAATATCATTCAGTGGAAATGCTGATGGAATATATTGATAAAACGGACGGTCTTGAATTGCAAGGATTCTCTACTAATCCCCTAACGGCGCTAAATGAGGTAACGGGACCAAATCCTCCGGATATAACATTTTTGGACGTGGAAATGCCGGAACTTTCTGGAATGGAGTTTGCGGGCTTGGTTAATCTTTATACAACAATTGTTTTTACTACTTCTTTCCC
>DHXK01000073.1:2983-4392 GCA_002413665.1 Legionellales bacterium UBA5158 | reverse complement strand
ATAGGTTATCGATTTTTAAATCATGATCACCATTTCAATATGAATCAAATCATGCGACACATGATCATCATGTTAATAGTGTATGGCATGGTGATGAATTGGGAATTGTATAACATCTTTACGAATGAACCGGGCAATATTGCTAAAGTTCTGGTGAATTCAGCAGGTCATCAATCATCTGAAGGGCTCAGCCAAGCACTAGATAGTGTCTACAAAGCAGTGATGGATGCAGTAAGAGGGTTTTTTGGTCAAGCCAGTTTTAGTGGTACGGGAATGGCCTTCTTTTTCTATGGGATACTTGTGTATGTGATAGGTTCTTTAATGTGTATTTTTGCATTAGTACTTTTTATTTATTCAAAAATGATGATGGCGGTTTCACTCGCTTTAGGCCCCGTGTTTATAGCGTTTGTTTTGTTTGATACAACTAAAGGCATGTTTTCGGCTTGGCTTAATAAACTTTTTACATTGGCTTTAATTCCGATTGTGACGTCTGCCATTTTAATGTTGATGCTGTCAGTCATTAATGTGACGTTACCTAGTATGAATCAACCCGCAGAAAGTATGCAATTTTATGGTATTGCACCGTTCTTAGGCTTGAGTTTAACCACCACGTTAATTTTGTCACAAGTGTTGCAAATCTGTAGCGCATTAGGTGGAGGTATAACGATTGCAAGTGTATCTAAAGCCTCAGAGATCGCAAAAACAGCATTGGCTGCGTCAGGTATTACTCCTGCTTTTAATAAGCTGACAGGAAGTTCTGCTAAAAAAAATATCTCTAGAAGTCAATCTAGGTCCTCTATACCTAAATTTTCTACGGAATAGATTTCAATTAACAAATCGTTACCCCGAACTGAAAATATAGCTTCGTCTTGTTCGCAAAGACGAAAGTTATAAGTATTTTAATACTTAATCAGACTTTCTCACATTACTTTTAAAATTAATCATCAGTCATTTACTGGAGAATTCTTTACGATGTTAAATAAGATAAATGGAGAAGAAAACTTTTACCAATCTGCATCCGACTGGGCTTACGACATGCATCAAAGTCACTCGCTTTGGTTGCGACGTTGTATGTTTGCGTTAGTCGGATTGGGGTTTTTATTAACTTTATCGTTAATTTTGAATTTAACGTTATTTCCACTTAAAGAAAAAGTGCCATACCTGTATGCGTTTGATCACGCATCAGGTGAAATCACAAAAGTGGGTACGCTAGAACGTACTACGTTTTCATCTGAATGGGAGATGTCTCGATATTTTTTAATTCACTATGTTATTCAATACGAAAGTTATGATTTCGATAATGTTGAGCAACCTTATCAGATGGTGTGGGCGCAATCGTCAGATCATGTCAGAGAGCAATACGACTCTATCGTTAAAAGTAGTAATTCAAATGCACCTTATCGACTTTA
>DHXK01000073.1:0-2761 GCA_002413665.1 Legionellales bacterium UBA5158 | reverse complement strand
TTAATAGGAATGCACAGCGGGATGAGTTTTGCAGAAAGTTTCCCACGGCATGTCGCAGCAGATAATCATATCAAAGTTGTCATGTACGATCCTAATAATGTGGTTATGTTACAAGGGCGATATGGTTATCAAACACAAATTACATTTTCACCTGCTGAGACAGTGCAAAGTGTTTCTATAGGGGATAGCTTGGCCTGGCAAGCGGTACCGGTAAATAATAATTTATTTATTAAGCCGGTGGCTTCATCCAGAACCAATATGACGGTGTTGACTAATTCAAATAGTTATAATTTTCAATTGGATTCACTGAGCTCTCAAATAAAACCGACCTATAAATTACAGTTTACCTATCCAGAGGGAAATTATGATGCTTCAGGTACATCTAATGCTATTGGAAGTTTTGACCCTGAAAAACTGAACTGGAAATACAGTTTTACAGGTGAGAGATCTCTTGTGCCCATTGAAGCTTTTGATAATGGTCAATTTACCTATTTTAAATTTAAGAATGATGGCATGAGCCATATTCCATCTGTTTTTATCGTTGATAAAGATAAAAACGAAACGTTAGTGAATTACCACATGCAAGGTGAATACATGGTGATTAATAGTATTGCCAAACAATTTACATTTCGTGATGGTTCATCGGTAACAAGCGTCTACAACGATTTCGCCATTGGCGACTGGAAAAATATATAAGGGGGTAAATATGCAAAAAATCAATATTAAAAAAGAAGATGGATTACCTGAAGTGGCACAAAGTCTTCGTGGAAAAAAAGCAGTCGTTTTAATCATGCTGGGAGTTATTCTCCTGGGATGTTTCAAAATGCTATTTTTTAATAAACCCAAAGAGAAGGTTATTCAGCCAATTGAAGAAAATTATACGCTTCAACAAAGTGGTGAACCTAATATTGTAAAAACTAAAACTGAACCAGCACAGCCTGCACAAGCTGCTCAACCAAACCCAGTGCTGACGCAGGAGCAGGTTGCAATCATTCAAGCCAAACAAAACGACTTGCAACAGCGTTTATCAGCGCCGCTAATGTTGGTGAATAATGCGCAGTTAAATAAAACGGATAATCCCGCACAGGTAGGTACGGGTACTCCATCGGCTGATCGCAATTCTCAATTCATGAGTCAAGTTGTAGCTCAGGCTACGGAAACAGCGTTTGCTACTAGCATAGCGCCTCTTAACTCTGTCATCGCAGAAGGCAGCTTGATTCACGCTATTTTAGAATCTGCGACTAATTCTGATTTGCCAGGAAGTGTTAGAGCGACTGTCAGTGAGCCTAGTTACTCAGAAGATGGAACGGAAATTCTGATTCCTCGTGGTAGTCGTTTAATGGGTCAGTATAAAAGTGGAATGCTGCAAGGCCAATCACGAATCTTCCTCGTGTGGACGAGATTGATCACGCCTACTGGCGTTTCAATTCAAATTGGATCTCCTGGTGTGGATAGTCTAGGTGTCGCAGGGTTGGGCGCGGATGAAATTGATAGACATTTCTGGCAGCGTTTTGGCACGGCCTCCTTATTATCTATCATTGGTACAGGTGCAGCGAATGCTGGGGCTTCAGCTGGAGATTCAGAGAATTCAGTTTCAGCTTATCGTACAGCAATGGCGAATAGTTTTGCTCAATCAGCCAATCAAAGCTTACAAGAAGACAGCAGAATTCCACCGACTTTAACTGCATATCAAGGCAAGCCCCTTATGGTCTTTGTGGCAAAAGACTTAAATTTTCAAAACACCATTAAACAAGCCAAGCCTAAATTAAACGTCTTTTAGAGAAAATTTAACCATGTCAATTAAAGCATTAGAACGGCATTTGTCGCCACTCATGCCGTTTATTAAAATGGATGGTGTCACTGAGATTTGTATTAATCAGCCTAAGGAAATTTATGTCGAAAAGAATAGTCAATTTACGCGCTTCACAGTAGATGAGCTGGAATATGATTTTTTAGATTCACTGGCCTCATTGATTGCGGAATTTAATAATAAAGATTTCCCCTTTCCGTTGCTTTCCGGGTCACTGCCGACTGGGGAGCGAATTCAATTTGTTATGAACCCTGCGTGTGAAAGTAACAAATTAGTTTGCTCAATCAGGCGGCATCAAATGCGTGACATGTCCTTGGAGGATTATGGGGATGCAGGTGCGTTTACTGAAATAGTTAGCAAAGCATCAAAAACCACTGATGATGACCAGTTGATAACTTTGTATGACCAAAAGGATATTTTAGGTTTTTTGAAGTTAGCTATACAGCTTAAGAAAAACATTTTAATCAGTGGCGGCACTGGCACAGGGAAAACGACATTTCTCAATGCCTGCCTTAAATGGATACCTGAAAATGAAAGAGTCATTACGGTTGAGGATACACGCGAGGTATCAGTCCACCAGCCCAATGCCGTGCATTTACTATTTAACGAAGAAGATGAACGTGTAACAGCCTTAAAGATTTTCAAAACCTGCTTACGCTTACGGCCAGACCGTATTTTCCTTTCTGAATTGAGAGGGGATGAGGTATGGCCATATCTTCGTGCTGCTAACAGTGGGCACCCTGGAAGCTTAAGCACGGTACATGCTGACACCCCAGAAGGTGCTATTACTCAACTAGTGTTCATGATGCAGCAGGCAGGTTCCACTTCAAAAGAGCAACAAATCAGAGATTACATAAAATCGATTATCAACATTGTGGTTCAGCTTAAACGCTGTTCTAGTGAAAACAGATTTATGTATGTCTCTGACATTTATTTCGACCAAGTTCATTC
>DHXK01000080.1:1417-16151 GCA_002413665.1 Legionellales bacterium UBA5158 | reverse complement strand
CACTGCACTATAGAATCCGCCTCTAGCTTCGGGTGAAGGTATTTGTTTATATAAAAGCTTTTTTCTTTGAAACCCCACCCCTCAGCCGCCCTACGTGCACCTTCTCCCACAAGGGGAGAAGGAAAGCAGTCATGGCTTTATAGCAGGGAAGTAGTCAGGGCTTTCTAGACATGCTAACCTTTCTAAAATCTTTTCGAGATTGGAGAACACGGAATGTTCGAAAATACGATCAAATTAGCACTCTCTAATTTTGGTTTAGTAATGTTTGCACTAGCTATAATCGCTAGCTTTCTTCAGTGGGCCCTCGATCACAAAACCAATACCTACGAAATATTTTTCCGTTGGATTGCTTTCTTAGCATTAGGTCTTACCGGAATTTATGCATTTATCATCCACGCCTTTTTTCCGGAATTAGGAGCAAGCACTATCGGTTGGGCTAACAGTCCCTTTCAATTCGAAGTAGCTGTTGCAAACTTAGGATTTGGCATTTTAGCTATTTTTTCTTTTCGTGCCACCTATGGTTTTCGATTAGCCACTGTTTTGGGGAACACCTGTTGGCTTTGGGGTGATGCAATAGGCCATATTTATCAAATGATTACCCAGCATAACTTTACGTTGGGCAATGCCGGGAGCTGGTTTTGGTTAGATATCATCATTCCTCTCGCTCTTATTATTTGTCTCATCAAACTAAAACCTCGATCCAACTAGTTCTCTATATGCCCTAAATCCTGTAAAATCACCACATCAGTCATTTTAAGCAGGATCATTCATGCAGCTTGAGCCCCGACAACTAAGCTTACAAAACAAATCGCTATTCATTTCATGCATTGTTCCTGTCTTTAATGAAGAGGCTGTTGTTGAAGATTTTTTTACGCAACTGCAAGCTGCTTTATCTCTCCTCACTCACCATTTTGAAATTGTAGTAATCGATGATGGCAGTCGTGATAAGACTGTTGAAAAAATAATAAAACTCCCCCCTGAATACAATATCAAACTACTAGGCTTATCTCGCAATTTTGGAAAAGAAACAGCCCTAACGGCAGGATTAGAACATTGCTCTGGGGACGTAGCTATCATTATGGATTCAGATTTTCAACATCCCATAGACGTGATTCCTACCTTCTTAAACCATTGGGCAGAAGGCTACGAAATGGTATATGGCGTACGCGCAAATCGAGATGACGAATCTTCTATCAAAAGAAATTTTGCCCGGCTTTTTTATTGGCTAATGACTAAAATTACTAAAATTGACATTCCTAGCAATGCGGGCGACTTTCGTCTTTTGGATCGCAAGGTAATAAACAGTTTAAATCAATTTCAAGAGCGCTCTCGCTTCATGAAAGGTTTGTATGCATGGGTAGGCTTTAAACGTATAGCCGTCCCCTTTACAGTCCAGGAGCGCGCAGCAGGCAATAGTTCATGGGGAATAGGAAGATTAACTGAACTTGCACTAACGGGCATTACAACTTTTTCTGATATACCTTTACGAGTATGGGGTTTAATTGGATTTATTATTTCTTTTATCTCACTGATTTATGCAATTTATTTTGTCACCATTACATTGCTTTATGGAGCGGATTTACCTGGCTTTCCTAGCCTTATTGTTGCTGTGATGTTCTTGGGTGGAATTCAATTATTATCAATAGGCATATTGGGTGAGTATATTGCTCGAATTTTTACAGAAGTAAAACAACGACCAAAATATCTAGTTGAAACAAAGCACGGTTTTGAAAAATAACTGATCTAAAATTGAAGTTATCTTAATTAGCCAATTTTATTAGGCTGATTACTTAACAAAACAACATCATTTTTATATTTATTCAGCATATAATAATGATGTTGTTTAAATGAATTTAAATATCGCTTATCGGTGACAACATACAATCGCTTTGGACTATTCCAACGTTGCCAAAAAGAACTCTCCCCTATCAACCAATCTTTAGTATCTTGAAAAACCATGCCATACCACATTTCGCGCAGCCAATTATCATTATGAGAAATATCTTCTGCCTGCCAATCTGCCACAATAGTAATGCGTCTTTCTAAATAAATAGGTAAATCTTGGTAATACCTGAAAAATGTGACAACTTCATCCGTTGCATTCAAAGTAGGTTTTAACGCCACAGCTAAAGGCTTAATAGACTTTTCATTAATAGACCCTGCACTGGATAAAAATATTAAAAGCAACACAACAATCGTGGCAAGAAAACTACTAAATAAAGGTAGCAAACTTAGTTTACGCGGCAAAAACAAAGTAAAGCCCGTGGCCAATAACAAGACTATCCCCATATACTGAAGATATCGCGTGAAACCTAAAGGAATTTCAAGTTGGGCACTTAGAAAAGGTGAAGCTATGAACAAAACACTCACTGTAATAGAAACAATTTTAAAGACAACTAAACCTGCACTCACTCCTTTGGCCTTGGGAGCATTCCAAAAATTGCTAAGATAGCTCCCAACCAATACCGCGACCACTGGGAAAATAGGTAAAATGTAACCTACTGTCTTGGAAAGAGGGATCGAAAAAAATATTAAAACTATTGCAAACCAAAGTAATAAAAATAATTGCGTAGCAAACTTCTGACGATCTTTTAAAACTAATTTGAGATTTTGATGAATGGCTTGAATCAGAAAAACAGACCAGGGGAAAAACCCAGCTAACACGACAGGAATATAAAACCAAATAGCAGCCTTGCTATTAAAATCTTGTGTCGTTAAAAAACGTGATACTTGTTGTGTAACAAAAAAGAAGTGTAGAAATTCTGGATTCGCTTTTTGCACCAAAAAATACCAAGGTGCGGTAATAGATAAAAATAACAAAAAACCCGCAATTAAATGCATTTTTCTCAACATAGACCATCGATTTAAAAGCACTATCCATGTGCCGACTATCATTGCAGGAAACACTATACCAATAAGACCTTTCGTCAGTGCTGCCAATCCCGAAAAAATATAGGCACCTAATAAAAAGCCATTTCTGAGCTGAGCTGACTGAGTTTGCAGGGCAGCTAAAAAACATAACAATGAATTACCAATGAGAGTTGCTACTTCTAAGTCAAGATTTGCATAATGTGCAGCACCATAATACAGGGGTGCAGTCGCTAGAATAATGGCAGATAGAATGCCTGTACGACGATTAAAAAGTACGCTTGCTGTCAAATAGGTGACTAGAGAACCCAGAATTCCCATAAAAGCAGGCCAAAACCGTAACGACCATTCTTTAAGCCCAAAAAGTTTAATGGATGCGGCTTGCAACCAATAATACAAAGCCGGTTTATCTAAAAAAGCGACTCCATTTAAACGGGGCGTTACATAGTCTCCGCTAGTCACCATTTCTCTTGCCACTTCTGAATAACGCCCTTCATCAGGAGTAAAAAGCGCATGAGAGCCTATCCAGAGAGCATAAAAAAGGCCTAGAAAAACAACTAACCACAAGAGATCGGAATAAGTATTTTTTGCTGTCAGCATAGATGGATTTAAATTGTTTTTTGATAACACTTGTCGAGTCTCTTGATTTGCTCTAAGCTTTTGTTTAATCATAAAATGGAAATGTTACACCACTATGAAACGGATCATTATCTGTGCTGACGATTATGGCCAAAATCCTACTATTTCTCAAGCTATAGTTGGGTTACTGCAGAATAATCGAATCTCTGCCACTAGCTGTCTGGTCACCTCTCCCCTGTGGGCTGAAGCCGCCTTAGCGTTAAAACCTTTAAAAAACAACGCAGATATAGGCTTACACTTTAATTTAACGGAAGGTAATCCACGCTCCACCTCTCTTACTTCTTTCTGGCCACTAAAACAATTAATTATAAAAAGCCAACTTAGACAACTTGATAAGGCGGCCATCGCAGCAGAATTGCATGCGCAATTAGATGTGTTTTTAAAAGAACTGGGCACTTATCCTGACTTTATCGACGGCCACCAACATATACACCAATTTCCTATTATTCGAGATGCACTTTTAGACGTCTATGAAGAGCGGCTACGACAACATAACATCTACCTACGCTGCACTTACCATTCAGGCGATTTATTTAAGTTCCCCAACATAGGCTACTCCAAACGTTTAATTATTAGCCTTTGTGGCGGGATAGCTTTTAAACAAGCTCTTTTAAAAAGAAAGATACCTCACAACACAACTTTTGCTGGCATTTATCTTTTCACAAATGCAAATACTTACGCAACATTGTTCCCACAGTTTTTAAATGAATCTAATGATAGAGGTCTTATCATGTGCCATCCAGGCCTGCCCTCTAACGATCTAAAAGATGAAATAGCGATCCCCCGTGAATATGAATATCAGTTTTTAGCGAGCGCAGACTATTTAGATCTTTTAAAATTGCATCAAATTAAATTAAGCCGTTTTCAAACACTCTGATTATCCAGTCATCAAAATAAATTATAAACTCTCAGCAAATTAACATTGCTAAAAAAAGTTAAAAAAGATATAAATGCTTACTCAACTCCTCAGCTATTTTTTTATTTCACTCCTCTTAAAATTACCCACCCATTTAATTCTATTGCTCAAAAAATTCAAATAATATTATTCAGGAATCACACAATGAAATCTAAGCACTATACGCTAGGCTTTTCTTTAATCGAGTTAATGATAGTGGTTTCTATCATCGGCATACTAGCTGCAATAGCATTACCTTCGTATCAAGGCTATGCCAAACATGCACGCTTTGTAGAAGTGATAGCATCCACTCAACCTTATAAAATAGCAGTTGCCATAGCATTACAAAGTGGCGCTGAATTATCTGAGTTAACGAATGGTAAACTAGGCATCCCTGCTGAGTCACCTGCCACTAAAAATATAGCAAGCATCAAAGTAGAGAACGGCATCATAACAGCGACTGGCACTCATTTAGTAAATGACACAACTTACATTCTGAAACCAAATGCCACAGGAAATATTTGGACTATCCATGGCACATGCATCAATGCAGGATTGTGTGACGCATAGTGAATGACATTATTAACAGAACAAGAAACACTACCGTGTCTTGCCAAATTACTGATACAAGATCAATTGCTCAGTCTTAATGAAGCTCTCAATGCAATTCAACAAGCTAGAAACGATAATGTATCACTAGTGACTTATTTAGTTAAAAATACAATTTTGTCAGGTATTAACATTCAACATCTGTGTGCAACACATCTCGGTTTTCCATTATTTAATCCTAGTAATTATGATATGAGCGCTCTACCTAAATTAGTGTTACCGGAATTAGTAAAACGCTATCGCGTTATACCTCTAAAAATGGATCAGACATTAATGGTAGGAATGGCTGATCCCACAGATCAAACTGCAATAAATGCCATTATGTTTCATACCAGTTTAGAACTGTGTGTCGTTATCATTTCAGAAGACCAAATAGATTCACTCATAGAGTTATATTGCTACGCTCTACCCACATCTAAATATTTAGAGTTATCTTTGGGTAACAATGAAAACACTGAACATCCTTTACAACCACATCAAGATGATGAACCTCTAATAAATTTTGTAGATGAAATTATTAAAAATGCGCTACATAAAGAGGCTTCTGATATACACATAGAACCTTACAAAGAAAATTGTCGCATACGGTTTCGCATAGATGGCATTCTTTATCCGATGACAGTCATTTCTAATCATCTGGCGAATCGACTTATCACAAGATTAAAAGTGATAGCACAATTAGACATTTCAGAACGAAGACTACCTCAAGATGGTCACTTTCATTTATTAAATCCTGACAAACAACCTATAGATATACGACTCAGCTCTTGCCCGGTACTCAATGGTGAAAAAATTGTTTTGCGAATTTTAGATGGACAAAAATCTAGTTTAAATATTGATGCATTAGGACTGACACAACATCAAAAAAATATTTTTCTGACTCATATTACACGACCTCAAGGTCTTATTTTAGTTTCTGGGCCCACAGGTAGTGGGAAAACAATGACCCTCTATTCTGCATTAGAATATTTAAATACGACTGAAAAAAATATTTCGACTATCGAAAATCCAGTTGAAATTCAACTCAATGGTATTAATCAAATTAATATCAATCCAAAAATTGGTTTGCATTTTTCTACAGCGCTTCGCACTTTATTACGCCAGGATCCCGATATTCTTATGATAGGTGAAATAAGAGATGCAGAAACAGCTGAAATAGCGATACAAGCAGCGGCGACTGGGCATTTAGTTTTTTCTACCATACATACCAATAACGCTATTGATACGCTCAAACGTCTACAATCCATGCATATTAGCCCTCTAGATTTAACTAACTCACTTTCTCTCATTATTTCTCAACGACTAGTCAGAAAACTATGCACTGCTTGCAAGCGCATAGATCCAAACTCTCAAGATATATTAAATTCAATAGGCATAAAAAATAGAACTACTCTATTTATGCCTACTGGTTGTCATGCTTGCCTACAAGGATATGCTGGACGCATAGGAATTTATGAATGCTTAACCACACCCACAAAACCCTTTATGACATTGCATGAAGCTGCCATTGAAAAAGTGTTGCAGGGCCTCACTTCCTTCGCAGAAATTAATCGTGTCTATCCAAGATGAAAATCTACAAGACTATTTTTAAATGGGAAGGCATTAACCATAAAGGTAAAAAGATAACTGGCAAATTATATGCTCTTAATATTCAACAAGCTGAATGGATGCTAAAAGAAAGAAACATCGTGCCGTTAAAAATTCGCAAGATCTATCAACTATTTTCATCTTTACAAAATAAAAAAAATTCCAGCAAGGAAATATCTGTTTTCTTTCGACAGCTGTCGACCCTCATCAGCACCGGCATACCAATTATTAATGCATTGCAGTTACTTTTACAAAATCACAAAAAAAATTCACTACACCAATTAATCGATTTTTTAATTACAAAAATTATATCTGGCCAAACACTTTCTTCCAGCCTACAACATTATCCTGAGTATTTTGATGCATTAACCTGGCACTTAATTTATGTTGGAGAACAAACCGGCACAGTAGATCTCGCTCTTATTAGAATTGCTCAGCAAAAAGAAAAACAACTTTTATTAAAACAACATATTAAGCAAGCTTTACTCTACCCTTTTATAATAACTTTTGTTGCCTCAATCGTGACTCTCATTATGTTGCTGTTTGTTGTTCCTCATTTCGCTGAATTATTTCAAACTTTTCATGGCAAGCTACCTATCTTCACCATCAAAGTCATACAAATATCTGTCTTCTTACACTTACATTATTTTTGTATATTAATATTCATGCTCTTAATTCCTACTTTATTATTTTTTTCTAGAAAATTTTTAAGGTTTAAAACCCTAATAGACAGATTATTGTTAACATTGCCTATTCTACGAGAGGTTTACTTAAACATTTTAAGCGCTAATTTTTCACGCGTTTTCGCAGTTATCATGACAGCCGGCATTCCTATCAGTGATGCTCTGAAGCTTTTAAATGATATAAGCACAAATGAAATTTACAAACGTGCCATCGCTACCTTTAAACTAGAGATAGCCGCAGGACATCGCATTTATGAGGCTATGCAAGTTTGTGCATTTTTTCCTGATCTGCTTTTACAAATGGTTAAAATTGGTGAAGAGTCTGGCACCTTAGACACCATGTTAGCTAAGAGTGCAGAGTTTTATGAAGCAGATATTACTTATTGGACTAAGAATTTCACTCATTTGCTTGAGCCCTTGATTATAATTATTCTTGGTGTTTTAATCGGTGGATTAGTTATTGCAATGTATTTACCAATCTTTAAATTAGGAACATTTATTTAATGGATATGATTAAATTTCTAGTAGAAAATCCGAGTATTTTTTTGATGATGATTGCAGCGCTTTCATTACTCATTGGTAGCTTCTTAAATGTTGTTATTTATCGTCTCCCTCTCATGATAGAGCAAGAATGGAGCCAAGAATGTCGAGAATACCTAGGCTTAAAACCCAATACAACTGAACCTAAGCCATTAAATTTGTGTTTGCCTAACTCCCACTGTCCTAATTGTCAAAAAGCTCTCAGGCCTTGGCACAACATCCCCATCATTAGCTATCTCGTGCTAAAAGGTGAATGTGCTTATTGCAAAGCAAAAATATCAATACGCTATCCCCTGGTAGAAGCACTTTGCTGTATTGCATCGGTTTATGTAGCTTGGCGTTTTGGTGTGAGCTGGCAAACAGTCGCTGCACTCTTTTTCACATGGACCATCATCGCGTTAACCTTTGTTGATTTAGATTGTCATTTACTACCAGACTGTCTAACGTTTTCATTATTTGGAGTAGGTCTACTCTGCAGCTTATCTAATCTTTTTTGCAGTAGCCAAGATGCGATCATTGGTGGTATTAGTGGGTATTTAATTTTTGCTATCACCCAAAGTCTATTTCAATTAGCCACCGGCAAAGTGGGCATGGGGCAAGGTGATTATAAATTTCTAGCTGCTCTAGGAGCCTTTTTGGGTTGGCAGATGCTACCCATCATTATCATATTCGCTTCCATCAGTGGTATTATTTTTAGCCTGACACATATGGCTATTCAACGTAAATTTAAAAGTGTTCCTCTTCCCTTTGGTCCTTATTTAGCGGTCGCTGGATGGGTTAGCTTGGTGTGGGGAACCGATATTTTGCATATGTATCTTAATGCAATACACTACTAAATTAGTTGTAGGGTTAACCGGTGGTATAGGCAGCGGCAAATCAACTGTTGCAGATATGTTTGCCAAATACGGCATAACAATTATCGATACAGATAAATTAGCGCGTGATCTTACCCTGCCTGGTCAAGAAGCTTTTACCGCTATAGAAAAAAAATTCTTAGATAGTAGTGTCATACAAAACGGTCATCTCAACCGCATGGCATTACGCAAAATTATTTTTAAAGATGAAATAAAAAGAATGTGGTTAGAACAACTTCTACATCCTTTAATTCGAAAAGAAATAGAACGTCAAGTTGCTTTGGTCAACTTTCCCTATTGTATCGTCGCTATACCACTTCTATTCGAAACAAGTCCTAATCCACTTGTTCAAAGAATTTTAGTAATAGACGCCCCGGAGGAGCTACAATACGCACGTACTCAATCACGAGATCAAACATCTACACTTGATGTAGAAGCTATCATAAAAACGCAAGTCACACGCGCATACAGACTTTCTAAAGCAGATGACGTTATAATTAACGACGGCTCTCTTGAAAATTTAGAAGCTCAAGTCAGCGCCCTCCATCAATTTTATCTACGGCTTTGCAGCAGAATTTAGATTCACATACCACTTAACTTTTCAGGTTATCCAATTTAATAAGATTCTTTTCCGCAGTCATGTTATGATTTCGAGTTAAAAATAACTCATTTGAATTAATAACATGATAGAAAACACCATAGTCTACGAACAACCCTTGAATGAGCTCATTCGTGTTTGCTTGCGTCTTGAACAATTATTTTATCAACTTGACTATTTAGTTGCAGATACGTCGACCTTAGGCACACGCAATGTCGTTTCGGCGATTATCCAAATTTTACACTTGCTTGATCGACCTGACCTGAAAGCAAAACTTGCCAAAGAACTTGGTCACCATTTAAGTAATTTAATGCGGTTAGAAAATACCCCACAAATAGACCAAGAAAAATTACGCCAATTACTCAGGCAGTTAGATGATTTAATTCGTTGTTTCATTGATAGTAATGGCAAAATTGGTCAAAATCTTAGAGAAGTAGAACTCCTTAACAACCTTAGATTGCATTTGACTAGCCCGGGCGGCGGATGTAATTTTGACATTCCCGTGTATCATTATTGGTTACAGCAGCCATTAGAAAAGCGACAAGAAACCATTAAAAATTGGCTAAAAGAATTTTCTAACATACGAACTACCGCTACATTAATCTTACAGCTCATACGAGAAGGAACTAAGGTTCAGCAGAAAATAGCTGATCATGGCTTCTGCCAAGAATTATTAGATCCACAATTGAATTTACGTTTAATCCGCGTTGCAATACCACACAATATTCAAGCTTATCCTGAAATCAGCGTAGGTAGACATTTTTTAAGCATACGTTTTTTCTCACCCAACATAACAGAACGCGCAACTCAGTACGTAGATAATCTCTCCTTCTGGCTTGCTTTCGGCAGCTAATATGTCAATCAAAAAAGAAGATATTCATTGCCCCACCTGTAATAAAAAAAACACTTGGACAGTGGAAAATCCTTTCCGGCCATTTTGCTCACATCGATGCAAATTGATTGACTTAGGCGAATGGGCTGATGAAAAGCATGCCATTCCAGGGGATCCTGTTAATCCCCGGGCAGATAATAATGATATCGAAGAATGAAATTAGAATTACTTTATTTTTGATTGTTTTACATCGAGCAGCTTTTCAATAATGCGCTGATTGCCTTCAGGAAATTCAAACTGCAATAACTCTGACAATTTTACCCACTGTACTGGTTGTCCCTCAGCACCAATCGCCTTACCTACGTATTTTTTTACAATCCAAGTATCTAGTAATACCGCTGTATGTGGGTATTGAAACGGAAATTCAATCCATTGCTCTGCATCTGTCACTTCAATATTAATCTCTTCCTGCAGCTCGCGTTGGAGCGCTTGAAAGGCAGTTTCATTGGGTTCCACCTTTCCACCAGGAAACTCCCAACACCCACCTTTATCCTGATGTGGTAACCGCTGCGCGATCAATACTTGTTGATTGCTATTAAGAATGATTGCTATGACAATATGCTGCATGAGGAATTAAGATAAACTGCCGTGACATTGTTTAAACTTCTTGCCTGATCCACAAGGGCACGATTCATTGCGTCCTACTTTACGCTCATCACGTACAAAAGGCACAACCACTTGTTGGCGCTGCTGATCATCAGGATTAAACTCTTCGCTACCACCTTGCAAAGCATCTACGCCCGCATGTTCATATTCCATTTTTAATTTATTCACTTGACGGTGTTGAGCTTCAATTTTTTCTACGTCTTCTTCTGCTCTGACTTCAAACTTGCTGAGCGTAGAAATCACTTCATAATTGATTCGATCTAACATATCAACAAATAATTCAAACGATTCACGCTTATATTCTTGCTTAGGATTTTTTTGTGCATAGCCACGTAAATGTATGCCTTGACGCAAATAATCCATAGCGGCTAAATGTTCACGCCATTGTAAATCTAGCGTTTGCAACATCACTGCTTTTTCAAACTGACGCATGACAGAGGCACCGGCTTTTGCTTCTTTCTGCTGATAAAGCTCTTTGTGTATAGCATGAATTTTTTTACGTAAATTTTCTTCATGTAAAGTACCGTCTTCTGCTAACCAAGTTTTAATGGGTAAATGAAGATTAAAATCTTTTTCTAATTGTGCTTCTAAGCCTGGGATATCCCATTGTTCTTCTAAACTTTCTGGTGGGATAAATAAATTGATGGCACTGTCTAACACGCGTTGTTGTACAGAATTAATTGTGTCAGTAATATCAGTGGCGGTTAGCAGCTCATCACGCTGACTATAAATAACTTTACGTTGCTCGTTTGCAACATCGTCATATTCTAATAACTGTTTACGAATATCAAAATTATGCGCTTCAACTTTACGTTGCGCACTCTCAATACTGTTAGAAAGTAATCTAGATTCCAGTGCAACACCTTTTTCCATGCCTATACGTTTCATTAATGCAGTAATTCTATCACCGCTAAATATACGCAGTAAGCTGTCTTCTAGAGAAAGATAAAAACAAGATTTCCCTGGATCACCTTGTCGACCGGAACGCCCGCGCAGCTGATTATCTATCCGTCTAGACTCATGCCGTTCAGTACCCAATACATATAAGCCACCAGCTTGAATCACTTGATCATGGCGCTCTTGCCATGCTGCTTTGTGACTAGCGATATCTTCGAGTGAAAGATCATTTAAACTTTTTAGCTCTGCATCTAAATTACCGCCTAAGACGATATCCGTTCCACGTCCAGCCATATTCGTGGCAATCGTGACTGCGCCTGGACGTCCAGCTTCTGCAATGATTTGTGCTTCTTTTTCATGAAACTTTGCATTCAATACTTGGTGCGCAATTTTTTCTTTTTTCAATAAGCTTGAGAGATACTCGGAGGTTTCAATAGAAGCAGTACCGACTAAGGTAGGCTGACCTGTCGCAGAGCTTTTTTTAATATCTTCTATGATAGCTGTGTATTTTTCACCAGCAGACATATAGACAAGGTCTGAGAAATCGCCACGCACCATGGGTTGATTAGTGGGTAACACAACAACTTCTAGCCCATAAATTTGCTGAAATTCGTATGCTTCTGTGTCCGCTGTTCCCGTCATCCCAGAGAGCTTGTTGTAAAGTCGGAAATAATTTTGAAAAGTAATAGAAGCAAGTGTCTGATTTTCTTGACGTATCTTTACTCTTTCTTTGGCTTCTACTGCTTGATGCAAACCATCAGACCAGCGTCTGCCCGGCATCGTTCTGCCAGTATGTTCATCGACAATAATAACTTCATCATTTTGAACGATGTAATCTACATCTCGATGGAATAATGCGTGACCACGTAAAGCTGCGTTTAAGTGATGCATTAACATAATGTTATTTGCATCATAAAGGCTTTCGCCTTCTTTTAATAAACCAGTTTTTGAAAATAGTTCTTCTATGTGCTGATGACCTTCTTCAGAGAGATGAACTTGTTTAGTTTTTTCATCTACTGAATAATCGCCAGGACCATCTTTAATTTCTTGTTTCTTGAGCTCAGGAACCAACTCATTGATGGTTAAATAAAGATCAGTGCTGTCTTCTGCTGCACCGGAAATAATTAAGGGTGTACGAGCTTCATCGATAAGAATTGAGTCAACTTCATCAATGACAGCATAATTCAGTGGACGTTGTACTTTGTCGCCGGCGCTAAAGGCCATGTTATCGCGCAGATAATCAAAACCAAATTCATTATTGGTTCCGTATGTAATATCAGCCCCGTATGCTTGTTGTTTTTCTTGAGGAGACATATTAGGCAATATAACGCCTACAGACAGGCCTAGAAACGTAAATAATGGACTCATCCACTCAGCGTCACGCCTAGCTAAGTAATCGTTTACAGTGATGACATGCACGCCTTGACCAGGCAATACATTTAGATAGGTAGACAAGGTAGCCACTAAGGTTTTACCTTCCCCGGTACGCATTTCGGCTATACAACCGTCATTCAGTACCATGCCGCCTAACAACTGCACATCAAAATGACGCATGTTCAAAACACGCTTACCAGCTTCACGAACGACAGCAAAGGCTTCCGGCAATAAACTATCGAGGGTTGCCCCGCCTTTTAGTCGTTGTCGAAATTCTTGTGTTTTGGCCTGTAGGGCTGTATCAGAAAGTGCAGAAATATCGGCTTCAAGTGCATTGATCTTCTCAACGACCTTCCACATGTTTCGTAATACGCGCTGATTACGACTACCAAAAACTCGAGTGAATAAACCTGTTAACATAGCGCTGACTGTCTTCTCACGTAAATATATTGATCGGAAGCATTACCTACTGCCCTAGTAATATCAAATGCTTAGTAACATCTGAAATTATCGCTTTTTAGGTAAACTATAGTAAGATGAAAATTCTTATAAATACCAGGGGCAAGATATCATGAGCCAGAGTTCTCAACAAGCTATTACTCATGTTTTACAACAAGATAGCAAGTTACTGAACACTCTTTTGGCCAAAATTCAACAACTGAACAGTCTTCAGCAGCTTTTAAGTGATGCATTAGATGTAAAATTAGCCAAACATTGCCAGGTTGCTAACCTTGAAAATGGAAGTTTAATTGTACTAACTGACAGTGCTATTTGGGCTACTCAGTTACGTTTTCAAACCGGTGATCTTTTAGCCAAATTACGCCAGCATCCGTTACTATATCATTTAAAAAATATTTCCTGCATCACCCGTCCAGCTCGCGTAATGCCTATTCAGCCTGTCGCTATCCCGATGCGACTCTTGTCTTTACATACCTCTGAACTTATTAAAAATGCTGCTAACACTATTCAACATAGCAAGCTTAAAAAAGCTATGAACAAAATTGCTGAGCATGTAAGAAAATAATAACTAAATTACCGCGCCAGTACCGTTCCCTCACGAGGTTATTGCGATTTTTTAAGCCTGGTCCCTAGCTCTTCTTGTACCACTTTAATTTCTTTCTTTTTACCCTGCTTAAATAACTTATGCTCTTCTACAGTTGCTATTGTAGCTTCATGTCCAGCAACTGCTTTTTCAACTTCAAAACTTGCAACTTGTAATTCATCTTTAGACTTACGCTGGAGCGCAAATAAAGAAAAGTTAGATAAACTTGTCGATAAGCTAGCAGAACTATCTTTGTACTCTTCAGCAAGACTACTTAAGCTTTCGGCTAATTGAACTGTTGTATGTTTACGAGTGCTCGAAGCAACTTGAAAAGTTTCTAATAAATCTAATCTATGCTCAGCAATATAATCTAAGGCTAAAGAAAATTTTTCTAAAAAAGCGTCTGACTTCATTACAGTACTTTTTATTGAAATAAGCTGCAAATCAACATCCCCCTTGCTTGCTAATCTTACATTAGCTTGAATAAATTTTGCAGCATCAGGAAATAATTTGTTGATTTCAGTCACCAAATTTTCTGCATCCTGTATAGATATAGGTACATGCAAATCTACATCTGTCCCAAAACCTTCATATCGTTTTGACAAATCAAACTGAGCAGTTTCTATTTCCACTTTCACTCCGAAAGCTTG
>DHXK01000080.1:966-1211 GCA_002413665.1 Legionellales bacterium UBA5158 | reverse complement strand
CTTGTAGGATGCTTGATTCTACAAAATCACTTGCGCAATTTACTTTATACTTTTCGCCCCGCTTTTTGTAAGTACGAATAATAGTATCTAGTGAGATAAACTTACCACTACAAATCAGCTTATAACTCTCTAACATATAATCAGACAACATTTTTTTCTCAAAAAAAGTACGGAAATCTTCAGATAAAACTATTTTCATTATTGAGCTTAAGCTGATAAGTGCAGATTGAGGTCCTCGATAACAT
>DHXK01000080.1:0-768 GCA_002413665.1 Legionellales bacterium UBA5158 | reverse complement strand
CTGTTATTCGCTCTACTGTGTCATCACTGGATGCTTGATTATAAAAATTAGTAAATTTGCGCATATTCTCTTGAGATATGCCAAGATGCATATAAAAACGACCAGGATATGCAAGATTTTTTTCACCATACAAACCTACATTTTCAGTATGAGTAGGAGAATATCTACAAAAATCAGGGAATTCAGTAATGTTTGCAAAGAGTAGCAAACTATGTTCGAAAATATCACATCCGCTCGATGTAATATTATGATCATCTATCATTTTCAGAATGAAATTTTGTAACTCAGAATAACTGTATTTTTTTCCTGGTATAAAAAAAATATTATCCTCCAAAACAATTCTCTGCTTTGTTTCAGATTCCATACCAGCTTCTATTTTTTTATCTGCGCAGACTTCTTCTAAAATAGCGATAGTCATTAGCTTAATAAGTTTAACCGTGGGTAAAGAAATTTTATCTTTATCATTTCTAACTACCAATTCATAAAGAGATGATGGCATTTGAATACTTAATAACTCTAAAAGATTAACTAAATCTTTAGCCAATGCTTTATCAGTTGTTGCATCTTTCAAATCACCTGAGATTATTTTATTAAATGCTTGCTCTACCAACTCAATGTCGTGATTAGTATTATCAAATAAAATGTCAACATCTGTTTTAATTAATGTCGTTAAATTAGATATCCAAATTTTCTTTTTTTCAGCTAACTCTGTTAGTTCATTTTGTAATTTTATTAATTCTAATTCATCAGCATCTGTCTCTTATACAC